>CAYMME010000329.1:0-10789 GCA_964391465.1 uncultured Planctomycetales bacterium
CTCACGGTCGCGGTTCGGATCAGATACGCCTCGGCAACTCTGGGACACAGCACTTGACGCCGCAATTGTAGGTTCGGGCGCTGGACTCGTCTACGACTTTCGCGCGGCGGATCGGACGTAAAGCGTGTAGACTACGGGCACTGCGCGAACCGCCGTGCCGATGCTTCGGGCACGGGCGTACTTGAACGGGGTGCCCGTACTGGTGCAGCGTACGATTGCCGAAATGGACGCTTTCTCACTGGCCGCGTGGCTCGTCGCGGCCGTGGCGGCGGTGGTGGCGATCGCGATCATCAGTGCCATGGCCTACCGCCGCTACGATCGGGGCATCTACGGTCTGGAGATCGCGATCAGCAAACTCCTGGTGGTCCTGATCTGCCGGTTGTGGTACGGCCTCCGGCAGGTCGGCAGCGAAACCATCCCCGCTGAGGGTCCGGTAATCATCGCGGCGAACCACACCTGCTCGATCGACCCTGTCCTTGTCACTACGCTCTGCCCACGGCGCTACATCGGCTTCCTCGTCGCCAAGGAGTTCTCCGCAATCCCGGTGCTGCGGTACTGGGTCAACATGGTGGGGTGCATCCCGGTCAAACGGGACGGCCTGGACGCTCCGGCAGCGCGGGCCGCCATGCGCCTTCTGCGCTCGGGCAAGGTGCTCGGTATTTTTCCCGAAGGCCGCATCGCTCCGCCGGGCGAAACCGTCGACCCGAAGGAGGGCGTGGCCATGCTTGCCCTGCGGACCGGGGCGACGGTCGTGCCCGTGCACATCACCGGCACCCGCTACGCCGACAGCATCTACTGGCCGATCGTGCTGAGGCACAAGGCCCGCGTGACCATCGGCCCGCCGGTCGACCTGTCGCCCTACCTGCCGACCAAGCGCGACCGCGAGACCGTCGCCGCCGCGGCGGAGGCGATCATGCGCAGTATTCGCGAGTTGGGTGAGACGTCCGGCAGCGCCCCTGCGGCACGCTGAACACGGAGCCCCGAAATGGAACGTCGCTCTCTTCGATTCTGCACGTACGACGAAGCAATCGCCGAGATCGAGCGCTTGCGCGACAGCAGCTACGAACCCCTCGGCCAGTGGAACCTGGGTCGGACCTGCTGGCACCTGTCGTACTACATGCGCGGTTCACTGGAAGGGTACAGCTTTCGTCTGCCGTGGCTCGTGCGGAAGCTGCTCGGCCGGCCCATGCTGCGGCGCGTGCTGCGGAGCGGTCGGCTTCCGAGCGGCGGGCGAACCATTCCCGCGTCGGTTCCCGGCCCGGACATCGACGAACCGGCAGCCATCGCCGAGGCGATCGAACTGCTCGGCCGCCTCGAGAACCATACCGGCGAGTTGCACCCTTCTCCCCTGTTCGGCAGTCTGACGGCGGACGAATGCCGGACTCTGCACCTCCTGCACACGGCCCATCATCTCGGTTTCCTGGTTGCGAAAGGGCCGTAGGCGGGGAGCCTGCTCAAGCGATTGCTTCCACTTCGACACCCAGCGACGCCGAGTTCGCGGCGGCGACCTGCCGTGTCGCGTCGCAGAAGTGAAAGCGTACGTTCGACGGTTTCTTCTTGACCGCGAAACTCACCTGCACCTTCTTCATGGTGGGGTCGTGGTCGAAGTCGACGCCGAGCAGGCGCCGGTAGAGATGCTTCATGATCCGGCCCTTGAGGCTCCACCTGGGCCGGGGGGCGTCGTCGCCTTCTCGGTCGGCGAAAGTCTGGCGCACCACGTCGAAGCCCATGCGTTCGAGCATCTCCTTGACTTCGGCGGCGGTGTATTCGCGCCAGTGGAGTCCGACGATCATGTTGTCGTTCGGGTCGAGCTGAGCGAAGAAGTCGTTCATCGGATTGTGAATCGACTCGCCGCGAAGCAGCCGCATGCGGTTGTCGAGGCAGGCCAAGTTAGGCATCGCGACGTAGAACAATCCGCCGACCCGCGTGACGCGGTTGATTTCCTGGATCACCGGCAGCGGGTTGAAGTTGAGATGCTCGAGCACCTCGCAGAACACGACGACATCAAAGGCCTCATCGTCGAACGGAATGGCGTAGTCCCGTAGGTTGCATGAAGCGTAGCGGACACCGTTGCGGTCGAGCTTTTCCTGGAGCGTCCGACAGGCCATGAACTCTTCGATATCCGTGGCGGTGACGGCGAAGCCCGCCCGCGACAGCACGACGCTCACCACGCCGAGGAACGCCCCGATCTCCAGCACGCGGACGGAGCCCCGACCGTGCGACTGGCAGAAGTCGACGATGTCAACAAGCGTACGCAGGAAGGAAGGTCGAAGGTAGTCCAGGTATCGCGCTTCGCCCTCAGCGTCGCCGATCCCGAGCAGATCCACGGGCGCGTCGGCGCATTCCTGCAGCACCGAGTCGAGGAGACGCTCGATCTCTGCGTGATTGAGACACGTTGTCGGCATTAGCGGTAGGTCCTCGACAACTGAAGCTGCCCGAGTCGCCGGATTCATCCGGCGCGGTCCCCAAGGGCAGTGAGCGCTACCGACGCAGGTACCGTTTCATCGGTCCGAGAACCGGCTCAGTCCAGCTACGGAGGGGGCTGATCCTGGTGAGATTCGAGGTGGCCCCGCAGCTCGCGAATGGCCTCGGTGTGCAGCCGTGAGGCCTGGAAACGTGAAACGCCGAGGTCCCCGGCGATCTCGGTGAGCTTGCGACCCTCGAAGTAGTACCCCCGGATGATGAGCTGCTTCCGCTCCGGCAGGGTGTCGATCGCCTCGCGGAGCTGTTGGACGACCTCTCGCTGCTCGGCGACCTCGGCCGGACCCGCGTCATCGGCCACAGTATCGGACTCCACCTGCTCGGAATCCAGCGACAGTACGTAGATCGCAGCCATGTCGCGGACGGCGGTGGCCAGGCGGTCGGCCTGAGAGTCGGGGTCGTCATCGGCCGCGCCGGCGGCGGCCTGCTCGCGAGCGATCTGGTCGGCGCCGGCCCGAAACCGGATCTGCCGGTACAGCGTGGGCGGCAGCCAGAGCATCTTGCGCAACCCGTCGAAGATGGCGCCCCGGATCCGGTAGTAGGCGTATGTCTGGAATGCCACGCCGTGTCTCGGTTCGTAGCGCTGCGCGGCCTCGACCAATCCGACCTGACCGGAGGCAATCAGTTCGTCCAGGTCGACCTCGGGTGGAAGGCCCCGGGCGATCTGCTTGGCCAGGGCCCGGACGTAGTCACGGTGCTGCTCGACGAGTTGGAGGGCGCCTTCGTTCATGCGACGGCATTGGTGTACGCGAATGAACGACCGAGGGCAAGCGACGGCGCCACCGCAACGGCTGGCACTCCCGTGCGGCGCCCCGTAAGATTGGCACGTCCGCCGCGAACGTTGGGTCCGCATTCCCGGGCCGACGACTCGTCGTGGTGTGGAATCGAATGATGCGAGCGTGCAGGACGATCTTCTTGCTCTCGGTGACCGTGTGCATTGCCACGTCTCCCGCGGTGCGCGCGGCAGCCTCCGATGCCGACGAGCCAGCCGGACCGGACGCCGTCCGGCGGCACCTGGCAGCGGTCAAGGCCGTCGGGGCGGAGGGTGCGATGGGCGCAGACGCGGCTCGCGCGTGGCGGGCCTTGGCCGAGGCAGATGCGAAATGGCTGCCGGAGATTCTCGCCGCGATCGACGACGCGGGACCGGTGGCGTCAAACTGGATCCGCACGGCGGTCGATGCGATCGGCGACCGGGCGCTGGCCAACGGCGGCACGCTGCCGGTCAAGGCGTTGGAGGCCTTCGTTCGAGACACGTCGCACGGCGCTCGGGCGCGGCGGGTGGCATACGAATGGCTCGCCCGCGTCGACGAGACCGCGCCCGACCGCCTGATCCCCGGCATGTTGCGCGACCCCGGCTCGGCCTTTCGGCGAGACGCGGTGGCCCGCCTGCTCACCGACGGTACACGGCACCTCGATGCCGCCCGTAAGGCCTATCGCAAGGCATTGTCGGGGGCGGTGGACCCGGACCAGGTCAAGCAGATCACCGAGCAGCTTGCGAAGTTGGGCGTTGAGGTCGACGTACCCCGGCATTTCGGCTTCATCCTGGAGTGGAGGCTGATCGGGCCGTTCGACAACACCGACAGCGAATGCTTCGATGTCGTCTACCCGCCCGAGAAAACGGTCGACCTGAAGGCGAAATGCCCGGGCAAGTTCGGCCCGGTGGCGTGGATCGACACGGCCACCTCGGACGACTACGGCGTGGTCAACCTGAACAAGCGGCTGGGGGGCCACAAGGATGCAATCGCCTACGCGTTCGGCGAGTTCACGTCGAAGGGCGCCGAGTCGGCCGAGATCCGCATCGGCACCTTCAACGGGATCAAGCTCTGGCTCAATGGCGACTTGCTCTTCGCCCACGAAGAGTACCATCATGGCAGCGCCATAGATCAGTACCGCATCAAGGCAGCGTTGCGGTCCGGCCGCAACACGATGCTGCTCAAGATCTCGCAGAACAACCAGAAGGACTCGTGGGCGCAGAACTGGCAGTTCCAACTGCGGGTGTGCGACGCCGAAGGTGCCGCGGTCCTTTCCACCACACGGCCCAAACGCACAAAGAAAGCCAAGAAGGCGCAACCCGCCGCTAGCCGACCTCAAACCGCCGCCACGAAACCCGCAGCGGAGACGGGGCCATGAGGTGGCATTGCGCTTTGGCCATCCTCGCGTGTGCCGGCACCGTGCGCGCGGCTTCAACAGACTGGCCCGGCTTCCGTGGCCTCGATGGCACCGGCGTCTCGGCCGAGACGGGCCTGCCGGTCACGTGGACCAAGTCGAAGCACATCGCCTGGAAGGTAGCGTTGCCCGGCCGCGGGTTATCGAGTCCGATCGTCGTCGGTGGCCACGTCATCGTCACCTGTTGCAGCGGAGTCGCTCAGGACACCCTGCACGTGATCAGCTTCGATGCGCGGAACGGCGCGAAGCAATGGGAACGGCGGATCTGGGCAACCGGGCGCACGATGTGCCATCCCAAGACGTGCATGGCGGCGCCCACGCCGGTCAGTGACGGGCGTCGGGTCTTCGCCCTGTTCGCCACGTGCGACGTCGTGTGCCTGGACCTCGACGGCAATACCCTCTGGCTGCGCGCTCTCTCCCAGGACTATCCGGGAATCGGGAACAACGTCGGTCTGGCGTCGTCACCGGTGGTGGTCAATGGCACGTTCGTCGCGCTGCTCGAGAACGACGGGAACTCGTTCGCGATCGGCATCGATACTGCAACAGGTTGGAACCGCTGGCGGATCCTGCGGGAGCGGCTGTTCAACCACGCGACGCCCGGAGTGTGGCGCGGGGCGGAACGGAACGACGACGCAGTGCTGCTCCAGACCACGAGCGGCATATCCGCACATGATCCGGGCACGGGTGTGCAGCGTTGGGTCCTGTCGGACAAGTGCGCCGGCATTCCCTCCTCGTGCGTGCACGACGGAATGATCATCGTGCCGGGTGAGGGGGTCGTGGCCCTGCGGCCCGATCCGGACACCGGGAGTCCGGCCATCGCCTGGCGATCCAGGCGTGTGCGGCCCGGAACGGCCAGCCCGGTCATCTATGGCGGCCGGGTGTACGCGGTCAATTCCGGCGGCATCGTCAGTTGCGCCGATCTCGCCACGGGGAAGAACGGGTGGAAGCTCCGCATCAAGGGGCCGTTCAGCGCGTCGCCGGTCGCGGCCGACGGCCGGCTCTACTTCGTCAACGAGAAGGGGCTCTGCCAGGTCGTCGAGCCCGGTGAGAAGGCGGGCAAGGTTGTGGGCGAGAGCGACCTCGGTGAGCTGATCCTGGCCACGCCCGCCGTCTCCGGCTCGGCCCTCTTCATCCGCAGCGACGGCCACCTTTGGAAGATCGCGCAAGAGTGAACATATCCCTCGACCAGATGACGCGTCGCTGCCGGCCGGAGCGACTGACGGAAGTGACGGTCCACGGGAGTCGTGCCGAGATTCGGACGACGGGGGCGTGGGCGGAACTCACGGCCGTCGGTGACGGGTGTGTCCACGTGCTCTGGCACCCCAGCCCGAGTTGGGAGAACGAGCCCACACGCTATCTCGACGTCGCGCGCAAGCGGAAGCCAGGTTCCTGGAAACTGCGTCGGCGCAGCCGCACGATCTCGACGGATTCGCTCATCGTCGGATTCGATACCGATCCCGTGCGCCTGCGCTTCGCGGACGCCGACGGTGCGTCTCTGAGCGAAGCGGCCGCAGGACCGTGTGGGTACTTCGAGCAGGGCGCGGCGATCACGTGGGCGGTCAGCCGTAGCGAGGCCGTCTACGGGCTCGGCCAGAACGCATTCGTGGATCTGGATCGGGTCGGCCAGCGCCGCGACATGGCCGCGTACCATGCCGGACACGTCGGCGGCGACGTGCCGATCCCCTTCTGGATCAGCACTCGCGGCTACGGCGTCGTCGTCGACAACCCGAACGTCGCCCAATTCGATCTCTCGCACAAGGGTCGCATCACGTTCGCGGCCGCGGACGGCTACCTCAGCTACTACGTACTGTCGGGACCGACGATGCAGGAGGTGCTGCGCCGCTACGCCGAGCTCACCGGCCGGGCGCCGATGCCGCCGCTGTGGTCGCTGGGACCGCAGTTCTCACGCGTGCCCTGGGGCGACGTGCCGGGATACCGCACGGCCGAGGAAGTCGTCGCGCTCGCCGGCGAGTTGCGCGAACGCAGCATTCCGAGCGACACGTTGATTCTCGACTTCCAATGGGACGAGTGGATCGGAGCGTTTCGCTGGAACACGAAGCACTTCAAGCGGGCACGGTGGATGCTCCGCGAGTTGGACCGGCTCGGGTTCAAGACGATCCTAATCCTCAAGCCGGCGGTCAACCTGCGGGCGAGAACATACGGCGAGTTGCGACGCGCGGGCTTGCTGCTGCGACGGCTGGACGGCTCCGTACATACCGGCAACTACCACCGCGGCCGCAGCGCGTTCATCGATTTCTTCAACGATAAGACGCTCGCCTGGTACCGGAAGCGACTCGCCAGGCTCATGGAGCACGGAGTGGCCGGCTGGTGGACCGACGAGGGCGACTGGCTCGGGTCGGCCGGGCAGACGTTCCGCGACCTCGTGCCGTCGGCCGCGAGCATCCGCAATCGCTACAACAACGCGTGGGCCCGCACCCTCTACGACGGGCAACGCGATGCAGTCCCGACGCGCGTCGTGAACATCACGCGCACGGGCGGCGTCGGGATTCAGCGCTACGGCACGTCGCTGTGGTCGGGCGACGTCAGCGCGAGTTGGGAGTGCCTGGCTGCTCAAGTGCAGATGGGGCTGAATGCGGGGCTCTCAGGCATCCCCTTCTGGACGACCGACGGCGGTGGTTTCCTGGGCAACCCGTCGCGGGAACTCTACGTACGCTGGGCGCAGTTCGCTGCCTTCTGCCCGCTGACGCGATTTCACGGGTTCGGCCCGCGTGAGCCGTGGCACTACGGCGCCCGCGCCGAGCGGGTCGTCCGCCACATCCTGCAAGAGCGAATGCGCCTGATGCCCTACGTCTACTCGGCTGCGCGGCACGCTCACGTCGGCGGGCTGCCAATGATGCGGGCGATGGCCATGGCCTACCCGAAGGAGCGGCGGTTCCGGAATGTCGCGTCGCAGTACTTCTTCGGCGACTCGTTGCTGGTACGACCGATCACGCAACCGCGGGCGCAGATTGTCGTCGGTGGCGGCAAGGTGTACACCGAACTCGGCCCCGGCCGGTGGTACGACTACTGGACGGGCAAGCCGCTTCGGGCGAAACGCCGGGTAGCGGTCGAGCCCAAGCCGGATGTGATCCCCGTCTACGTCCGGGCCCCGGCCGTTATCGTCCGGACCGAACCGAGCGACAGCACGCGGGACCAACTCTGGGATCCGCTGACGGCGGCCGTCTACGTCGGGGACATGGCACGACCCTGGGAAACGACGTTCGAGCTGTATGAGGACGACGGCGCGACGTACGACTACGAAAACGGCAAGCACCGAATCACTTCGCTGACGGCCACTCGCGTTTCGTCACGGTCGTTCGCGCTGACCGCGACCCCGCGTGGCCGCGTCGACTCAGACGATCACACCGAGCGCGGCTGGCGTCTGGAGGTCTTCGGCCTCCCCGCGCCACCGATCGTGCGAGTGGGCCGAGCGGAGCACCCCGCGACGGCCCGAGGGGATTCGTGGTGGATCGACCTGCCCATGGCGGCTCGATCCACTCGTTGGAAGGCCGTCGTGGTCTGGTAACCAGACGGCGCCGCAACACTTCAGCAGTTGCCACGAAAAGCGATGTAGCCCCGGGACACGGCATCCACCCAAGCACAGGCCGACGGAACGCCGTCGAACGTTACGCGCATCTTTAAGCAAAGAGGACTTCAGGGGGTCTACCATGAAACAGAACTCGATGTTTGCCGTTTTTGTCTGCTCGTGCGCGGGCCTCGTGGCACTGGTACCCGCATGCGACTACACCACGATTACGTCACTGCCGGGCACCTTCGATGCGGCCGGGTTTGGCAGTGCCCCGCTCGGCGGCCCTTCGCTTGCCGCGGAATTCGGGGCGACGCAGGGCGGCGCACAGGACTTGGGCCTGGCCCGTGAGTTGATCGCCAGCGGCCAGGTGCCTCCGGCGGAGGCATTCGTCGTGGAGGGGATGTTCTCCGAACATGACCTGGGCCTGACGGGTGAGGCGTGCGCGCGTGTGCTGTGCCTGCGGGCGGCCTTGGGCGTAGCCCCAGCCGCGGACGGCGAGGCGTCGGGCTGGGTGCAGGTGGGCATGTCGTCGACCATCGACATGGAGACGTTCCGGCGGCCGAGCCTCACCGTCATTGCCACGGTGGATATATCCGGCTCGATGGGATGGGGCTACGTGACAGAGAACTCCGAGTACCCCACGCCCGGTGAGGTGTCGCGGAACCTCCTCTCGGCCATTGCCGCGGAGTTGGGAGCCGGCGACGAGATCGCCATCGTCACCTACGGCACGACGGTGAAGACGCCGCTCGGTCTGACCCGCGGCGATGATCAGGTGACCATCCAGGCGTCCGTCGACGCACTGAGCACCGGGGGCGTGACCGACATGGAGGGAGGCCTGCGGCGGGCGTACGAGATCGCACGGACGGCCGGGACGACGACCGACGAGACGCGCATCCTGCTGTTCACAGACATACAGCCAAACGTCGGCGCGACCAGCGCAACCGAGTTCGAGCAGATCGTGACCGCCGGGGCCACGGACGGAATCGGCATCACGGTCTTCGGCGTGGGCGTCGGAATGCGGCAGGAGTTGCTGAACGCCATGTCGCACATCCGCGGCGGGAACGCGTTCAGCCTCTTCGACAACGACGATGTGGGTGAGCTGATGGATGACGACTGGCCCTGGCTCGTCAGCCCGATCGCCTACGATCTGACGTTGGATCTGACGCCGGCGGGAGGATTCACGGTGGCTGACGCGTACGGCTTCCCGGCGGCCGATGGCGGCACGGGCGCCGGTATGGACGTCAGCACGATCTTCCTGAGCCGCCGCAAGGGTGCCCTGCTCGTTCGACTCACGCCGGAGACGGGCACGGACCTGACCGGGCTGAGCGCCACCGGGCAACTGAGCTACGAGACGCCGGAAGGTGAGCCCGTCACGGAGACGCTCCAGCCCGCCTACCAGAACCAGGAACCGGACGACCGCGAACAGTTCTTCGAGCAGGCCAGCGTCGGCAAGTCGGTAGCCCTGGCCGTACTCGTTGCGGGCATGCGTGACGCGGCCGAGGTGTACGGCGAGGATCCCAGTGCTGCCATCGCCGCCATGCAGACCGCCGTGCAGCGAATCACCGCCGACGCCGCGGCACTCGGGGACACGACGCTTGCCCCGGAAATCGAGCTTGCCGAAGCGCTGCTGCAACTCATGGAGGACGGCGCGGAACAGGGCGATCTGTACGGGCAGGTGCCCGGGTTGTTCTGAGGACGCCCGCTTGTCGTGCTTCTCGCATGGACGTACGTCGTTTCGTCTAGTTATGCGTTGCGGGTTCAGGGTTCAGTGGATGACCGCGGTTCCGGTTGTCTGCCATCTGCAGTCCGTGCTTTGCACGTACGCGCTCCCCTCCGGGTCGCCGCTAAACATCACTCCGCAATCTGCATTCCGCAATCGATGTGACCCGCTCGCTCGCGCTCGGGACTCGGGTCGCGGATCGCCGTTGCACTGAACCCTGAACGCTGTACCCTGTATCCTGGATCCTGGATCCTGAACGCTCCACTCTGCCGGCTGCTCCTTCGATTGTCTCACGCCGCCCGGTTGACGCCTCGGTGGGCGCCGGGTCGGCCCGTCCGTATACTCACACGATGATCACATCGAAACGCAAACAACATCGGTTCGGGCGCACCGCGGTTCCGTCGGGGTTGCTGATGGTGGTCCTTGGCGGCTGCGCTTCGGCGACGCCGTCCGGCTCGGAGCCTCGGAATCTCGGGCCCGCGTCCAATGTTCATGTGTTCTACTACCCGTGGTACGGCACTCCCGCGACCGACGGGCAGTGGATGCACTGGAACCACAACATCATTCAGAAGCCGGGCGGCGGCGGCCCGTCCGGGCAGTACAAGCCGCCGGACGACATCGGGGCGAATTTCTACCCGGGTCTCGGTTGCCACAGCTCGAGCAACGCGGACGAGTTGGCGACGCACATGCGCCAGATTCGCGACGCGCGCGTGGGGGTGCTTTGTCTTTCGTGGTGGGGCCAAGGATCCGCGACGGACAAGACCGTGCCGCTGATCCTCGAGGTCGCCGACCGTCACGGGTTGAAGGTCAACTTTCACATCGAGCCTTACCGCGGGCGCAACGCCGCGAAGACGAAGGCGGACATCGCATCGCCGCCCTGCCCACCATCAGTC
>CAYMME010000330.1:0-10717 GCA_964391465.1 uncultured Planctomycetales bacterium
AGACAGAAAGACTACCTGACGGCATGCGAGATCATTAAGCACAAGCTCGGCACTGAGTGGAACGCCTTTATCCATGACCAATTCGTCGCCCCACGGTTTCAAGCTGCGGACATCCATAAAGACATTTTCAAGCTTGATAGCCGTATTGTGCTGACGCAAAATGTGGATAAGATATATGATACATTCGTCGCAGGCGAGTCGCACGGCACGGTTTACGTCAAAGAGTATTCGAAGGCCGATGTGGCCGTCGTGGTGCGAGGCGACCGTCGTTGCGTGTTGAAGGCTCACGGAACGGTTGATACGCCCGACGAGATGGTCTTTACCCGCCGGGAGTACACGAACGCGCGATACAGTTACCCTGGTTTCTACGGACTGCTTGACGCGTTGGCGTTAACGCACACCATGCTTTTCATTGGCTGCGGCATTGCTGATCCCGACGTGCAGTTGATGTTGGAAAGGCACGCTTCCATGTACCCCGGTAGTAGGCCGCATTTCATGCTTACGCCGCAGACAGCGTTTCATGCTGATGTTGCGCAGAGCCTTCAGCGTACCATGAAGCTGGAGGTCCTACTGTACAAGCCACAGGACGAGCATGCCGAGCTTCGCGATTCTCTCCGGGAGCTCGTGACGCTGGTTGAGGCGCAGCGCGAAGAGTTGGCGAAGACCCGAGATTGGTGAGTTCATGATTGGCGGGAACGACACAAATGGTAGAAGGCACTGCAACCATCCGACCGAGCTACCGCGAATTCCGGGGCCTTTACCTCGGTGTACAGTTCGTCCGCGATGCCGGGCTACAGTCCGACCAGATGTACACAATGGTCATCGACGGCCTCGAGCATCTCAACGTCAAAGGTAGGCTTGATAAGAACACCTTCATCGGTGGGCTTGCTCCCTTGTACCAGTCGTTCAACTTGGAGGACGGGGACGAGGTCAAGCTTCTCTGGGATGGGGCGGTCTTGCGGCTGACACCGCCACGGAAGCCTGCTGGGCCTGCCCCCGAAGGCGTCGCTGCTCCTGCGCCGACTGTGCTTGATCGTGACCAACTCAAGCACCTCCACATTGAGCCGTTCGCGCCCGGCAACCTTGAGCGATGGAATCCCCAGACTGAGCCCGACGTCTACATGACCTTCGGAGTGCTGTCCGAGTACACTGACTTTCGCTACTGCTGCGGCGCGTCGAAGACACTTCTGGACAGGCTCGGCTACAAAGCCGACACAAAGCCTGATGCCATTCTCATCGACCGCAGCAGCAACGCCTATCTTATCGCTGAATTCAAGATGCGTTCGAGCGAGTTTTCGATGAATCACAAGGCGGAGGACGTCGACGTTCTCATCTGTTGGATCGACGACGCGTCTGACCGGTCGGTCCTTCCCCCGCGCGTACTGCCACTCAAAGCGCTCCTCGAGCGCATCGTTCACGAAGGTGAGATCGATCTGTGATAGGTGCGTACCCTAAGCGACTGATCGAAGTTGACCTGCCCATTGCACGGATCTCTGCACACGCGCGGCGCGAGAAATCAATCCGGCACGGGCACATTTCGACGCTCCACATCTGGTGGGCGCGGCGGCCGTTGGCGGCTTGTCGGGCAGTGGTTTGTGCGTCGCTGTGGCCCGACCCGGAAGACCTGACTACGTGGCTGGAACTCGCCAAGTCAGAGGGGGCCGACGGTCCGATGGGCCCCGAGATCCGCGCGCCGCGTGGCTGCAAGCCGACCGAAGGCGTGGTCATTCGGCCCCAACAGTTCCTGACCGAGGCCCGCAAGCGCATGGGTGCGTGGGCGAAGAAGCATTCCGGCCACATGGGCGTCAGCCCGGACACCTTCTCGCGCCTGGTCGCGATCGAGAAGGACGCTCGCGTTCTCGACGACCCCGTCGAACTGCGTCGTGTGCTGCTGGACTTCATCGCCGACTTCGCCAACTGGGACAACTCGACCGACCCGGCGTTCCTGGAGACGGCTCGGGTCCTTACACAGGCGGCACATGAGACGCTGGGCGGTGAGCCGGGCACTCGCCCGCTGGTGGTGGACCCGTTCGCCGGTGGCGGGTCGATTCCGTTGGAGGCCCTGCGGGCCGGGGCCGACGCATTCGCCAGCGATCTCAATCCCATCGCCGTCCTGCTCAACAAAGTGGTGCTGGAGTACATCCCCAAGTGCGGCCAGAAGCTGGCCGACGAGGTCCGCAAGTGGGGCCAGTGGGTCAAGGAACACGCAGAGAAAGAGCTGGCCGAGTTCTACCCCAAGGGTTCCGACGGCGCGACGCCGATCGCATACTTGTGGGCGCGGACGATTCTGTCGGAAGCGCCCGGCCACGGTGACATCCCCGTCGAGGTCCCGCTGATGCGGTCGCTCTGGCTGGCGAAAAAGGCCGGCCGCAAGAGGGCCCTGCGCTGGGTGCGTGATGCACAAGGGAAGGTCAAGACGCGGACCGTCGACGTCACATTTGTCGAGGACGGCCGGCCCGTCGCCAAATGCGTGAAACGCCCGTTGCTCGAGGTCTTCGAACCCGCGAAGGATAGCGAGGTCGAGGGTGGCACCGTCGCCCGCGGCAGCGCGACCTGCCCGGTCACCGGTTTCACGACCAAGGTGGATTCCGTGCGGGCACAGCTCAAGCAGCGCCGCGGCGGTGCGGCGGACGCCCGGCTGTTCTGTGTCGTAACGACCCGTCCCGACGTGCGAGGACGCTTCTATCGCCTGCCGACGAAGGCCGACCAAGCGGCGTTCGACGCGGCGGCGGCCGAGTTGGAGCGGCGCGAACGCGCCGACGGAACGGAGCGCTCGCAAAAGGGGCGGCGGGCCGCGGAGGGGATCGAGGAGAGCAGAGGGGGCCGTCGAAGCCTCGTGCCAGACGAAGCAATCTCACACGAGGGCACGTTTCGCATCCTCAAGCCTTTGATCTATGGCATGGATCGTTGGGGCGACCTGTTCTCGCCCCGGCAGGCACTAGCTCTGACCACACTTGCCCGGCTGGTTCGACAGGCGGCGTCCCAGTGCGGACGGGAGGCGTCGAGTCCCGCTCTGGCGAGGCTCGCCCATTCCCCTGAACGGGCCGGTCATCCCAAGGCGCGGACCGCCCGCTCCTCGGCAGGGACCGCCCATTCCGAGGAATCACTGGGTCATTCCCGGGAATGGAAGGCTGATTCCTCGGCAGGGATGAGCCGTTCCGAGGCGGGAGCGGACGCCGCCGGGGCCGGAACCGCCTTTTCGGGGCCGCCAGCGGGGTCTTCGTTTCCGGACGGGCCGGATGGGAGTTTGACCGAGGCAGTGATGACGTGCCTCGGTCTCGTTCTGGGACGTCAGGCTGACCGGTTGTCGGCGAACACCCATTGGGACCAGGGCTATGTGAAGATCGCCAACACTTTCGGCCGTCAAGCGCTCGGCATGGTGTGGGATTTCGCCGAAGCCAACATCTTCTCTGGAGCAACCGGTGATTTCGAGGGCGCGCTGGGCTGGGTGGTGAAGATATGCGAACTCAACGGAAGTCTGTCGATGTTGCCCGGCCATGTCGAACAGGTCTCCGCAACGAACCACCCCCTCCCCGACGATGCGGCGGCGGCGCTCGTGACCGATCCTCCGTACTACGACTCGGTCGCCTACGCGTACCTGTCCGACTTCTTCTACGTCTGGATGCGTCGCACCATAGCAGACATCCACCCGTCGCTCTTTCGCGAAAGCGCCGTGCCGAAGGACGCCGAGATCATCGTGGATATGCCCCACAAGCTCAACACACGCAACAAGGACATTGCGTTCTATGAGCGCGAGATGACCAAGGCCTTTGCCGAGTGTCGCCGCGTCCTGGCGCCGAGCGGCGTCGGGACGATCGTCTTCGCTAGCAAGACAACCGCGAGCTGGGAAGCGATCCTGAAGGCGGCCATCGACGCCGGCTTCGTAGTCACCGGCTCGTGGCCCATCGACACCGAGATGGAGACGCGCGTCGCGGCCCAGGGACAAGCGCGGCTGGGCTCCAGCGTCCACATCGCTTGTCGCCCCCGCGAAAACCCTGACGGTTCCGTCCGCGAGGACGACGTCGGCGAATGGCGTGAAGTCCTCGCAGAGCTTCCGAAGCGTATCCACGCATGGTTGCCGCGTCTGGCGGCCGAGGGTGTCGTCGGTGCCGACGCTATCTTCGCCTGTCTGGGGCCGGCGCTGGAGGTGTTCAGCCGCTACAGCCGGGTCGAGAAGGCCAGCGGTGACGTGGTCACGCTCGGCGAGTACCTGGAGCAGGTTTGGGCCGCGGTGTCGAAGGAAGCCCTCGTCATGCTTTTTGCCGACGCCGACGCCAGCGGCTTGGGGCCTGACGCACGGCTGACGGCCATGTGGCTCTGGACGATCGGCGGAGGAAGCGGGGAACGGGGAACGGGGAACGGGAAGGGCGCGAAGCGACAACCCGACGAAGCGGCTGAGGATGAGGGCGAAGAAGAAACGGCCGAAACGGGCAAGGCGGCAAAGCCGGGCGGCGGATACGTGTTGGAGTTCGATGCGGCGCGGAAGATCGCCCAGGGACTGGGGGCTCATCTTGACAAGTTGCCGACCGTTGTGGAAGTCAAAGGCGACAAGGCCCGGTTGCTCTCGGTCGCGGAGCGGACCAAGCACCTGTTCGGGAAGGACGCCGAGGCCGCTGCGACGCCGCGTCGTCGCAAGAAGAAGGAGCGACAACTCAGCCTGTTCGAGGAACTCGACGCAGCCGAGCAAGAGACTGAGGCCGGCGACTGGGCCGTGGGCGCCTCTCCGCTCGGGACCACGGTCCTGGATCGCATCCACCAGAGCATGATCCTGTTCGCCGCCGGCCGCGGCGAAGCCCTGAAGCGGTTCCTCGTCGAGGACGGCGCGGGCAGCGACGCGAGATTCTGGAAGCTCGCCCAGTCGCTCTCGGCGCTTTATCCGAGTGGCACCGACGAGAAACGCTGGGTCGACGGCGTGCTCGGTCGGAAGAAGGGGCTAGGTTTGTAGGAGAGACAGACCATGGTGAAGGTCACGGTTGTGCCGAACAGCCTGAGCACGGGGCTTTACGGCGCGCTGGTCAAGAAGGAACTGGAACTCCGCCAGCGGAAGCGGGGTACGCTGCACCGTGTCGGGACGCGGAAACAAGGAGAGCAGAAGTGGGTGCACGCCTCGTATCCTGGGTGGATACGGTTCCAGAAGTGCCTCGGCGGCGTGCTGGTCGCGCAGGTCAACGCCAAGAACGATGAGGATCGCTGGCAGTTGCTTTCGTCGTTCGTCGGATTCCTGGATCGGCACTTCCGGGACGTGATCGGCAGCGTCACGATCCACTATGAGTAGCGACAGCATTGTCACAGAGTGGCTGAGCGCATTCTCCGGCCGACTACAGCCATGGGACGTCGCCGAGCCGCTGCGCGAAGCTGCCCTCGCCGGCGACCTCGGTGAGTGGACGCGACTGCTGACGAGCGTCGTTGTGGCGAGCTGCGATGCGGTGGGGTGGCTAGCCCCGGCTCTCGCCGTCGTACACGCCGGCCTGGCGATAGAGGTGGTCGATGGCGCGCATGAGCAGGACGGTCACGCCCTCACCCAGGTAATACGCGTGGCACATTACCTCGATGAGCTTCTTGAGCCATACGGTCGCGGGCGTACCGGGCGGCGGGATCAGCGGGTTGAACCGGAAGGGCGCCACGTCCCGGCCTACCGTGAAGACGAGCAGGTTGGGAAAGCCGGGCGTGCGCAGGAGGTCGCGGTAGTTGCGCTTCCAATCGAAGACAAGAAGAGGCTTGCCAGCCTTGATCAATTCACGAAGCAGGAGGTAAGCTAGGTTCGTCTTGCCGCTTCCGGACCGGCCGAAGATGCCGATGTGCTGGATGAACTCGTCCTCGCGCAAGCCGAACGGGTAGAAACCGCTCTCGCCGTAGTGGATCATCCCTACCGGGTAGTCGCCGGCCACCACGTCCCGCGGTGGCGGCTTGAGAAGCACGTGCTCGCTCTCGAACGTCTCGGCGAGCCGCTGGGCCAGCGCCACCCGCAGCGTCCGTTCGATGGTCTGGCGGGTTGCCGTGTCCGAGACGAGGTACTCCTGCCAGAGCATGTCCAGCTGCGAGCCCATGATGGGCCGCAGCTTCCGGAACACCTCCTCGATGTTCATGTGCCCCTCAGCCTTCTGCGCGTGGCCAGCAGGGCTTTGTATTCGTCAAAGAACTTGCGCCGCTCCTTGGCCAGGTTCACGTGGTTGTCCCAGCATTTCAGCTCCTCGGTCCTCCGCTCCTTGGCCCGGCTGGTCAGGCTCTTGTGAAAGCTCAGGCGCAGGAATTCCACCTCCGGATGGAACCCCATCTTCCAGGGTTCCTGAAGCATGTTGAGGTGGCGCTTGACCTCCTCGGCCTCGCGGTCGATCTGCTCCAGGAACCGGCGGTTAAGCTGCTTGCGTCCCGCCAGGGCTTCGTCGATCTCGGCAATGGCCTCGCGCAGGTTGTCGATCCGTTCGTCGAGAATGCCGGTGATGGCACCGTTGTGCGCGGCCGGCAGTGAATCGACGGCTTCGTCGGGCGGGCTACGGCTGGACCGTGGCCTCTCTTCTCCTTCACCATCTTCTCTCCGGACCATACGCCTCCACCCACCGCGCCGCCCGTCACGTGACTACCACTTCCAGGGGATGCCGCCCCGGTCCGACCGCAACCGGCCCACCTTGATCGCCTTGGCAGCAGGGAGCACGACCACCCTGGGCTCGGGTCGGTCAAACTTGATCACGACGAAGACCTGCTCGGCCGCCTGTCGGCCGCGTCGAAGATGCCGCTGGATGTTCTCATGCTCAATGGCGGTCAATCGCCTTGTGTCGCGCTTTGCATGCAGCAGCAGCCATCGATACGCCACATCCCGTCCGTTGCGCGAGCAAAGGACCTCAAGGGCCCCCGGCAGGGAAGAAACACGGTGCCCACGCTGCGCCAGGTAGCAGGCCCACTCGGAAACGAAGTTCCGGAGCGGCAAGTACGCGTCCATGAGGCCGTCTTGATCCGGCCATTGAAAACCCTATCGCGCGCACAAGGCCGGCCGTGCCGACGCGGATTCGCTGGCGCTGTGAGCGCCGGATAGCATGCCGCTGAGGAATGGTGCCCCCCTGATGACGCCCAGCTGCGGGAGCTGAACGTCATTCTCGGGGGGACCTTCGGGGGGTGTTTTTTCAAGGTCTTCCGGCACGGTGACCTGCGCCTTCACGTGGGGTGGGCGGGAGCCTGTCCTCCACCACCTCGCATGGCCGCCCAGTGGAACAGGACGTCATACTGTTCTACTGCCGCTGCCGTGTCCACATTCACGTCCAGAAGCACCCCCGGACGTCCATCTTCAACAGCCGCGTGCCATCGGAACACCACTTGGTGTAGAACTCGATCAGCGTGTCTTCGCGGCAGCACGGACATCGCAGCTTCTGCTGACCCGGCATGACCGACACGTGCCAAGCGTGGCGGCCGCAGCGTACGCAGTTCACGAGGACGGGCTGCCCCAATGCGATCATCTGTTGCATGATGCACCTCAACAATCGGACCAGAAACCCACCGTACCGGCTCCGCCATGGGCCGCGATGCTCAGCACCATCGCCCTCATCCGCTCCTGGTTCATGAGCGGATTCCGAATCAGCTCGTGAAGCCGGGACAGCAAGGTCGAATACCGCCGCCCTGCGTCCGCGCGTTTCGTGGCCAAGAGGGCTATCTCGACAAGCGACCTCAGTGCAACGACGAGCACGGGATCGGGCCCGTCCTACTCGCGCTACACGGGATCATGTCGCTGGCCGATGCCTTGACCGAGGATCCGGAGGCGTAGGGCCGACGCCCGCCAAGCGGGCGCACCAACCGAAGTGCGGGCCACAACCGCCGATGTCCGCACTTGTGAAGACGCGGGAAGGGTGCGTACACTGCGGTCACCAAGGCGAGCCTCGGATCGGGAGACGAACTGATGAAACGTGACGAACTTGCACCAGAGGAAGAGTGCGAGCGAACGATCGATCGCCGCGCATTTGTGGGGGGTGCCCTGTCGGCAGCGACGGCGGGGGCATTCGGGCTCCCGACATCATTGTCGGATGCGCTCGGAGCCCAGGCGGCAACGGCGCCCGGCTTTCCCGGCCCCTATCCCGACCGAGTCATCGAGGTATCGCATCCGGGCTCGGTCACCGGCCGGAAGGTCCGTCGCGAGCCGGTCGACGCGATGATCGCACGCGGCATGACCGAGCTCACCGGTGCCGACGACGCCGTCTCGGCCTGGCGGTCGATGTTCTCCCGCGGTGACAGAGTGGGCGTGAAGGTCAATCCCGCCGGGGCCCCGCTTGCGATCTCGAACCATGCCGTGGTGCACGCGGTTGTCGACGGACTGAAGTCGGCGGGCGTTCGGCCGAGCGACATCATCGTTTTCGATCGATACCTCGTGGAGTTCCGCAAAGCGCAGTACGACCGCTTTCTGCCCGACGGCGTGCGCGGGGAGGCGGCAACTCTCCGGAACACCTCCGCCCAGCTCAACATCGCCGGCTACGACCCCGACGTGTTCTGCCACATGGACTTCATCACCAAGGGTGTGCACGACCCCAAGGACGACCGCGCGCGGCGCTCGCACCTCTGCGAGATCGTCTCGAAACGAATCGACAAGCTGGTGGCCCTCCCGGTCCTGAAGGATCACGGCTCGGCCGGCGTGACCGGGGCACTGAAGAACATGTCGCACGGGCTGGTGAACAACGTGCTCCGCAGTCACGGTGGCGCCGACGCGAACACATGCAATGTGTTCATCCCCAGCGTGTGCTCGATGAAGCAGATCCGAGAGAAGGCGGTACTACAAATCATGGACGGCCTGATCGGCGTGTACGACAAGGGCCCCGCCACATCGCGCGAGAAGAACTACACCTGGCCCTACAAGTCGCTCTTCTTCGCCACGGACCCGGTGGCCATGGATCGGATCGAGTGGCAGATCATCGACGCGAAACGCGCCGAGATGAAGCTGCCGCCGGTAGCCAAGACCGGGAAAATGGGCATCGATCCCCGCGGTGACGAGGGTTTCGACTTCCGGCAACCCCAGCACATCGTCATCGCCGGCGCCCTCGGCCTCGGCGTGGCCGACCTCGACAAGATCGAGCACCGCAAGATCGCACTGACGTGAGCTCCGACAATGGTGATGAGCATCGAATCGCGGACCACCGGTTGGGGCTAGTGGGCGTGGAAAAGGGGACCACCGTAGCAGACTGTACTCGCGTGTCGTGCAACGTTGCCACGTGACAGTCAGACGCGACGGCGCGAGGCTACCTCGCGCACGATCCCGCCGCGGCCAACTGCGCCGGACCTGTTCCTTGGGGAGCCTTCGGAAGGGCGGGCTGCCACCATGTTCCTGGGGGCATCGACCACTGCCGCAGCCCTACTTGAGGGGGACAAGCCCGCGGACCGATGGTCGAACATCGGGCTCGGTGCGAACCACACGGCAAGACCAACACAACTTACCTCGCAACGCGCCCCGAACCCGGCCTGGGCAGGCGCGGACTCCGCCGGATCTCGCATCGGTGCCGGAGCTCTCATCGCCTCAGCGCTTGCAATTCCTTGGCACTTGCCCCATCCTGTCCCCGCGGAAAACGACGACCGGCTCTGGACCTTAGCGATGGGCGCCCTGACGCACAAAAGGTCCGTGGATGGCCCGTTCGTCGTTGACAAGCCGAACCGATTCCCCGAAACATGGAGGACATTTCATGGGTGCCGAAGCCAATCTCGTCGAACGGAACATCACTTTGCCCGCATTGCCGACGCCGGCCGCCAGTTTCGTGAGCGCCCGCCAGGTCGGCAACCTTTTGTTTCTTTCAGGTCACGGGCCGATGGTCGATGGCGAGTTCATCACCGGCAAGGTCGGTGTCGACCTGGATCTTGAGGGGGCGCGGGAGGCCGCCCGCCATGCCGGACTGAACCTGCTGGCCACCGCCAAGCACATGCTCGGCTCGCTAGATCGTGTTCGAGGCGTAATCAAGGTGCTCGGCATGGTCAACGCAGTGCCCGATTTCGCCGATCACCCCAAGGTCATGAACGCGTTTTCGAACCTGATGCTCGAAGTGTTCGGGGAAGAGATCGGCATGCATGCCCGCAGCGCGGTAGGGATGGGCTCGCTGCCCGGCCAGATCCCCGTCGAAATCGAGATGATCCTCGAAGTTGACGGCTAAGCGAGACGACACGATCATGCCCAATCAGTTCGACGGCGAGTGGAACAATGATCTCCAAGGCCTGCCGGGAATCTATCGCAAGGACTGGATCGACCGGACCTTGAGAGCGGCTCGGGCGAAGGACTGATCTCGGTCGTTCCGCATCCATCCGGCGAACCCCGTCCTAACATCTCACGCCGCGTTTCGGAGAAGAGCAACATCGCCGGCAGCTTGCCCGACTCACGATTCCGAACGAGCGGGAGCCGTCCGCCGGGCGTAGGTGAGTGCGGTCAGAGTCAGGATCACGGCGCACAAGTTGAAAAACGCCCCGGTGGCGGTTTGTGCCCCCGCCCCCTTCCACGGCCAGGGGTACCCCCAGAACGCGAAGTTCAGTCCGAGGTAGGTCCATGTCGAGAGCAGCAGCGCCTGCCGCAGGAACGAGCGCCCGGTGTGACCCCGGAGCCTCCAGTTCGCGAAACAATATGCGGCGCACAGCATGATGCCGACCGGGATAATCGCGTAGTACATCCAGCCGATGGTCACGGGGAACTCGTTGTGGTAGCTCGTCGCTCGCAACGTCTTGCCCGCGATGGGCAGGGCCAGCAGCGGCAAGGTCATCACGTACG
>CAYMME010000331.1:0-10691 GCA_964391465.1 uncultured Planctomycetales bacterium
AGAGCCTCAATTACCGTGATCCGGAGACCCTCAGGATGCGAGAGCACTCACAGCGAAAGGCGTGCTGCGCGCGACCATCTCCGTCCCTCGACGAGATGTGTACCGACTGAAGCACCATTCCCAACTCGGACAAGGCGCACTACACGAGCTCCGTCGCCGCTGCCAACAGCCTCCCCAATGGAGTATCACCGCCGGTCCCCTCGAGGCACGCAGGCGCCCCGCGGAACTGAGCTCGGTCGGCGCGACCCGCAGCGTGAGGGAAACCGGTGGTGTCCCGGCTGCGGGCGAGACTGGTCGTACGATGCGATCACCGACGATCTGTTGGGGCAGTTTGACTTCAAGTGTGACCGCTGCCGACTCGTCTCTCATGCGGCATGCGACTGCGATGACGAACGGCATGCTCGCATCGGGGAGTATCGCGGGAACCCGGCGAAACGCACGCACGGATGATCCGTCCCCCACCCTTCGCGATACGGCTGCGAAGGATGGGGCACCCGTTCCGGCGCACCCCCGTCGTCCCGCGTGGGGTGAGGCTACGGCCTCACTGCCCCGGCTTGCACGCCTCGCGCATCTTCTTGAGCCAGGCTTTGATCTCCCCGCGCTGACCCTCGCGGACGTGCGTGATGCCCTCCTTCTTGGCCACGCGCTCGAACGCGCCGAGCCATTGGGCGATCTGCTCACGGGACGGAGCGCCCTTTACCCTCTTCTTCAGCTTGTCGATGCCCTGTGCAATCCGGACGTACGTGATGGGCAGCCGGGCCACCTGGACGCGGTGGAGGCGTTTCGGATCATCCTTCACGGCGGCCTCGGCCTGATCGAAGAGCGCCACGCTACGGTCGATCAGCTCCTTGCTGAACGCCGGCGCGGTCGGCGGTGTGCGGATGGTGAAGTGGTGGTTCTCCCGCCGGACCTTCTCGTGCGTCAGCGTGACATACTCGCGAAGCGGAACCGCGGCCGCACCATAGTAGCCGGTCAGGAACTCGATGATGGCCCGATCCGTGTCGTACGTCGGATCCCACAGCGTCTTGGCGACGATCCAGGTGCGCAGCTCGGCAAACTCACCGCCCTTCGTGAAATAGCACGCCTCCTCGTAGATGCCCTTCACGTTGTTGGCAACGAAGAAGTTGATGTTCTCCTTGAGCGAGTACAGATTCGGAAACGGCATGATCGAGTGCGAGTAGTTGATCACGTAGTCCCAAACGTACAACCGCTCACAGATCTTCGCCCACTCGCGAATGTCGGCCACGAACTTCTCGTTCTCCGGGTCGCCGGGCGTGGTGAGCGGATGCGTGAAGCAACACTCGATCGAGCACAGGCGGACGGTGACGTTCTCCGTCGGTCGGATCAGGTCGGGCGGCTTGCGGGTGTACTGGTAGGCCAGCGTGCTGATGAGCTTCTCCGGGTGCTCGGTGCAAATCGACTCGGCGATCTTGTTGACGAACGCGAGCAGCGGCCCGCTTTGCGATCCCTCGCGGTCGGCCACGTCCCGGCACTTCTCGCACGTGCAGTAGTTGCGCCAGTCGTTTTGAGACACGGAGAAGATCGTCGCATCGGGTGCCTCGGCGATCCACCGCTTCACCGTCTCGATGGCGATCCGCTGCACTTCGGGGTTCGTCAGGCACAACTGAGTGCGCCCGTCCCGCCGCTCGCCGTCGATTTCCGAGAAGTACTCCGGATGCTCCGCGAAGTGCTCGTCCGGGTGCAGGATGCTGTTGAATGTATGCACGAAGTGCGAGTAGGCGATCTTGCCGCCGCGCTTGGCGTCGAGACGCGTCTGCGTACCGTTGATCTTGTTGCGTGCGGCCCAGTCGGGATCGCGCGAGTTCGGGTAGTCGGTGGCGCGGTATTCGAGAGCCGGCACCACCGTCCGATTGAGTGAGGGCACCGTGATCGAGGGCCGCTGGGGAATGCGGCTGCAATCGGGGGTGAACCACCGGCACCCCAACTGGTCTTCGAGAAACGAGTACACCCCGTAGAGCGTGCCCCGCGGCTGTCCGCCGACGATCACCAGCGCGCCCCGTATGGCCCGGATCACGAAACCTTCGCGTCCCAGCTTGTCGAGGTCGATCTTCGTCCCGCTCTGCTCGAGCCGATCGCTTTGGCCGACGTAGATGACCAGACCTTTCACCGGATCGCGATCTGTCTTGATCGGGATGGCCGCTCCGGAGATCTCCTTCAGAAACCGGGCCAGTTCCTCGGCGGCGTAGCGCACCTGCTCGTTCGCGGTGTGCCCGACGATGATCGTACAACTCGCCTTCCCACCGCGGGTCAACGTCAGGTCGGCCCGCGCCGGCGGCCCCGCGAAAAACGCTGCTAGGGCAACCGCAACGTACGATCCCTGTATGAACCGTGCTTGCATCATTTCTTCCTCAGATCAAGCCTCATCCGGAAGGCGGTAGTGATTACGATACGTCAGCTTCAGATGTTTGTTCGCAACGCATGCCGGCGTCTGCACCGTTCACGGCAATGGTCCGGCCGGGACCGCGTCGACCGGGGTTCCGTAGGGAATCGCCTGCTCGAGCGGCCGGGCCGGTTCGATCCGCTCGAACCGCCATTGCCCGTCCACACGCCGCAGACCGAACCGCTGCCCTTCTTTGCGGTCTTCATACTGGAACTCGGCCTCGACCGTCCAGGTTTCGCCGTCGCTCGACTGCGGAGCCATTACCGCAATGCCCTTGACACCAAAGAAGCTCTGCTCGAGCCCCGCACCACTCCTCTCGTCCCGCCCGGCCTCCAGAAACCGGTCGCGAAGCGGTCCGGTGAGCAGGTCCGCGTAAGCAACCGCATCGCCCTGATTGGCGGCATCGAGCAGGGCCCAAACCGCCGTTTCAATTTCGGATTGTGGATTGCGGATTGCGGATTCACCGGCGTCCGGTGCGGCCGACGACCGCGGCGCAGCCTCCGTTGCCGAATCGACGACCGGTGGCGTAGCGGCGCGTCCGAAGTACAGCGCAACCCCGGCGATCACGACAGCCGCAACTCCGGCAATCAGTTGCTTCATCGAAACGGTCCGACGATGCGAAGCCTACCCTCCGCACTCCGCATTCCACACTCCGCACTCCACTAGGGTCCCACGATGGAGAGGTCGAGCGGTTGCGAGCCGGTCTCGGCCGGCACAATCACCTTCTTGACCCTGGGAAGCACATCCCGCATCGCTTCGAGGAACACCAGCCTCGCAGTTACCTCCGGAGCCGTGCGGTATGCGGCGGCGCGAAGCGGGAAGTCCTCCCGCTCGGCCTCGGCCAGCTCCACCAGCCGATTCGCGTAGGCCTGGGCGGTCAGACGCGTCTCCGTCGCCCGAGCCCGAGCGGTCTGCACCATCTGCTCGGCCTCGCTCTCGGCCTGCCGCACGCTCTCGTTGGCCTCGCTCTGGGCGCTCAGCACGTCGTTGAACGCCCCCAGCACCGCCCCCGGCGGCTTCAAGTCCACCAGGCTCACCGCGGTTAGGCCCACTCCGCATGCATACCTGTCGAGACGCACCTGAGCCCGCTCGCGGGCCCGGACGAACACGGCGCTCTTGAGCACGGGATCTTTCAGCAAAGCGTCCCATCGCTGCCGCCCCACCAGCGCCGTAATCGCCGACTCGACCGCATCGATCACCATCCGCTCGGCCAGCTCCGGCGACACCGAGAACAGATAGTCACGCTCGTCCTTGATGGTGTACTGAGCCCGGACGAGTACCTGCACCAGACCTTGGTCGGCGGTCATGTACTGCGTGCGGGCATCGCTTGCCCGCCGCCCCGTCACCGTCTCGATCTGCGAAACGCCGAACTGCACCGATCGAACGCGGTCGCTGGCCAACACGGTGGCGCGTCCGATGGGCCACGGCCACCGCCAGTGCAGCCCCGCCGGGACCCGATGATCGACGACCGCCCCGAACACCTGCACCACCGCCCGCTCTTCCGATCGCACCTTGTACAGACCGGTGGCGAGCCAGATCGCGGCCAGAACGGCAGCAACGCTCAACAGCCGTCGGGTTGTCACTCGCTTCGCGTTCATCCGTCCCGCAATCCCACTATCCATCCGAGCCCTCCCGAAGTACATCGGGACAAGCGCGGGGTTTACTTCGTCGGCCGAGTCGTGACAGAACCACCGTCACCCGCCGCATCAATCGGTGGCAACGCATCGATCCGCCCCGCGGTCAACAACCGGAGCAAGTCCGAATCGCCCGACAGCACCAGCGTCGTCTCACTGTCGATGATCGTCCGGTAGGTGTCGAGCAATTGCTGGAGCAGGAAGAACTCGGGATCCTGACTATGGGCCGCCCCGTACGTCCGCGTCGCCTCCGCCTCGCCGCGCCCGCGAATGACCTGTGCTTCGCCCTCGGCCTGCGCCTTGATCCGGTCGGCCTGCTCACTCGCCTGGGCCCGGATCTCGATGGCTTGGCGCTCACCTTCCTTGCGCAGGTAGTTCGCCTCCTTCCGGCGCTCGGCGATCATCTCGCTGTAGACCGCGTCCTTGGTCCCGGCCGGGCGCGTGATGCGCTTGAGCTGAATGTCGAGCAACTCGATGCCGAAGCCGGTTGCGGCTTCCGTGCACGCATCGAGTGCCTTGGCGAGCATCTCGTCCTGACGCAGCTTCGTCGGATCCTCGTTTACGATCTCCGTCAGCTTCAAGCCCGAAAGCTCGACCGTCAGTGCGTGCCAGATCACCTCCGCCAGCCGCCGGCCCGCGTTGTCGGTGTCTCGAACCGTGCGTACAAACGTCTCGAGCCGGCGTGGATCGATGCGCCAGCACGCATACGGATCGACCACGATGTTCTTCGGATCGCCGGTGAGCGTCTCCCGCGGCTCCGGATCAAGGAGTTGCACGCGACGGTCGAACCGCAACACGGAACGCCAAGGCCACTTGATCTTCAGGCCCGGTTCGTCCTGCATCCGGATCACGCGACCGAACGACACCTCCAGCGCCAGCACGGACTCGTCGACGACATAGACACTGCGCACGCCGACAGCGACCGCGAACGCCGCAACGACAACGCCAATCCACGCCCTCCGTCTTCTCATTCGTGTTCCTCCACAGCAGGAGAGGCTGACTGCGGTTCACCGCCCGACTCGCGGTCGAGATACGGCGTCAGCGCCAGGGGGTTCTTGCCGTTGGTCAGGAACAGTCGCTGCCGTCCCTGCAAGGCCGGATCAAGGATCAGCTTGCGCTTTCCGGCCAACTTCTCGCTCGCCGTATCGAGGAACAGCCGCCAGCGTTCGAGCGCGGGGTGCTCACGGTAGGCCGTTCGTCTCATCGTGAATCGCTCCGCGGCACCCGAAGCCACCGCGGTGCGCCGGGCCGCCCCACCGCCGGCCGCAGCCTTTCTCTGTGCCCGGTCGCCGTGAGCCTCCGCCAACATCTGATGGGCCTCGGCTCGCGCGGCGTAGACTCGTTCTTTCTGCTCGGCGTGGGCACGAGCCACATCACGATAGGCTTCGATCACGTTTAGTCGCTCCTTGCCCGGATCGGGATGCACGTCCAGCAGCACGACCGAGAGCACCTTGACGCCCGTGCGGTACCGACCGAGTCGCTCGCTCAGGCGCCGGGCGCAGGTGCGCGCGAGCGCCCCGCGTTGTCCGGTGAGCACCGCGTCCAACCGATGACGCGCAACCAGCTCGCGCAGGATGCTCTCGGCCGCCGCCAGCACGATGCCGTCCGGATCGCGGGTCTCGAGCAAGTACGCCTTCGGCTCCTCGACGACATAGTGCACCGCAGCCGAGATCTGAACCAGCTTGGACGCCATCTGTGCAGCCCGAGGCTCTGCCGGCGCGCCGGCAACGAGGGTCGTCCGATCGCCGCCGACCCAAACGTCGCCGGTCATCATGGGTACGGCCGGAGCTACCTGCGCTTGGTGCACCGTTTCCCATTCCACCGCGTATCGATCCTCGTCCGGCCCGCCCGAGCGGAGCGGCGCGCCCACCATCGCGACGCGAACCGCGTCGGGACGGATGCGCAGCACCGACTCGACCGGCCAGGGCCAACGCAGATGCAGACCCGGCTCCAGTCGCAGGGGCGCCTCCGTCTCCCGCGCCGCAACCACCTGTCCGAACCGCTGCACCAGGGCAACCTCGTCGGTACGGACGGAACGGAAGCCCGACAGAGCCCACAACACCACCAGCAGCGGCGCCAGGCCTATCGCCAGTCCGCGACGACGGTCGTGGCCCCAGTGGCGCAGATCGTGCAACGCATGCCGTGCGTCGCTGACCGCATGCGCCACGCCATGCCACGCCCGCACCGGCCACGTCTCGCCCCTGCGCCGAAACCCGAGCAACCGCAGGGCATTGAGCAGAACCGCCAGCGAACCGATCTCGTGGGCGACGGCCGCTTCCATCGGCGGCAGCAGGCCCGCCGCCGCCAGCCCGACCGCCGCGGTGTTCAGCCCTATGGCGAAAATGGTGATGTTCTGCCGAACGATTCGCACGGTCTGGCGGGACGTCTCGAGCGTGAGAGCCAACGGCTGAAGTGGGGCGCCCATGAGCACCACGTCGGCCGCGTCGACCGTGATGTCCCGACCCGGTCCGCCGATCGCAATACCGACGTCCGCCACCGCGAGCGCAGGGGCGTCGTTGATCCCGTCGCCGACCATGGCGACGTACTCGCCCTCGGCCTGGCGACGACGCACGACGTCGGCCTTGTCGATGGGCAGCATTTCGGCCTGCACGTCGTCAACGTGCAGGTGCGACGCGATGTTCTCGGCGATCGCGCGCCGGTCGCCGGTGAGCAACAGCGTGCGCCGGACGCCTACATGCTCCAGCGCGTCCAGGGCGTCGTGGGCATCCTCGCGCAAGCGGTCGGCCATGCCGATCACGCCGACCACCTCGTCCGGCTCACACCGGGCTACGAGCAGCGACGTCACGCCCTCGCGCTCGAGATCAGCGAGCAGCGACGTGGTGGACGCGTCGACGGAGATGCCCTCGTCGGCAAGCAACCGCGCGTTGCCGACGAGCACGCGCCGACCTCCGATCGTGGCCTCGACGCCAAATCCCGGACGCGCACGAAAGCCCGTCGTCTTCTCCGACTCGAGCAGTGTCAGGCCGCGGCGTTTGGCTTCGTCGACGATCGCTCGGGCGAACACGTGCTCCGACGCTCGCTCTGCAGCCGCAGCAATGCGGAGTGCCTCGTCTTCGCTGCCGCCGGAGACCGCCGCGATCCGCCGGACGACCGCGCGTCCTTCGGTAAGGGTGCCCGTCTTGTCGAACACGAACGTTGTCACGCGAGCCAGTCGCTCGAAGACGGCCCCGCCCTTGACGATCACACCGTCCCGGGCCATGCGCCCCATCCCCGCCAGCACCGCCGCCGGCGTCGCCAGCACGAGCGCGCACGGACAGGCAATGACCAAGACGGCCACCGCATTCAACGTCTGCCCCGTAATCAGCCAGGTCCCGCCGGCGGCCACGAGCACGATGGGCAGAAAATAACGCCGGGCGTACCGGTCGGCCGTGCGCTCGCCCTCGCCTTTGTTGGCCTGTGCGTCGGCCACGAGTCTGATCACCTGCCCGAGACTCGTGTCCTCACCGACGCGCTCGGCCCGGACCGTCAGCCCCCCGAGCTGGTTCAGCGTGCCCGCGTACAACGCGTCGCCGGGTCCGCGTTCGACCGGAATCGACTCACCCGTGAGCGAGCTTTCGTCAAGCGCGCTCTCGCCGGACAGGACGGTCCCGTCTACGGGCACGCGCTCGCCCGGCCGGACCAGCACGGCGTCACCGACCCGCACCTGCTCGACCGGCACGTCGTGCACCTGACCGTCGCGCTCCACGTGGGCCACCGGCGGCGACAGCTCGACCAAACCGGAGATGGCGCGATGAGCGCGGCGCGCCGCGAGACCCTCGAGCGCCTCGCCGAAGAAAGCCATGAACGCGACGACGGCGGCTGTGATCGGGTCGATGGCAATGGCGGCGGCACAGGCAATGGCCAGCGCGAGGTCGGCGCCGATGGTGCCCGACAACAGGGCAATGACCGCGCTGTAGAAGACGAGCACCCCGCCGAACACACCGGCCACCAGGTCGGTGCTCACGCCATACAGCGTCGGCACGAGCCCCGTCCAGTAGCCCAGGATCAGCCCGGCAAGAATGGCGGAGACAACGTAGGCCTTGGCGTGTCCCGGGGCGCGGAGGCGTTCGGCCGGCGGAGCATCGGAGGGCGCAACCGGTTCGTGATGCATATGCATGGAATCATGCCTCTGCGCATGCGACGACTACACAAGGATTCCGCTTTTGTACCGTAGCCCCGCACCGACCACAAGAACGGCCGGCGCCTGCATACTCGCTTGCCAGGAACAGTTGAGACACGACAGGTGCCAGGCCCGGACGGACCTACGACTTCACTCGCGACACCATCGTCTGAGCAGACACTTCGATGCCCTTGACCTTGCTCATCAGGGCCTCGCGGTTCGGGGCGAACTCCAGGCCTGTCTTCAGGTCGATCATGTCCTGTTCGATCAACTCCGCCAGGGAGTGGGTGAAGTTGCGCATGCCGTCGTCGGCCGATCCGGAGATGATGGCCGGTATATCCTCGTCCTCGTTCCGGCGGATCTTCTCGCGAACCGTCGCGTTGGCGACGAGCACTTCGGTGGACGGCACCCGCCCCACCTCCGGATCGACGGACGGGATCAGCCGCTGACAACAAACGGCCGCGAGGCTGTTCGCCAACGACGAACGGATGAAATCGTGCTCGGTGCGGGGGAAGAATTCCAGGATGCGGGCCAGCGACTGCATGCAGTCCTGGGTGTGGATCGACCCGAAGACCAGGTGGCCCGTCTCGGAGGCCTGAATGGCCGCGAGCATCGTGTCCTGGTCGCGCATCTCGCCGATGAAGACCACGTCCGGATCCTCACGCACCATGTAGTGCAACGCGTCGTGGAAGCTGGGCACGTCCAGACCGACTTCGCGCTGCGAGACGATCGCCTTCTCGTTTCGGAACGTGTACTCGATCGGGTCCTCGATGGTGATGATGTGCACGCTCCGCGTGGCGTTCACGTGCTCGAGCATGGCCGCGAGCGTGGTGCTCTTACCGCAGCCCGTCACACCGCCGACCAGGATCAGGCCGTCGAACGTCTTGTCGACCAAGTCGCCGTAGACGGGCGGCAAACGCAGGGCCTCGTAGTTCGGGATGTCGGAGTTGATCCGTCGGAACGCGACATTCGTATCCCCCATGGCGCGAAAGACGTTGATTCGGTAGCGGTCGCCCAAGTCATCGCGGTACGCGAAATCGAGTGACCCCTTTTCCAGGTATTGCTGCCACTTCTCCGGCGCCATCAGCGGCTGGATCAGTTCCTCGACCTGCTCGCTGGTCTCCATCACGGCCTGGTTCACAAGCTTGCGCAAGCGTCCGGAGACACGGTAGTAGGGATTGACGCCGGTCTTCAGGTGCAGATCGGAGGCCTCGTTCTTCTGCATCCCCTTGAGCAACTGATCCATCTGGTGTGAGATGGCTTCCACGTGCATTGTCCCCCGCGGTCAGGGTACGACCATCGAAGTCTCGCGCGCTTTCCTTGAAGGTAGTCTAGCAGTTTGCGTCCCGGATGGGAACCACCATGTCGCACACCGCCCCGCCGAGCCCAGCCCCCCGGCATCGGTGCTGTCGCCTTCACCGAGCCACTGTACGTGACCGTCAAAGGCAAGCACGTTGATTCCGTCGCGGTGCCGCCACAGGTAGCGATGGAAGGCCCATCCACGGTAGGTCACGGGGGTCTCCTCGTGCCATCGCCAGGCGCCTTGCGACGCGAAACCCCAATTGGCATTCGAGATCTGGCCGCCCGTCCGAGACACGACGTGAGCGTCGGCCAGGAAGACCTTGTTCGCCGGGCGGCGCACGTGGCCGCGCTTGGGCAGGTAGCCGGGCGGCACGCAGTCCTCACTCCACCACCGCATGCCGGTGGTTTCGCCGGTCTTGGCCGATTCACCGACATACATGAAGTATCGCGAGGTGGCGTAGCTCGGGGCCAGGGCATCGGCCGGGATCAGTCGGTTCAGCGGCGGGAAGTTGACGGGGCCGGCCCGGCGACGGTTGGACGGACAGTGCAGCTCCTTGCCCACGGCCGCGGCGTACCGCGCCGCGAAGTCGACCGGCGGTCGCAGACCCTGCACGGCAAGCAGCGGGTTGGCCCAGTCAAAAACATGCAGTGCCGGATAGTGGTCCGGGTTGCCCTCGTACGGCCGCGCCGCAAACCCGGGCCGGGCGCCGTTGCCGCTTGTGTTCGGCGACCCCACCAGCCAGTCGCCGTGCAGGTCGCAGTACATACTGCCGGCCACACCGAGTTGCCGGAGTCGCGTGGCGCACACGGCCGTCCGCCCCTGCTCCCGCACCGCGCTCAGGCTCGGCAACAGAACGGCGAGCAGCAGCGCAATGATCGCGATCACGACCATCAGCTCGATGAGCGTGTGCGCCCGCCGTCGGCCGCTCCGGTCCGTGGTGGAAGCTGTCCGTCCCATGTGCCCCGCTTACGTCGTTCCTGACATTCGCGGAGCATATCATCATCGAGAAGCTGCCGCCACAATAAAACCGCCCCATTTTTCCTGTCGGTCAATCGTCCCTTGGCACATCGCACACATCCGCAGGGAGCGAGCGTGCCGCGAGCCTACGCCGAGACAGGCCGCCGGCGTCGGACGATGACCGCGGCCACGATGACCAGCAGCACCATCAAGTCGAGCAGCCCGCTGTCGTCCCGGGCCACGCAGTTGACCACGGCGCCGCCGCGCGGGAGACTT
>CAYMME010000332.1:0-10679 GCA_964391465.1 uncultured Planctomycetales bacterium
GGCGCGGGTGGAACCGTGCGGGTCACCGCCGGGCTGGCCATTGTTGCGACACTCAACCATCTCAAGTCCAGCACGATTCACTTGGCTACCGACGGATGCGCGTTGCGAGTGACCAACGAGATGGACGTGGGGGCCCGTGCCCTCACAGTTCAGGGATCGGGAGGCGGCAGTGTTGCCGAGAACCTGGTTGCGACCGTCGATCTGGACCAGAGCAGTTCCGTGCTGTCCCTGGCGGGTGTGGCCGACGACAACATCGTGATCAACAGTGTGAAGTTCACCGGCACCGACAGCTCGCTGGATGTGAACGTGAATTGCACCGTGTTCACGCCCGCGGTCAGTAACAGTCTGACCATCGACGTAGCCGACAACGTGACGATGACCGCAGACCTCAACATCGGTGCCTGGCTGCTCTCGCTGCCCGGGAACGGGACGCTGAGCAAGGTCATCGCCACCACGGGGCAGATCCTGGCCAACGGATCGGGGACCATCGATACCCTCACCGTGAGTCCGGGGACGGACAAGACGTTCACCTACTCCGGGCTCGGCAACGCGACGGTGGGGACGCTGACGCCGCTCGACACGACGGGCGAGGTTTTCGCAAAGACCGGCAACGGCGCCGTTACCGTGACCGATGGCTTCACCTTCGGAGGCGCGACGGGAGTCAAACTGCAGGTCAGCGGCGGCACGTTCGTCGATGCCGGCGGGGCGGACATCGTCTTCGGCGACGACGCCGAGGAGATCGTCGTCGCCGACGGCGCGACCTACACGATATCGAGCGACTTCACGGGCCAGGCCGGGACGAACGTGAATCTGGACGCGGCGGTCGGGTCGACGGTCAACTTCGCCAAGAGCGGAACGCTGACGCTCGCCGCGGCGGCCGACGACGATTTCAACCTGTTGGGCACGGTGAACGTGCTGGACGGCTGCACCGTCCAGATGACCGAGGTATTCCGGTCGCAGCTCGGAGACGTCAACATTGCTGATACCGGTGCGTTGGTCAACACCGTGCCGAGTTCGACGATGTGGTTCGCGCCGGGCGCGACACTGACGCTGCAGGGCACGTCGAGCGGAACGCTCACCGTGGACGGCCAGTCGACCGGCACGCGCATCACGGTCGACTCGACGGACGGCACGGGGACGTTCACCATCGATCGCGGCTCATCGAGCAACATGACGTTCAAGAACGTCGCCTTGTCGAACTGCATCTACACCAGCACGGCCGGGGGCACCGCGAACGACGAAATCGACCTCACGGGCGTCCTTGACACCATCAACAACACGAACTGGTTCAGCTCGCTTCTTGCCAGCGCGGGTGCGGACAAGACGGTCGCCCTGGGCGAGAGTTCGACCCTCGACGGCTCGGCATCGGGAGGTGCGGGCACCTACACCTATACCTGGACGCCCACTACGGGGTTGAGCGATGCGACGGTGGCCACGCCGACGGCTACGCCGGCGGCCACGACCACGTATACGCTGACCGTCTCGGACGGCGAGAACACGGTCAGCGATACGGTGACGGTCACGGTCACGACGTCGGACACGCCCGACGACACGACCGATCCCGACGACCCCGTCCCGCCGACCGCCCTGTGCGGCCCGGGTATCTTCGGATTCGCGTCGGTCCTGCTGCTACCGCTGGCCCTGCTGAGCCGGGCGCGTCGGAAACCTTCACCCAGCCCCAGCCCGCGTCCCCCGACATGAGTCGTTGCGGTTTGCTGAGAACCCAGGCTGCTCGGCGTGAGTTGGCTCATGCAAGAGGCCGTGGTATCATGATCTGATGACGTTGCCCAACGGGCACCTCGCGGTTGTCGAAGACGCGAAGTTGCATGGGTACGTACTGAATCCGGCACACCCCGTTGGCAGGCATCACGCAGTGTTGTTCGACACGCTCTTGGGTATCAGACTAAGGAATGCCGACGACCTCAAAGAGGCGTTGCTGTAGTCGGCGACGGAGGAAGAGGTGTTCCGTGAGCATGCGTCGCCCTATGGCCGGAAGTATGAAATGCGGTTTCCGATCGTTGGTCCGAAGGGCGAGAAAGCGGTTCGTGCCGTCTGGATTGTCGACGAGGGTGGCAACCGGCCTCGCCTCGTTACCTGCTATGTGGAGTAGCTCATGTTAGCCGAGCACGACGTGGTGGCGATAGTAGAAGACTTGCCGCACGACGGGTTGTCGGCTGGCGACGTGGGTGCGGTCGTGCACTGCTATCCCGGACGTGATGCCTACGAGGTTGACTTCGTTGACGAGCACGGGCGCAGTAAGGGCGTCGTCACACTCGAAGGCTCGCGGCTCTTGCGGCTGAATCTCCTCTCGCTCTCTGCATAGCTCCTGAGTTGCCTCCGCCACCCCCGATGCGTTCGCGGAACACGGCGTCTGCCCTCCGCGCCGCTCGATTCGAGTGTCGGGTCGGCGAGGCGTTCGCACCGGAGCGGTGGTGCATTCGGTCGGCGCCGGCGTCGCGCTGGATGGTAGTCCGATGACTTCGAGAGTGGAGGTTCCAACCATGAACGAGGGAATGCTCGTGAAAGTCGTCGCGCTGGTTGCCTTGATCGGCGTCATGCAGGGTGTGAGCTGCACGATCGCGGGAACACCGACACTGCTGTCGGTTTCGATCAGCGGCGACACGTCGGTGGAGGCGGGGTCGACGACCACGCTGACGGCCACCGTGTCCGACGCTTCCGGGAGCGTGACGTATCTGTGGACGGTCGAGTCCGGGAGCGCGACGCTCGTGGGGCCGACGTCCGCTGCGGTCGGCGTCGCGTGCCCGGTCGGGGAGACAGGTACGGCGACGGTCCAGGTCGAAGTGACGGAGATCGGGACCGGTGCGTCCACTTCGACGACCGCCGAGATCACCTGCACCGCGGCAGCGACGACCGAGCCGGAGCCCGGCGTGGATACCCTTGTCGCGGCCGCCACGACGTCGGATTCGGCGCCGGAGGTCGGCGACACGATCGACCTGCTCACGAGCGAGAGTGGCAGCGTGGAGCCCTACACGTACAGTTGGACGCAGACCGCGGGCCCGTTCGCGGTGACCATCGCCGACGCGGACCAGCAGGATGCTCGGGTCACGTTGAGCGCGGCCGGGGCCTACACGTTCAGTGTTCTCGTCCAGGGTTCCGACGGCCAGACCGCGATCGCCACCGTCGACGTGACGGTTTCCGAGGGCGCGTCCGCCGACGGGCTCAGGCTCACGACCGGCGCCGACACGTTGACAGGCGGGGCGTCGGACGACACGTTCGACGGATCGTTGTCCGTGACTACGTCGGGGGAGGCCGTGCAGACGCTGGGCGATGCGGATTCACTCGACGGCGGTGCGGGGACGGATACGCTGACCGCGCAGTTCAATCCGACCGTGGCCCAGGCGATTGCCCCGACATCGCTCGCCGGGATCGAAGTGCTCACGCTGAAGAGCATCGCCGGCTACACGACGACCATCGACGCTGTCAACTCCGATTCGATCACGACGATCAACAACAACGATTCGAGCGTCCGGGACGGTAACCTCGTCGTCACGAATCTTCCGGTGGTCCCGACGAGCATCGGCTGGACCGACGGAACCGAGACGTTCATCGTGACCGTGGCGGACACGGCACTTGCGGGGACGTCGGATTCCGTCACCGTGACCGTGGACGGCGTCACCGACAACACCAACGCCGACGGCGACAATGACCTCACGCTCGAGCCGTCGACGGCCGGGAGCGGGTACGAAACGGTCAATCTCGTCAGTGAGGGGAGTGAGGCCAACGTCATCGGCCAACTCACGCAGGGTAATGGCAACTCACTCGCGGAACTGAATATCTCCGGCAGCCAGGACATACGGATTGGCGAGGCTCTCGACGCAACCGTCACCACGGTCGACGCCGGGGGTGCGACGGGAGACGTCGACGTGCTTCTGGGCGCGAACGACGCAACCGTCACCGGTGGATCGGGTGATGACACGTTCAGGTTCGGGGGCGAGTTCAACACCAACGACACCGTCGGCGGTGGGGACGGGACCGACACGCTGCTCTCGACCAACGCCAACCTGGCCTTCACGTTGGGGACGCAGAGCAACGTTACGAATGTCGAGACGATTGAGGTCTCCGACCGGCTTGCCTGGAACCTGAACGTCCTCCACTACGGGGCGACGAACGCCACCGTGAACGGCTCCGGCACCTCGACCATCACCATGCCCTCCGACGGAACGTTCACGCTCAAGGGGGCCACAACCGGCAATGTGACCTTCGCGGCGTCACCCGACAGCACGGCCGACATCCTGAACGTCAAGCTCGAACACGACTTCGCCCACGACCTGCTGGCCACCACGTTCGAGACCGTGAACCTGGAGGCGACGAGCGATGCCCGCACGATCGCCGGAGCCACTCAGCTCTCGAGCAGCGTGGACACGGTCACGCTCAATGTGACGGGGTCGCAGAACGTGACCTTCACGGGAGCCATCACGGCCGACGTCGTAAACGCGAGCAGCCTCACGGGAGCGCTGGACAACCGCGCGGGCGGGAATCTCGCTCCCGATGTCGTGCAGATCGTCGGCGGATCGGGCGGGGACAGCTTGCTCGGCAGCGCGGGCGCGGACACGCTCAACGGTGGTGACGGCGACGATACGCTGGAGGGGGATGAGGCCGCGGATCTGGTGACGGGCGGCGATGGGGATGACCGGTTCGTCCTCACCGACGACGACGCGACCGACAGTATCACCGACTTCACTGCCGGCACGACGGCCGACACGATTTGTCTCGACGAAGACGATCTCACCGTCGATCTGGGGACCGGCACGTTTACCGACGGGGCGGGCAATGTGGGTGCGACCGACCGCGACCCGGTCAACCTCGTGACGGCGGCGAATGGCGACGCCGTTGCCATGACCGCCACCGACAGCGTGATCAAGATCACCGACACGACGGGCATAAACGCCAACGCCAACCTGCAGTTGGACATCACGCTGGCCAACGCCATGAGCAACGTGGGCGATCGCATCGCCGTCGTCTGGTACGACGCCAACGGTTCGAGCGCCGTCGTGACGCTGGTCGGCGACGGCACGGCGAACACCGCGATCGTCAACACCGAAACCTTGGCCCTTCAGGACATCGCCACGATCCCGATGTCGGCCGCGGACTTCGACAACCTTGTGGCCGGGGACTTCGCCATCGCCGATGCTCCGTAACCGCTTCTGGGCATTCGAGGCCCTAGGCCGAGCCCCTCTCTTGCGGACGGCTTGCGGCGGTTTCGCCCCATGATAGAATGAACCCTACGGGAATGCCCGTGCAGGAAGGGGTACAAGTCGTGTGCGCTTCCCGGCCAAAGAGTCGAATGCTCCGTTGACAGGAGGGAAGTCATGTCTCGATATGGTTTGTGGGTCCTGGCGGTGGTGGGAATGGCGGCGCGGACAGCCTCCGGCGCCGATTGCAGCGGCGTGAACGATTGCTCCGGCCACGGCGTGTGCGTTGGTCCCGACACGTGCGTGTGCGACACGGGATGGCTCGGCATCGATTGTTCTACCCCGGACTGCAGCGGCGTGAATGACTGTTCGGGTCACGGCACTTGCGTGGATCCCGACACGTGCGTGTGCGAGACGGGATGGACGAGCGTCGATTGCTCGATCCCTGTTTGCTTCGGCGTGAACGGCGACGACTCCGGTGTGTGCAGCGGCCACGGCGTGTGCGTGGATCATGACACGTGCGTGTGCCACCAGGGATGGACAGGCGTCGACTGCGGCGATCCGCCCACTTGCTTCGGCATACCCGCGACCAGCGCCGAGGTCTGTTCCCAACGCGGCGAGTGCGTGGATACTGACACGTGCGTGTGCGTTCTGGGATGGTCGGGTGAAGACTGCTCGATGGATTGCACGGTCGTGAATGATTGCTCCGGCCACGGCACGTGCATTGACGACCACACGTGCATGTGCGACGCGGGATGGACGGGCGACGATTGCTCGATTCCCGACGCGGCATCGGTTCCTGCGATTACGTCACACGGCGGGTTTGCGCTCACGGCGACGCTGCTGGCGGCCGGTGTAGTCATCCTCGTTCGGCGTCGCGCCCCGCGCGTGACGCTTTCCGACTGAGTTGAACCGCGTCGGAGTGCCGCGGGCAGCTTGCCGTGACGCTCGATTGCCCGGGCAGGACGAACGTCTGTCCAGGGAGAGGATCTGTTGCACCCCCGCTCTCGCCGGGCGCGGTGACGGCATGCGCACGCGCCCGGCGTGGGCTCGCTTTCTCCCCCGCGCGTATGTGGACATCCCCTTCGAGCCGGGGCCCGTTCAGGCGACCAACTCTTCCTCGAGCGGAGTGCCGTGAAAGCGATTCCGCAGTCGGTCCAGGATGTCCTTGTGGATCTGGCTCACCCGGGACTCCGAGAGATCGAGCACCATGCCGATCTCCTCCATGGTGAGTCCTTCGTAGTAGTAGAGGATCAGCGTGAGCCGTTCCTCACGGGACAGACCGCGGGTCACGTACTCCGTGAACATCTCACGCGAGACCCGTCGCGATGGATCGGATTCGCGCTCGTCGCCCACATCCCACGATCCGCCCGTCGACCGCCCGCGGGCATCCGTCGGCGGCTCCATGGCCGAGAAGTGCACCGCCTTCCCGAGCCGCGACAGACGCAGCAGATGATCGTACCGCTCGGTGGTCAGTTCCATCTCGCGGGCAACCTCGGCCGCGCTCGGCGTGCGCCCCAAACGACAATCGAGCGCCTCGCATGCGCTCATGCGCTGGCGCTCGAACGTCCGAACCGTTCGCGACTGAAGGTCCAGGCTGCGCAGCCAGTCCTTGACGGCCCCGGAAATGCGCTGCTGACAGAAGGTCTCGAACTTCGCCTTCCGCCCGGGGTCGTACGCTTCGATGGCCTCGATCAGGCCGTCGAACGCTGCGCTGACAATCTCATCATACGTCACCTGTCCCGGCAGTCGCCGCGACATCCGTGCCGCGTGACTGTGGATGAGTGGCGCATAATGTTCGACCAGTGCGTTGCGTGCCTCCGTACTTCTGGATTTAAGATAACGTTCCCAAAGCGTCTCCGACGTGGCGATTACCGGCCTCATGCCGCGCTCTCCGTAGCTAACATGCACCCCCGAAACCTATGCGCAAGCGCCGCCATCCGGCACACCCCGAACGACTGCAAGCGATGGATGTTTTCAACGACATCTTGCGCGCCCAGCATCCTTGCGGGCCACGATGGGTCAGACCCGGCGAAGCGTGATGCCCAACCCTGAATCCTATATAGCATTCCACGGCCGACGTCACGGCAAAAATTGCGGGATTCGTGATTTTTTTGCGCGGTGCACACTGCGGTTGCGCTTATGGGACAACGCGGAACGACGCGCCGATTTTGCGCCGCGCAGTTGACGCAGGGAGACACGAGCCGTCGCGCGGAATCACGACGACTTGATGACGAGTTGAATGACGTTGAGCAGGACCGAGATGAGGAGCAAGCTCCCGAGAAGGATCGGCCACCAGTTCACTGCGTCCGGTTCCTTGTTGGCGAGCTCCTCCTCGATCAGCTCGGGGGGCTTGTTGCCGACAGCAAGCTTCTCGAGAACGGCCGGATTGAACTTCTCGCGCGCCTGGAGCGGCGGCTCACCTCGGCAGATCGCTTGCAGGTCGACGAGCAGATTCTTGGCACTGGCGTAGCGGTCCGACCGCTTCTTGGCCATCATCACTTCGACGACCTCGGCCGTACCCGCAGTGAGCGCCGGGTTGATGTGATCCGGCGGCTTGAGCGGCTCTTTCAGGTGCTTGTGCATCACCGACGAAGGCGTGGGTCCCTGGAATGGCACCTTCCCGGTCACCATGTGGTAGAAGGTCGCGCCGAGCGAGTAGATGTCCGCGCGGGCATCGATGTCGACGTCGCCGCGAATCTGCTCGGGCGAGATGTAGTAGGGTGTTCCATATGCGCGGCCTGCTTCGGATACCGCCAACTCTACGTCGCGCGTCTCACGGGCAAGGCCCATGTCCGCCAGCTTGGCGACCCGGTCCTTGGTGAGCATGATGTTCTTGGGTTTCACGTCCCGGTGGATCAGGCCTCGCTCGTGAGCATGCTCGAGGGCTCGGGCCACCTGCATGACGATCTCCAGCGCCTCGGCCTCCGACATCGGCGCCCCGTCGCTGATCTCGTCCGATACCGTGTGTCCCTCCACGTACTCCATGACGAAGTAGTGGTAGCCGCCCGCTTCCCCGACGTCGATCGCCTGCACGATGCTGTTGTGGTTCAGCCGGGCCGCCGCTCGCCCCTCCTTGTAGAACCGGTCCACGAACTCCCGGTTCTCGCTCAGCTTCTTCGGCAGGACCTTGATGGCTACGGTCCGGTCGAGACTGAGCTGACGGGCCTTGAACACCGTAGCCATCGCCCCGGCCCCCAGCTTCCCCAGCATCTGGAAACCCGGGATCTGCTGAGCCGGCTTGTAGACCGAGTCCTCCATATCACTCGACAGACGCTTCATCTGCGTCTTCGTGAGATACCCCGCATCGACCATCACGTCCGGCAGCGGCACGCACTTCCCGCTCCGCTCGAGTTCCTTCTGGCGGCGCATACACTGCTTGAGTTCGTCTCGCGTCGCGAACCTGCGGTCCACGACGAGGCGCCCAAACTGAGTTTCGTCAGGTACTTCCGCCATTTGTAACCCACAGGCCTTACGGCCCGATCCTTATTATAGCCTAGCCAACCGGGGTCGTCTGTCATTATTCGCCGGATCGCCGCGTTTCCGCACGGGCGTCCCGGCGTGGTCGGAGCACTCCGGCTCAGGCGGTGGGCCTGCCGGTCCGGTCGGCTCCGATAAGGGTGGCCAGCCCTGACGCGGCGGCTTCATGGGCTCCGGCGGCAAGTGCGGACAGCGCATCTGTGGCCAGCGTATGCTGCCGCGCAGTCAGCATCGCGGGCACGTCGTCCGCCCAGCGTTCCAACTCGAGTAATCGGATGATTTCTTCAACCAGCGTGCCCAGTCCGTGGCCGTCGATCGCCGACACCCCCGCGACGTGCTCCCGCCACGCCTCGGGGAGCTCGTCCGGCCGCACAGCCGAGCCAAGGTCCGTTTTGTTCATAACCGTAATCAGGTGACCGCGCACGATTCCGAGTGCGTCCGGGCCCGCCCCGAGGTCGGGCGGTCCGCTGCTCGCGTCGATTACCCACAGCACCACGTCGGCTGAAGCCACACGCTCCAGCCCACGCCGGATGGCCTCACGTTCGAGATCCTCGCCCGGCTCCCGCACGCCGGCCGTATCGATCAACGTCGCGGGCACCCCGGCCAGGGACAGGTTTCCACTCACCCAGTCGCGGGTTGTCCCGGGCAGAGCGGTCGCGATGCTCTGCTCTCGGCCGACCAGACGATTCGCGAGCGTCGACTTGCCCGCGTTGACCGGGCCCGCCAAGCCTACCGTCACGCCGTCGATCAGTCGTCTCGCGCCGCAGTAGCGCCCCACCATGGCATCCAGCGCCGCTGCGGCCTCGGCGGTCCGGCCGGCGGCAAGCTGATCGCCAACCGATCGCAGCGAGGCCGGCAGGATCTCCCGCTGGCGGGCCAGCCACTTGGCCACGCGCTGCGTCTTCGCCCAAGGAAGCAGGGCGTCGGTCTCTCGCTCGACCTCACTGTCCGCAGGCCAGACGGCGGCCGCCACGGCGCTCGGGTCCGCCGGCACCGCGCCCTGCCGCTCGCAAAGCATAACCACTCGTTGCACGAGCCGCACACCGCCGTGGATATTGATGTCCACGATACCGTTGTCCGGCTCCGTCGCGGGCACCGCGACCACCGCGTCGTCCAGCGGCTCGCCGTCGTCGGTCAACCGGCCGAAACAGAGGTTCTGTGGTGACAACGCGTCCAGGCGACGCGACCGGGCCGGCGTGAAGACCGCGTCGGTCGTCGCGAGCGCCCGCGGCCCGGCCAGCCGTACGACCGAGATCGCACCCGCCGACAAATGGGTGAGCACGCTGACGGTGGTGTTGGTACGCTCGGCGTCGATCACGCTTCGAGCACCGGTGCGGCCTGGAGGCGATACGCAAGGGCCAGACCCCGAAGGCACAGGTCCGGCACGACACGGTCGATGATCTCACACTGGCTGGCGATCAGCTCCGCATCGCCGCCGCACGCCACCAGCACCGGCCACTTGCCGAGCTTCGTCGAGTAACGTTCCGTGATCTCTCGCAATGCTCCGAGAGCCGAGAAGAGGATGCCGGCCTGGATCGCCGATTCGGTGTTGGCCCCGACCGGGTCGTCGGGCACGCGCATGTCGACCACGGGCAGGGCGGCCGTGTGCTCGGAGAGGCTCAGCGCCGACAACTGCAAACCCGGCGAGATCGTGCCGCCGAGGAACGAGCCGTCGTCGCCCACGAGGTCGATGGTGATGGCGGTGCCGAAGTCGGCGACTACGCACGCAGACCCGAGCGTCTCGAACGCGGCGGCCGCACAGCATACGCGGTCGACGCCGACCCGCGCGGGCTGCGGTAGGGCAATCGGCATGGGCAGGGCGATGTCGTCCGGCACCACGAGCGGTGTCTCGAGTAAGTGGCGCGCGACGGCCTCGAGCACGCGGCGACAAGTGGCCGGTACCACCGACCCCACGACGACCCGCCGCGCGTCGCTCGCGTCGAGCTGGGCCCACAACGCGCTCAGCACGTCACCAAGCGAGTCGAGCGCATCGGGGGCCACCACCCGAGTCTCGGTAACGCTCCCGCCGACCACCACGCCGAGGTG
>CAYMME010000333.1:0-10646 GCA_964391465.1 uncultured Planctomycetales bacterium
GGCGAGGAAGTTCCGCCCGGCCGCGTGAGTCGACGGCTTCTTCAACGGGCTGCTATCCGCTGATGCGCCGGCCACGCCACGAATTACGTAAACGCTTGGCAAAACAGCGACATGCAGCTTAGCTTAATGCCATTCCAGCCTGACCCCCTTTTTCAAGTTCAACGCGACCTCTCTTCGAGCGGCTTCAACTCGACGGTTGCCCAATTCCCGCCGTCCCGGGCGATGTCCCCCCAGGCCCGCAGGAACTCAATCATGTGCGTGGCGCCGTCGCCGTTCGTATCGAAACGGTTGAACGCGGACGCCGCCTCCGTCGTGTCCCGGATGGCCGAGCGCTCGACGAACTCCTGTTTCGTGACGCTTCCGTCGGCGTTCTGATCCAGGTTGTGGAAGATCTCCTTGGCCTCGTCGGTGATGATTCGGTTCTCGACGTATTCCCGCTCGGTGACGATGCCGTCTCGGTCTCGATCCATCGCCCAGAAGATGCCCGCCCGAGCCTCGGTCATCATGTAGCGACCTTCTTCCACGTATTCCTGCCGCGAGAGTTTCCCGTTGCCGTCCCTGTCGTTGAACGCATGCACGCGCTGGTAAGCCTGGGCTTCCTCCGGGGTGCAGCCTCCCGCGCCCCGGGCGCCGAGCATTCGCAAGACGCGCTGTGGATCGGAAGCGACCTGCGCCGCCGGTCCGGTTTCATCGGATCGCCGTGAACACGCCGACGCCGAAACCAGAAGGACGACGACGTATGCAAGCGGAACCTGGCGTTGCATCATGCTCGAACTCGCCCACGAGGCGCCCCGAACCGCGGGAGCGCCGGGTCGCGTCAGGCTTCCACCGCCGCTATTCGATAACATACCAGCTCATGCCTTCCGGGCCGACCTGGCCTGACCCCCCGGCTTACTGTTCAGAATCACAACATCACACCCAATCTCCTTCCTAAGTGATTCGGGTGCATGTCTATGCCAATGCTCAGAGACAGCGCCCTCTAATTCTCCGGCAGATGTGAGCAAGAACGCCGCTAGTTCTCGCAATGTATCTGGCGAAGTGGCTATGCTCACTTCTTTCAGCTGCTTCAAACCGTACTCATTGATTGTTCGGCTGTCGTAACCATATATCATGCTTGCACCTAGTAAAGAGCATGCCCTGGTGCCCTTTCGCCGCCGACAGTTGGGTGACAGCGCGGTTTCTGCCCTGGGTCGTGAAGCGGATCCCAGATTGGAGGGCCGTCGCCTGCTTCCAGCGCAATTCGCCGGGCCGTATCCTTGTCTCTCGCTATGATGTCACCTTCCCGTCGGACCTCGAAAATGGGGTCAGGCTACCTTGGTAGCCTGAGCCCTTTCTTCGCGTCCGTTTTCTGAGACTGTCGGCAGTTGCCGCTACTCGATAACATACCAGTTCATGCCTTCGGGGCCGACCTTGATCGGGACCTCCACGCGGTACTGCCGGCTGAGCGCATAGCTCCTTGGCTTGCCCTCCCGTTCACGGATCGTGGCCGTGTCGGTCAGGCCCGTGTAGTAGAGGTTCAGCTTCAATGTGCGCCGAACCGCTTCCTTGCGCGGATTGAACACCACCAGCATGCCCTTGTGATCGAGCCTGGGATTCACGTGCAACATCCAGTCGATGTCGCGGCCGTCGGCCCGGCGCCCGTGGATCATGTCCGATTCCAGGATGTCGCGGTACTTCTTGAACCAGGACACCCACTCGGTCACCAGGGCCCGGGTCGCGTCCGTGTCATAGAGTCGCGGCCCGCGATAGCAGGCCTGCACGCCCATGGCCAGGTTGCAGTAGAGCATGCGCTCGTAGTGATCGCGATGCTGGTCGAGCGGTTCGATCGTCGCGCCCGCACCCCCGCCGTGGTATTCCGTCAGCGGGACGAACATCCAACCCATGCTCGGGGTCTTCTCCCACGTGCCGTCGTAGATGTTCTGACGGGTGTGAATGACCTGCTGCGCCCGGGGCAGCGACCAGTTGCTCTCGCGGTACCCCATGCCGCACTTGCTCGAGCCCGCGAGGTAGTAGTAGTCCGGCACGTTCAGGTACACGCCGTTGGCCCGGCAGAACTTGTAGAAGTCGGTGATGATACGCCACTGCACGTAGCGCGAATCGGCCATGCCCTTCTGGAGCGGCGGCCGGGGCGCCGCGTCGAGATCGCCGGGGTACGACCCGTCGTGCTCCAGCAGCGTGAAGCCCGTCTTCTCGAAGAACGCGTAGAGCTTGCGGAAGTAGTCCTGACCCCACGCCGACGCCAGCGCGGGCGACTTGCCGAACATCGGGTGGGTGCCCGGCAGGCTGACCACGTCGTTGCCGCCACCGACGCTCCGGCTGGCCAGCAGCGAGTACCCGCCGATCTCGACGCCCTTGCTGCGGGCGTAGGCCGCGTAGTCCTTCATCTGCGCGATGTACTCCGGGCTGTCGTTCTCGATCTCGAAGCCGCTGCCGAACGTCAGGATCACCATCTCGAACCCGACCGCGGCGCACTGGTCGATCGCGTTCTTGACCGTCTTGAAGTCCGCATAGCGCACGTGCATCATCAGAGGATTCTCCGTGATCCACGGCGCGATCGTGCGGTACATGCGGCGAAGGGCCAGCCCCTTGCGCTCGCGGTCGGTGCTGTCGTAGGGCATGATGAACGCGCGAAACGACTCGAACGTCTCGCCGGGCTTGATGTCCCGCTCCGGCCCGATCGTCGGGCGCACTTCCAGCAGGCACGGCGTCTTCCGCTGGTAGTTGACCTGCGTTTGGTAGTCCGGGTCTGCCACCCAATGGACGGTGTATCGGCTGGTGTTCGCGTGCGTGAATCCGGCGAAGGCGTAGTCCGTCTCGACGTGGATGTTCGGCACCTGGAAGGCGACGCCGCGAAACTCGACGTGCGAGCTGTACTCGACGGCGGCAAGCACTTCGCTGGTGAAGCGGTTCAGCGTGACCGTCCGGTCGCTCAGATTGCTGACGGTAATCCACTTGCTCAGGCAGGGGATTCCGTCATACAGCTCATAGTGGACCGACACGCGGATGTCGGGCGTTTGCTGGTCTTCACGACGTGGCTCACCGCTCATCTCGGCGGCCACGGCGGGCAGCGCGTAGTCCATCTGTACGTGTACGCCGGGTGGGGGCCATTTCGCGTCCGGCGCATGATGCCGCACGCGCTTCCACGCGAAGCGCTCCGTGCATTCGTCAAGATCCATGTCAAGGAGTTGGAACGACTCGGGGTTGGCCTCAAGTCTGTCGGTCCACTCCGGCCGCAAGTAGGCGTAGTTGGGTTGCCCTTTGAGCCCGCCGACTTCGTAGCGAACGCCGTCGATCTCGACGATCGCCTCCGGTTTCACGCCGCGCAGCAGCGATTCGCCGGTCATCAGGTTGTCGAACGCAACCGTGGCACCGTTGGGCTTGAGGCGAAACGTTCGGCTGATCAGCCCGTTGGTCAGTATGAATTCAGTGCGACGAGGTCCCGCATCGAACTCCGCCTCGTACGTCGAAGCGTCGAGCAGCCAGTCAGGGCGCTCGCGCAGCGGCTCCCCCACCCGGAAGTACCGTCCGCGGGCTGAAGCGCCGGCTCGCCTGGACTCGGCTGGCGCCGTCGTCGGGGTCGGTTGCCCTTGCGGGACGTTGCTCGGCTCGGCGCCGGCCGCAACGACGGCGGACAACCCGATCGCCCCGAGAAGTGCCGTGATGTTGTGCGCCATCGTCTGTTCTCCGATTTGAGTCCGTCGAACCGCGGCCGTCTCACTCTCCTACACGCCGCCCGTCGCTTGACCGGCAGCGCAATCGACATTGTACTGGCAGTTGCCCTCCGCCGAACGTTGCAGAAAGGCGGGCGAAACATGATACACGAGACGTGGTGATCCGATGCGAACGCAACGCAGGTTCTTGAGCGAGTCGCTATGCGGAACGCCCTGACAGGGGCAGACAAAGGGGTCGGGCTACTTCTATAGAAAAGTAGCCTGATCGCGCGCGAGTGTGTTCGCATTTGCGATGAAGCGCGGCCCGTTTTGAGAGGCGATGAGCGTGTGGCCAACGATAGGCAGCCTCAGAACCTACATGGTCTTTTACATCCTCAGCATGATCGTGCACATGTGGCTGGCGATCCGGCTGTGCCGAAGGCGCGGAGTGACCTGGAAAGCAGGCGTCGGTTTGGGACTGTGCTACATTTGGGGAATGTGCGTCGGGGCGAAGATCCTCTACGACGTGCTCAACAACAGACTTGATTGGGGCGACTATCTTGACATCAGCTACTACTTCGGGCGCGGGTTCTGGGGTGGACCGCTGGCTTACCTGGCCGTGGCCGTGACGGGAGTGGTCGTATTCGCTCGCGACCGGCGGATGATGCTCGATGTCGTGGTTCTGGCGCTTCCCGTGCCGATGATTCTGGCGAAGGTGGCGTGCTTCGTGAACGGGTGCTGTTACGGCGCCGAGTCATCCGTCCCGTGGGCGATGGCCCTGGCGGATGGGGCATGGGGGCCGGCCGGCGTCCCCCGCCATTCCACGCCGCTCTATGAGATCCTCGTCTTGGTTGTGATCATGATTGTCTTTGTGAAACTCGACGAACGCCGCTGGAGAGGCACACTTCTCGCCTGGTTCGTGCTGCTGTACGGCCTCGGGCGACCTCTGACCGAGCTGTTCCGCGCCACCGACGAGTTGCGCATGCCGGTGGGCCCCTTCTCTGCTTCGCAGGTTACGTGTATCGCGGCGGCCGTCGTCGCGGCAGTATCACTCGCGTTCCTGCGTCCGCAGCATGGGGTGTCAACTGCATCGGCGCATGACTCGGGCGGAAGCCGCGTCGAGTCGTCACGGGCAGAATGAAGGCGCAAACACGAGGTCCGTCGCTTGACCGGCAGCGCAATCGACATTGTACTGACGGTTGCCGTCCGCCGAACCCTCCAAAACGGCGGGCCAAAGATGATCCACGAGACGAGGTGATCCGATGCGAACGCGACGCAGATTCTTGAGCGAGTCGTTGTGCGGGACGGTTTCGTTGGCAATGGCCAAGCCGGTCGTGGCCGCGGCGGCACAGAGCGCGGATCGATCTGACGACGATGCTGCGGGGGCGTCCGAACGCTATCGCCTCACCCGCGATGTTCCGACTCGCTTCTTCGATGGCAAACGCTGCTGGTGCCATCCGCGGGCCGGGATCGTTCCCGGTGCGGGCAAGGACGGCGGACTCCGCGTCGTGATGACGATGAACACGCTGCAGCTCAAGGGCAGCGACGTGTTCAAGGGGATGTGGGGTCTGCGCACCGACGACCTCGGCGCGACCTGGACCGTACCGCACGAGATCAAGACGCTGGCCCCGCGCTCCGAGACGATCGACGGACAACGCCGACCGGTCGCGGTGAGCGATTTCTGGCCGGGCCGGCACGCCGCCACCCGGACGCTGCTGGGCACCGGCCACACCGTCGTGTACACGCCGGACTGGCACGTGCGGCGGCCGAGACCGCGGCACACGTCGTACTCGGTCTACGATCCGAGCACCGACGCCTGGGGGGCGTGGCAGAAGCTGGCCATGCCCAATGAGCAGAAGTTCCACGACGCCGGGGCCGGCTGCGCGCAGCGGTACGACCTGGCCGACGGGACGATCCTGCTGCCGATCTACTTCGTTCCGCCCGGGAAGAACTCGCACGTCACCGTCACCCGCTGTTCGTTCGACGGCAAGACGCTGCGCTACGAGGGCAACGGCAACGAGCTGGGCATCGACGACAAGACCCGCGGACTGCACGAGCCTTCGCTGGCGCGGTTCGAGGGCGAGTACTTCCTGACCATCCGCAACGACAGGCGCGGCTTCGTGACCCGCAGCCGCGACGGGCAGCAGTTCGAGCCGATCCGTCTCTGGACGTTCGACGACGGCACCGACCTGGGCAACTACAACACGCAGCAGCACTGGGTCACGCACTCCGACGGGTTGTTCCTGGTCTACACGCGGCGCGGGGCCAACAACGACCACGTCTTCCGCAACCGCGCCCCGCTGTTCATGGCTCAGGTCGACCCCAAGCGCCTCTGCGTCCTGCGCAAGACGGAGCGAATCCTCGTCCCCGAGCGCGGCGCCCGCCTCGGCAACTTCGGCGTGACCGACATCAGCAAGAACGAGACCTGGGTCACGGTGGCCGAGTGGATGCAACCGGCGGGCGTAGATAAGCACGGCAGCGACGGCAGCGTCTACGTCGCGCGAATCCACTGGGCAAAGCCGAACGGCAACGTGTCCGGGTGATGCGCGCGATGACACCAGGAGTGGCTGCGAGCGAATCTGAACGTGAAAGGAGGGTTGCCCTCCTATGCTGTTCGTCGCTACGAGATCGGAGTCATGACGGGGTGGTTGGTCAATACCCGAGCGTCGATGACGACGGTGTGGAGTGAATGCACAATCGGATCAGACAGCCGGCGGCAAGGTGTCAGGCTGGAACGGCATGAAGCCAGCGGCTCACCTCGACCTTGTGCGTGCCCTGCAGTGTCTGCATCCACGCGCTCGTTACATCGCTCCGTACTCGACCCCGTAGGAGTCCAGGGTGGTTAGCCTAGGGCGCAAGCCCTAGGTCAACAGGCGCAAGCGCGATCGAGCCCCAGGGGGGCGGCGCTTCGCGCTGCATCATGATGTTCGCGGCGGCGCGACACGCTCTCGCGTCGTTGTCGACCCGAGAGCATCGCCCCGCCGGGGCTCCGGTTCAACGCGCCGCCGAGTCCCCAGGGCTTGCGCCCTCGTTCTTCTACACAAGTCGGGCAAGCCTCGCCTGGAATACTGGCAAGGGCCATCCACCTCGGCGATGGGAGTCGCCGAGGGCCGGTTCCCAGCCTCGTGAGGGCCATTGGCCACGTCCCCATGAGACATGTGTAGAACGACGAGGGCTTGCGCCCTGGGCTAACCACCCCGCGCCCCGTTGGGGCTGGGCGCGGCGGCGCCGGCGCAAACGAGGAGTCACCTCAGCGGTGGTTCCAGCAGCTTGGAAGCGTTGCCGCTCCGGATCTTCTCTTTCGCGGCGGACGGCGCGTCGAGCACTTCCATCTTGACGAGCGCGGGATCGGGGTATTTGAACGGTATGCCTGTCCCGAACACGATACGCTTGGGGCCGAGGCGCGACACGAGTGTTCCCATCTCGTCGGCGAGGAGCGCGGTGAGGCAGGAGATCTCGATGAAGTAGTTGTCCGGCAGGTCGTTGTCCTTCTTTCCCAGTGGGGAACGGGTGTACCGCGCCCCGTTCAACAGGACGAAACGCGCCCGCGGATGGGCCTTGACCAGCGGGACGATCTCAGCCAACGGAATGTCGGGCACGTCCACCAGCCAGCTTCTCTGCCGGTAGTCCTCGACGCGAATCGGGATCGACACGACCATCCCCCGCTCGGTGGCGTTGCGGACCAGGTCGTGGCAACACTCGTCGGACAGCGCGTAGTTGTGCCACTTCGGGTAGAGGCGCAGCCCCTTCATGCCGAACGACTCGTGGCAGATCTTCAGGTCGTCCTGCCATCCGGCGTAAAACGGGTTGATCACGGCGAAGGGGATCAACCGGTCGCGGTGCGGTCTCACCGCCGTCGCCAGCTCTTCATTGGCCGGCTGTGTGTTGCGATAGGTGATCGCGGCCGCGCTCGAGACCATGGCCTTGTCGATGCCCTTCTCGTCCATCAGCCGGAGTAACTCGCCGGCCGTGTTGTGGCGCAGGTGGCGGAACGCATAGAAGCCCAGGTAGGCGTTCGTGTCGATGAGCATGGGTGTGGTAGCTCTCAGCTTTCAGTCATCAGCCATCAGCTTGACTTCAGATCCGCGGCGGCTGTCCATTAGTGTAGCGTCTCGCGCAAACTGCATTCTCTCCGGACCTCGACTGCAAGGGAGCGGCAATGCTTCGCCTTGCCGCGGCCGCTTCCTCACGGTCGCGGTTCGGATCAGATACGCGTCGGCAACTCTGGGACACAGCACTAGCCTCGCCTCGCCAGGATTCGCGCCATGTTGTCGCCTAGGATCTTTTGCTTGTCTTCGGGGCTGAGCCGCGCGCTGCGCATCCTGCCCACCCCGGCCGTCATCGAGTTGTCGCAGGCAAACAGCAGCCGATCGACGCCCAGAACCTCGGCCGCCATCTCGACGACCCCCTCGTCGGTCACGCTGCCGGCCGTATCGAGGAACACGGTCTTGGCGTGGCGCAACGCCTTGATCGTCCACTCCCAGTCGCCGCCGCCGCCGATGTGTGCGCAGATGAGGCAGGCCTCGGGATAGCGTCGAGCCAGCTCGGCCAGGTCACCGCCGTCGGAGATGTTCGGCTGATTCGGAATGGGACGATGGCCGTGTCCGGCGTGGTGCAGGATCGGCACGCGCAGCTCGATGGCCAGTTCGACGACGGGGAAGACCACCGGGTCCGTGCACTTGTGCGCGTTGTAGAGCTTGATGCCCATGAAGCCGCGATCCTCGACGCAGCGGCGGATCTCGTCGGTCGCCTCGCGGCCCGCCCCCGGGTTCACGTAGCAGTACGCCAGCACGCGACCGCGGAACCGCTTCATCCCCTCGGCCATCCAGACATTGCACTCTCGAAAGGTCTTCGCCGTGGCGGACCGCTTTGGCGCGAGCAGCGAGCAGCAGAGCCGGTCGATCCCAAGCTTGTCGGCCGCCTCGATCAGCCTGCGGTCTCGTTCCAGATAGTCGGCCGCACCGTGATGGGTCAAATGCGCGTGACAGTCGATGACCGGCCCGCGTGGTCTCTCGGTCTCCGCTGCGCCCGGCACCGCCTTCGTCCGCGCCGCCGCGATCGCCGGGGCCGAAGCGCCGACGCAATGCGCCGCCAACGCCGCACCAACCGCCGCGTGCGCCTCCAGGAAGCTTCTTCTTGTGACCGATTCACGCTTGCCCATGGCAGGCAATCCTTCCTTCGCAGCCGATCTGAATCCGGCTCCGTGTCGCGGCAAGGACGATGTGCCTGCAGTTCAGCATGAGACGCCCACCCCGCTTCCGTCGCAACCGGAGCCTACCTGTAGCCTAGCGTCCTGTCTCGATGTTGCCAGCGCCCCGCCGCATCCCACCATTCAGCTTCTCACCACATTCAGGGCAGATCCCCGACGTGTTGCCCGTAAGATCGTACTCACACGTCGGGCACACGCCGGATGCGATCATGGCCGCCCGGGCGGCTTGGTCACCGGCCTGCATACGCTCATGCCGAGCGCGGAAGTACCGTCCCGACGACAGTGCATTAGCGATTGCGACGAGGGTCGGGATACCCAGCGCCACGGCCGGAGGCACATCATCGATGCCGAGCCACACCTCATAGGCCCAGTCCACAACCACGCTGGTGACGATCCAGACGACGAAGGCGCTGCCGAGCACGCTGCCCGTCCCTGCAACGTTCCTCGCCTGCGGGCGGTCCGACGTGGCACCCCGCTCGAAATCCACGAGCAGCTCGTGGTACTTCTGCACGATCAGCAGAGTGCCAAGCCAGCAAGCAAGCAACAATCCGAACCACACGCTTGAAACAGTTGAAACCCCTGTTCCGTCCGGCCCGGTGCCGCGAGCAGCTTCGATTGTCGTCACGATGGCTTTGGCCGCTGCGGTCGCACAGAAGACACGCAGCAGCCAGATGAATGCCGTCGTCGCGACACGCAGCGCCGGTCGATCGGCGCGGCGGGACAGATTGCGGAGTGCCGCAACGCCGACGGTGAGGGCCAACGCCGCACTGACGACACAACAAGCTTCGGACCAGGCAGAGGCGACCTCCGTCAAGAAGAGCGAAGGCACCGCACACGCGGCCGAGACAAGGCCGAGAACGCGCGCCCGGCGGCACCGCGTCTGCGCGGCGACGTCCCGTCGGTGTGGCTCAGGCGATGTGATCGCAAAGATCGAACGAAGAAAGAGCACGTAGAGCCCCAGCACGACGACGAACGACACGGCACTCGAGAATGCCGGGCTTGGTGTGAGGTCTGTGGGGTCGAGGCCGAACAGCAGTCCGATCGCGAAGGCGAGCATCGGAATGGCCGCGAGCACGAGCGGTGCAATGGCAGCGGCTCGCAGGAGCGTGAGCCCGCGTTTCACCTCCCAGCGCCATCGCGCGTCGGCGAAGCCGAGAGGGTCGCGCAGCGTCTGTACGATCGGTGTTCCGCACGACGGGCAATCTGATCCGACAGAAAAGTTGCGCACGCCGTACCCGCATCCGACGCACGACACGAAATGAGACACGGTCATCGTGGTGGGGTCGATGCGGTCAAGGTCGATCGTCATGCCGACGCGGCGGAAGCACGTCGGGCAGGTCCCTTGGAGATCAACACCGACGAGGTTCGTGCCGCAGTACGTGCAGTGCAGTTGAAACGCTATGTTCATACGCACATGGCATATCGTTGCGTTTCACGTTGGGCCGGTCAATCACCGCCGCGACCCTTGTCGCTCCGCCACGACCGTGGGTGTGAGGTATTCGAGAGGATTCTGCCGCGTCAAGGGTGGGCGGGGTCCTCGTACCCCCGGGGGCTTAGCCATGGCTCGCGGCGACACGTACGCTCGGGCGATCGTCGGGCACGGGCGCGCGGAGTTGGCCGGCGGGCAGCGTCACTACGGCCACCGTGCGCCCCGTCATGTCGAAGAACTCCACGCTATAGCCGTGTTCGCGACCGGGAACGACGTGGTGGTCGACCACGGTGCCGCCAGACGCAAACGGGACAGGTTCGAATGCCATTAAGTCAAGCAAGGCACGCCCGTAAGTCTT
>CAYMME010000334.1:0-10635 GCA_964391465.1 uncultured Planctomycetales bacterium
CGGTCAACTTCCGCCCCTACCCGGCACCCCAACTGCAGACGGCTGAGGTGTTACCCAGACCTATGCCGAGTTCTTCACCAACCTGCCGACGGAGTACGTCGGTCCGCCGACGGTATCACCGGACGAGTTGGAGGCGGTCTTCGGAAACCCGGAGAACATGGGATCGGTGATTAACTGCGGAGGGCACGTGCGAAGCCCGTCCATCAGCCCCGACGGACACACGCTCTACCTCGCCGCGGACTATGCAACGACACCGCTGGTCACGCAGCTCTTCGTCACGCGGCACTTGGACGGGCAGTGGACGGCACTCGAGTCCATGGCCATGCCGGACGAGCCGGACCCCCGGGCGCTTCGGTACGGGCCGTGCGTCTCCTATGACGAACAGACGCTCTACTTCACCCGGGCCATCTTCGACGTGGCTCGGTTCGCACAGGTCCGGATCTGGCAGTCCACGTGGGGCGGTACGGAATGGTCGGCGCCGGTGGATCTTGGTGACGTGGTCAACTACCCGGACCCGTGGCGAGCGACCTCTGATCCGAGCATCTCTGCCGACGGGACGAGGCTGTTGTTCGGTTCGGATCGACCGGGCGGCTTCGGAGGGATGGACATCTGGGTGAGCGCGAAGGTCGGCGGTGATTGGACCGAGCCGGTCAACCTCGGCCCCGGAGTCAACACGCCGTATCACGAGCAGGAACCGTCGCTGACCTCGGACGGCTTGGGCATCGTCTTCGCGTCGGACCGGCCCGGCGGACTCGGCAACCACGACATCTGGATCAGCCATTGGCTCGACGGTGAGTGGGTTGCGGCCAAGAACCTCGGGCCAGGCGTCAACTCGTACGGCGACGACCGCGATCCGGAAGTCTCGAAGGACGGCGAAAAGCTCTTCATCGCCGCCATCCGCGACGGCAACCTGGGCGTGAGCGACCTGTGGATGACGAGCACGCCGGGCGCAGACCCAGTGCCGGTGCCGGTTGGTTCCATCTCCGGCGCGGCGTGGATGGCCGCGTGCCTGCTCATCGCCGGAGTGGCTGCGCTCGTGAGACGCACATGCCCTGTCAATCGCCCCGCAATGGGCCGCGCTCCGTTCGCATTCCCCAACCGAGCGTCAGAACGGGACGCGTCCGCGTGACAAGATGGCCGTACCCGGCAGGCCACTCGGGGTGGACTTCTCGCAAGCCAACCTGTAGGAGTCGTGCATGTCCCACAAGTGCATGCGTTCGGTGCGCACCTCTTCGGTCCGCATGACTCCCCCATTCAGCACGGGGGCATTTACGGTTGGATTGGTGCTGGCCGTGTCTGTGGCGCACGCCGACTATCCCACGCAGCGCGGCTTGACCAGCGAGGCCCAAATCGCGTCCATGCGGAAGGATCCGGGTGCGCAGGCCGAGGCCCGGCAACTTCGGGAGCGGCTGAAACGCTATCTCGATATGCCCTACGACCGGCTGTGGGAGGTCATCCCACCGGCCGAGCAGCTTCGCGCGGTGAACGTGGCGTTCAACCGCGGCTGCCCGATCTGCGGGCGTGAGATCTTCCGCAAGGGCGGAGGCTATCCCTGGATCCGCTCGGCGGATCGGCCGTTCAAGGTGCAATGCCCGGAATGCGAGACCGTCTTTCCGTCCAACGACTTCAAGCCCTGGACGACGGCCCGCGGGCAACTCAAACCGGATCAGCCCTACGAATACTTCGACGACGGATTCGGCTACGTCAACGAGAAGGGCGAGCCGTACTATTTCGTAGCCTACTACGTGTTCTGGCAACTCTGGCGGCACGACCTCCCCGACACCATCCGCGGACTGTCGCGACTGTACCTGATGACGGGCGATCTCCAGGCCGGCCGGCGGGCCGTCGTGTTGCTCGCACGGCTGGCCGTCGAGTACCCGCGGATGAATTACGGAACGCAGTCGGTGCACATCGGCAAGTGGCCCAGCGGCTACGCCGGCAAGATCCTGGACTACGTATGGGAAAACGGCAGCGCCACCGCCTACGCCACGGCCTACGACAACGTCCGCGACATCCTGCGCGACCCGGAGGCCAAGGCGTTCCTCGCCGGCAAGGGCATCGATGATCCGCACGCTCACGTGTTCAAGAACCTCGTGCAGGAAATCGTGCAGGCCTACCTCGACCGGAACATCCGCGGCAACACGGGCTGGCAGCACTCGGCAATGCACGTCGTGCGGGCGATGAACAACGACGACCCGGCGCTCGGGCACACCACGGACGAAATGGTCGACTGGCTGCTGTACGGCGGCGGCGAGTTGGCGGTGCTGCTGTACAACGGCGTGACTCGCGACGGGGCCGGCAGTGAAGGCTCCACCGGCTACAACGGCATGTGGTGGACGAACCTGTCCCGCCTGGCCGGACCGATGAAGCAGCTCGGTTTCGATCTGTGGCAGGTGCCGCCGTGGGCGCCCCGGCTCGAGAAGATGAGCGACTACTACATCGACGTCATCGTGGCCGAGAAGTACATGCCGACGATCGGGGACATCGGGGCCGCCATGAAGCCCGCGAACCCACTCAAGTCGCCGGCCAACTTCCGCCGTGCCTACGCCGCGACGGGCGACCTTCGATTCCTCCGCCAGTTGCGGCGGAACGGCGAGGACATCGCGCCGCTCGTGGCGCAGTTGGACGAACGGGTGCGCAAGGCCTTTCTTGCCGAGCAGGAGCCGCTGCTGCTGAGCCCGCGAACGCGGAACCTCGGCGGTTTCGGGCTGGCGGCTCTCGAAAGCGGTCGCGCCGCCAACGCCCGGGCCGTGACGATGTACTACGGGTCTCAAGGCGCGTGGCATGGGCACAAGGACCGTCTCAACATCGAGTACATCGCATACGACACGAGCTATCTGCCCGAGATGGGATACCCGGCGCACTGGGGCGACAAGGCCTATCAGTGGACGATGGCCACGACGAGCCACTACACGGTGCTGATCGACGAGCACGGCCACCAGGGCAAACCGCCCGGCTGGTTGCATCTTCTCGCCGACGGCAAGTGGTGCCGCGTGATGGAAGCCTCAGCCGAAGACCTCTATCCGCAGCGCGCCAGTACGTACCGTCGCACGGTCGCCATGATCGACATCGACGAACGCGACTCCTATCTGGTCGATATCTTCCGCGTGGTCGGCGGAAAGCAACACGACTACTCGTTTCACGGCATGCCGTGGGCCAATGTGGAGTTCGAGGGCGTAGAGCCGGGTGAGCCCCGCGCCGGCACCGTCGCCGGCGAGGACGTGCCGTTCGGTCAGCGTCCCGAGTCGGACTACCACGGCAGCGGCTACTACTACCTGGAACGCCCGCGCCACGCGCGCCCGTCCGGACCGTGGCGAGCGACATGGAAGGACCGCCGCGACCCGGATCATCTGCGCAGCCTGCGCCTGCACGTTCCGGCCAACGTGTGTCAGGAGCTGATCGTAGCGCAGGCGGAACCGGAACTGACCCCGAACGCCCCGAAACGCATGGACTGGTTGCTGCTTCGCAACCGAGCGGTCGGCGAAGAACCGGCCTCAAGCACGTACATCGGAGTCATCGAGCCGTACACCGACCGGCCGTTCGTCACGCGCGTCGAGCCGCTCGCGCCGCACGACGCAGAGACCGCGCGCCGCGCCGGATGGGTCGGCCTGCGCGTGCACACACGCACAGGCGTCGACATCGTATGCGGCGCCCTCGACGAATCAATGCTGGTCGAGACCGTCGATGGGATCCGGTTCAAAGGCCACTTCGGGTCTCTCCGGCAAACCGCCGACGCAACGAGCCGGCAGTACCTCGTCAACGGCCACGTGCTGGCAGTCGAGAAGGACACGATCCGCGGGCGCGGCGCGGTCAGGGCACGTATCACTCGTGTTCTGTACCGCGAGAACACCATCGAGGTAACACCACCGATCGCGAGCCCGGAGCGTTTCGTCGGCCGGGTGGCCATCATTCACCGCGACGACCACCGCACCAGCTACACGGTGCGCTCCGCAACCACTGGGAATGGGTGCACGCGGCTCGGCTTCGGCGACGTCACGTGCATCATCGGGATCGTCGAGATCGACTCGCCGACGGCTGCCGCGAGCAAGCCCAGCACGTCGACCGCCCCGGCGAACGTGTTCACCACCAGGACGCGGCTGAGCGGCTACGGCGTGAAGTTCGAGGCCGTGCCGATCGTCGGCCTGTCCGCGGTCAGCGAGAACCTGGACGTCGCCGCACCGATCGTGGCGCGACACGAAGCGACATTCACACTGGGCGGTGACGTCAGCGTCGCGGCATTCACCGACGCCGACGGCGACGGCCGGCGCATGGCCTATCTCTCGGACTTGAGTGTCGGAGAGGAACTGATTCTGCCCGCGATCGTAGATCTTCCCTAAGGGGGACACGAAGCGCGTGCCCGTGCACGAACAAGACCCGACAACCTCCGAGCCGCCCATCACGCCGGTCCCGGTGGCACCAAACGCTGACGCTCGAGTCGCCCCGCCGTTGTCCGCGATCGCGGCGCTCGGGTGGGCGTGGCTGTTTCCTGCCCGCACGGCACGACACACCTGCCGACTGCCGCTTTGGCAGGCCTCTGTAGCGCACCTCGTCGCCACGCTGGCCGCACTGACGTTGATCTTCGTCCTGGTTGCGATGGTCGAAAGTGCCGCGTTCGCCGGCGACAGGTCGGTTTCGTCGTGCATGGCCCGCACCGCGTCCGACATCGGGCGGCAATACGAACGAGACCCGTGGTTCTTCATCGCGGCGGCGCTCATGGCCGTCGCCGTTGTAGAGGCGGTGTTCGCGGCACTGGCCGGCCTCATCGCGCCCTGGGGCGCGAAGGATGAACGCCTGCGCGCCAGCTACGCCAACGCGTTGCGACAGACGTGGCTGCACACCGGCCGTCTGCTGCCGGCGGTATGCCTGTTCGGCGTGATCCTGGTACCGCTGGTGAGTGCCAGACAGGAGTGGGATCGGGCACCGGTAAACGCACCGCCGGTCTATCAGCAGGATCCGCACGAATGGCAGGCGCAGTGGGCGGCATGGCAGCGCCAGAGGCCCTGGTATATCCGCTACGAGCCCACCTTCTACGTTCTGGGCGCGCCCCTGCTCGTCTCATGGTTGCTGTGGGGGTTGATGCGGGCGATCGGCGCGCCGCGGGCGACGGATCCGATTGCCCGTCCACCGACGTGTGAGACCTGCGGCTACAACCTCACCGGGGCTTCGATGGACGCGCGCTGCCCCGAGTGCGGCGACCCGGTCGAGGCGTCGCTCGGTTCAGGTGCACGTCTCGGTCCACTCTGGGAGCGTCGGCATGACGTGGGTTCGTGGCGCGCGGGATGGCGATGCGCGATCGACGCGGCAGTCCGACCGAAGTCATTCGGCCGGCAGTTGCAGGTCACCACGCCGCAGACTGCGCACCGGCGTTTTCTTGCGATTCAGTTCCTGCCCGTCTTTCTGCTCGGTGCTGCCAGCGGCCTGCACCTGCTTTGGATGACCAACCGCACTGCGTTCAGGACGGAGCCGGAGGCCGCCATCACGATCGGCCCGATGTTCGGATGTCTTGCCTGTGCGGTGTTTCTGGCGCTCGTGTTCGGAGCGGCCGGGTTCGCGGGATTCGGCTACGCCCATCTTGACAAGCGGAACCTTATGAACGCAGCCATGCAGAGCGCGGCCTACGCGAGCACGTGTCTTGTCGCGTGGTTCGCGTTCGCCGCCAGCACGTTCGCAGCCGTTATCGCACTCGCCGGCACCAGGGGGTTCCGCGAGCTCACGAACTCGATGCGCATCGACAACATGCTCGCCGCCGTGATGATCTGGCTGTTGCCCAACGTGCTGCTGGTCATCGAGTACCTCTGGATGGTGTGGCGCGCGACAGGCAGCGCACGGCACGCGAACCGCTGAGCCCGCCGCGGCCAAGCTTGCGCCGCGCGGCGTGATCGTGATGCAACGTTCGCTGCGCCTTGGTCGGCACTCTGTTCCGAACCGCCTGCAGCGAGAAGGGGCCGGAAAGGCTACCGCTCGATGCGGTAGAGGTGCGTGCGCGTGCGCAGGTAGAAGGCCTTGCCCGCGACGGCCGGGGAGGCCATGAAGCCGTCGTCGAGCTTGTTCTTGGCCAGCAGCTTCGGCTTCTCACCCAGCTTGAGGACGGTGGTGACGCCCTCCTCGCTGAAGAAGTAGAGCCGCCCTTCAGCCCAGACGGGCGAAGCGGAATGGTTCCCGCCAATGCGCTTCTGCCAGATCTGCTCGCCCGTCTTGGCGTCCAGGCACGACGCGATGCCGCGGTCGTTGATCATGTAGATCCGGCCGTCGACGAGGACCGGCGAAGGCTTGCCGGGCGCGCCGCGCTTGCACTTCCAGAGCACGTGCGTGTCGGTCACGTCGCCCTGACCGTCGGCCCGCACTGCCCACAGCTCGGGCCCGCTGTAGCCGATGCTGACGAACGCCACGCCGGCGGCGAACAGCGAGCGCGACGCGGTCGAGTGCTGGGGATAGCGAACCGTCCACAGTTCCTTGCCGGTCCGCGCGTCGTAGGCGAACGCGGCCTTGGCTCCGGGGCTGATCAGTTGAAGGCGCCCCGTGGCCCGAACGACCAGCGGCGTGTTGAACGCTTTGCGCAGATCGCCCTCGCGCGTGGGCTGCCCGTCCGGCTGGAGGTCGTCGAAGTCCGTCGAGCGGTCGGTCTTCCAGGCCGTCTTTCCGGTCTTCTTGTTCAGGGCGACGACGTACTGATGGTCGCTCCCGTCCATGTGCATGATGAGCAGGTCTTCGAAGAGGATCGGCGACGACGCCGGGCCGCGGAAGTGGTTGCACGGCAGGTCACGCCGTTGCCACACGACCTCGGCGGTGCGCGTGTCCAGGCAGGCGGTGCCGTAGCTGCCGAAGCTGACGTAGACGCGTCCGGGTTCGATGACCGGAGACGGCGATGCGTAGCAGTTGACCTCGTTGCCGAGCGGCCGGGGACTCTCGACCTCGAACAGCAGCTTGTCGTGGGCGATCCGCCCGGTCTCACGGTCGACACAGATCGCGAACATGCGCTTGCCGTCGGGCGTGGCGGTGGTCATCCATACCTGCTCGCCCAAGACCACCGGCGAGGACCAGCCGCGGTCGTGGATGACGGTCTTCCACCTGACGTGCTGACTCTCGCTCCAACGAACCGGAAGCCCGGTGGCATCGACCACGCCGTCGTGCGTCGGCCCGCGATACTCCGGCCAGCCCTCACCGGCCGACGCGGGTCCGGTCAGGTGGCCAACCAGCAGAATCAACAACAGCATCGAACGCACAGAGTATCCCTCGCGGTGCACCCCGGATGAACCGGCAGCATCGCAGGGAAACTGCAGAAACGCAAGCGGTCACAGCGGTTGGTTGGCCGAGCGCGGAGGGTGAGTGATGAACCGCCTACGCCGCCGAGGGGTCGACACAGGGCGGGGCGCGGGGAAACGTCACTCGCCGGAGGCAACTACTGACAATCTCCCCGACGTGCGGCGAGAACGTGCGTCGGCCGAAAGTGACGCGATGAGCAAGCGTTGCGATCCACCGGCCATTCTTGAGAGACTGAGGGCGACAGGGCTCGAACCTGCGACCCACGGCTTAAACGTCAACATACCGTAGTCAAAACCCCCTGGAAACACACTCCAGGGGGTTCTCTTTCGCAATCTACGGGGGTTCGTAGCCGGTGCCAACTCGCACGCCACTAGCAACCGAGTCGCCGTTTGAACCGTCGCCGACTGGGTTCTGACGTCTCGCTGACGTATGAAGCCCGCTGCACTTGGGCGGACGGTTGTCGAGAATGCGATGCGTGACCGACTGGCAACCCACTCGCAACCAGGTGCCCCGAACGCGGCCGCGTAGTCCTACCGATAGCCTGTGTACGTCGTCTGATCGCACGCCCACCGGTCAGTGAATTTCGTTGTAGCCGTCGGGATTGGGCAGGTCGTCCATGGCCGGGTACGTGGTGAGCACCTTCTCGATCCGGGCGCCCTGCTCGTCCGGGCTCATGTCCTCGAACTCTTCACAGGCGGCCTCCCACTCCTCGATGGCTTCGGGGGGCATCTGCTCCATGGTCTCTTTGCTGACGAGCCGGTCGGTTTTCTCCGTGGCGTACGCGAGGGTGGGGTCGTCCAGTTCTTCCACGATGAGCCGCACCAAGGCCTGCCATTGATCAGCAAACAGCTTGGCCTGGCCCTGCTTGCCGTTGAGTGCCCGCGGGAGACGTTCACCTCGTCAGGTCAGCATGCTTGACGCGGTTCATCCCGATTGGCTAGGCTGAAGAGGTTCCGTGACGGATACACTGGTCCGCTCCCGCTGGCCGTCAGCACGGGGTGTTCGGTGCTCGTGTCACTCTCATCTTCTGGTCCCCGCGTTTGCGGGGGAGGAGGCAACCGTGGATACGATTTCTGTCCGCAGTTTTGGGACCGCGGTGTTTGTCGTCGCGGTCATGGGAATGGTGCTGTGGGTCAACGCGGGGGACCTGAACCCGCCCGCCGGGCCGGTCGCCCCGACGATGAAGACGCTGGCCCAGGTTGAGCCGCGTACAGCGGTCAACTCTACAAACACGCCGGGCGACACGGATGCCATATTTGTCATCTCACAGTCCGGTTCCTATTACCTGGAAGGCAACATCAACCTAACGACGATCTCAGGTTCTCCAGACGGCATTCGGATCGAAGCGGACAACGTCACGCTCGATCTGAGCGGTTTCGCGTTGACCGGCATACCCGGTTCCAGTCACGGCATATCCGTTGCCTCCTGGAAAAAGAACATCACGATTCGAAATGGCACCGTCGCAGGTTTTCCTCGTAACGGGATCGCCGCCGGCTCCGCGTACAACTGCATTCTCGACCGACTTCACTTGTCCGACAACGGCTGGCGTGGCCTGACGGTCGGGATGAACTCCATAGTCATGAACTGTGCCGCTACCAACAACCAGAGTTTTGCGGGATTCGAATTGGGATATGGCGGTATTATGCGGGACTGCATTGCCAAGAGCAATGGTGTTGATGGGATTCTAGCGTACACCTGCACGATCAGTGGATGTACCGCCACGGCAAACGGCGACAACGGCATCCAAGCGGAGAATTGCCTGCTCCGCGGGAACCTCGTCCGAGGAAACACCGCCGTCGGCTTCAACGTGTTCTCGTGTCGGCTCATCGATAACTTCGACCCGTAATTGCCGAAGGAAAGATGAGAACGCGGCGTGGCCACCGTAGGCCCCCGACGACCGCTCTCGCAACGGTCGGATGGTATGAAGACCGAGCGGCACCACCCGAGAAATATCGTCGGTTGAACGAGCGGTCGCGGTAGGGATACATCCAGTCGAGGAACCACCAAATCGCCGCGATTCCGACGATGGGCGTCACCGGGTCGAGTCCAATCAGCATGGCCATCATGATGTTCTCCTTCTGCCGTTCGGCCGTGGGGTGTCCGCGACCGTGAGCATCTTGCGAATCGTGGGCTTCGAGATTCCGAGGGCGGCCCCGTGAGCGGTGGCAGCTCTGCCGCGAGGGCAAGCCGTGGAAGCTCTGCCGCAAGACCGGGAAGCTTGAGTGGGACGAGTGGGGAAACGGCTACATGGTCAACAACGTGGTGCGGGACATGCGGATGCATGCTCGATGGGCCGGTCTCAAGACTGTGGCTCCTTTGACCGTCCACACGCTGCGGAAGTCGTTCGCCCAGAACCACGCCGACAGCGGGACCCCATCTGCGACGTTCAAGAAGCTGATGGGGCACGCCACGATCATCACCACGGAGAAGCACTACCTTCAACGCTCCGACGCGAGCGAGAAGGCAGCGACGCAGCGGTATGAATCACTCCTCGAACAGAAGTCCGCTGACGTATCGCTGACGTATGAAGGGGATCAGCAGGCTTCCGCATCCACTCCCGCCCAAGCAGACGCTTCACAACATCCTGCCTCCAAGCAACTTGGGTAACTGAGGGCGGCAGGACTCGAACCTGCGACCCACGGCTTAAAAGGCCGCTGCTCTACCAACTGAGCTACGCCCCCGGAATCACCATCGGGACTACGGTACCAACGATTCCAAACGGTGGCAACCGCCGCCGAGGCCGGAGCACATCGTGTAGCGGAAGTCGGGGTACTGCGTTGCGATCGGTTCATCCGACCGCTCGAGGCTGGATCATCTCGGGTATGCGGAGCGATGCCGGGTCAGGCAACACTCCGAACCGGACTACCCCCAAGGGGATTCGAACCCCTGTCGCCAGGATGAGAACCTGGTATCCTAGGTGGGCCATTTCAGCCGGAGAACAGCAACCCCAGGAGCCACCAGCGTTTACATATAACCCGCTGCCATACAGCCGGTTACGCATTCTCATCCTTTCGTACTAGTTCTCATTGACTCGCGTGGTTTTTCGTTGTTCCCGGCGAATCAATTGACAATCCACTGACAAACCCGATGACTCCTGGAGCATATGTCAGAGTCGTGAGCCTTCCCTAGCGGCCCCTGGCACTTTGCACCGATCCCCGCTTCCGCTCACAACCTTTTCTCCAAGCGCGGAGCGCCCAGGTACGAGATGAACTGCTTCGTCAGGGTTCCCATCAGGTCTGGAACCAGATGGCTGTAATGTTCAAGCGTGATGGACTGGTCGTGATGCCCCAGCTGCTCCTGGACGTACGCCAACGGCGCCCCCTTCAGCTGCAGCTCACAACTGTCGATGGCGGTCAGAGAGGGGACCACTTT
>CAYMME010000335.1:0-10605 GCA_964391465.1 uncultured Planctomycetales bacterium
CGCCCCCAGTGCGTCGGTGAGCTGATCGGCGTTCTCTTTCGTGAACACCATGGGCGGTCGCAGCTTCAAGACGTTTCCATCCCCACCCGTCGTTCCGGTCAGGATGCCGCGGTCGCGCAAGCCGTTGACAACCGCCGACGCCTCGCTGCTCGCAGGCTCGCGGGTCTCGCGGTTGCGAACGAGTTCCAACCCGGTGTAAAGCCCCTCTCCGCGAACGTCACCGATGAGTTCGTGTCGCGATTGCTGTTCCTCCATCTTCCGCTTCAGGTACGCGCCCACCTGGCGGGCATTGTCCTGGAGCTTCTCCGCCTCCATCACCTCGAGGACGGCGAGACCGGCGGCACAGGACACGGGGTTGCCGCCGAACGTGTTGAAGTAACGCGCCCGTTCGGCGAACTTCTCGACCATCTCGCGCGTCGTGACTACGGCCGAAAGCGGATGCCCGTTTCCCATCGGCTTGCCCAGGGTCACGATGTCCGGCACCACGCCATGACGTTCGAACCCCCACATTTGCTCGCCCGTGCGACCGAAGCCGGTCTGGACCTCGTCGGCGATGAACACCCCTCCGGCCGAGCGCACCATCTCCACGGCGACGCCCACGTAGTCGGCGGTTTCGGTGTAAATGCCGTCGCTGCTGAAGATCGTGTCACAAATGAAAGCGGCGGGCTTGACGCTCTGCTTGCCGAGCACGCTTAGGGCATCACCGACGTGGGCCGCATACCTCTTTCCGAGCTCGGGCTCCCCGGCTCTGTGGAGCCCCCGGTAGCCGTCCGGGGCCGGCACCGTTCTCACGGAGTCGGGGCGCTGGACGTAGTCATGAATCGGTGAGAGCTCGACGATCTTGTTCGCGTTTCCGTGGTAGGCGTACTCGGTGACGATGAATCCCTCGCCGCCGGTACAGGCTCTCGCGATGCGGACGGCCAGCTCGTTGGCCTCGCTACCGGTGCAGGCGAACATGCAGGTGTCGAACCGGTCCGGGAACTTCGACGTCAGTCGCTCCGCATAATCCAGCACCGTCTCATGCAGATAGCGCGTATGCGTGTTGAGCGTCCGAGCCTGACGCGTCAGCGCCTCCACGACATGCGGGTGACAGTGGCCGACGTGAGGCACGTTGTTGTAGACATCGAGATAGGCACGCCCGTCCGCGTCGTACAGCCACACGCCCTCGCCCCGCACAATGTGTAACGGGCGATCGTAAAACAGCCGGTACGCCGGGCCCAGCAATCGCTCGCGACGCTCCCGGAGCCGTCTCTCTTCCGCGTCCTGTCCGTCAACCGTCATTTGCCGTTGCCAGAATCTAGACTTCGGTGCCTTTGCACGCTGTCTTCAAACGTCCTTGTACATCACCGCGCGACAGCCCGTCCAGGCGCTTCAGGACCAGCCAGTTCGGGCGCATGTTCCTGAGGATGTAGTCGCGGTTCCCGGGATGGAGCGACGCTCGCCACGTGCTGATGATCACCGACATGGCGAGCCTTGTAGCAACCAGGTCGAAGAGCAGATCTGTTTCCCTCTCCTCGAGCGGCGTGACCGAATGATAGGCCGCGATCAATTGCGTCGCCGCCTCGAACGGATCTGTCGTGTGCCGAAGCTGGTACGTTGCCGCCACCGCGACATCGATGACGAGAGGCGAGCGCACCATGTCGCCGAAATCGATGATCCCGGCGACCCGCTCCCGATCGTCGGAGTCCACCAACACGTTGCTCGGGTTGAGGTCGTTGTAGATGACCTGCCAACGCAGTCCCGACAGAACCGGCAGCACGCGCTCTTTGAAGTTCGCGACGTACCTGGCGACCACCGATTGCTGCTCGGCATCCTGGATCGCCGGGATCAGCTCGACCAGGCGCGCCGCATGCTTCATGTCCCACAGGATCTCGTGATTCTCGCCAGGGTGAGAGAAATCACCGAGCGCCCGTCCGAGCCTCGCGAGCTGCAGGCCGAGGTTTCTTCGCAGTTGGGGCGTCGACGAGGCATCGTCGAGCGGCGCCCCCGGAAGAAACGTGAGCAAACGTACCGTACTGCGCTGACCCTCACCGACATCAACGACCGTTTCCGTGGCCCCGCTCGCCGTGGTGCACACGCGAGGCACCGGACAGTCCGGGTCTCGCGATGTGATGTGCAGAAGCGCCCGCGTCTGGAAGTCGGTAACGTTGGGGTCCTCCCGCGGGTTGGCGATCTTGAGCACGAACTCCCGTCCATCTGCCCCACGCACGTGGAAGTTCTGATCGCGCTCGCTGCTGAGAACCTTCGCCGCGCCGGACACGCCGAAGCACTCACGCGCAATCCGCTCCGCCTCCGCACAAGACAGCACCGGCGGCGATGCGGTCGAGAGTTCGAACAAGTGCGAGCTACCTGCAGACGACACGATCGGTATTGCCCCAGAGCCTTCGGCAAGAGCGGGAATCTTCCTATACCGTCTTGCCCCATCCTATCCGAACCGCGCCCGTAAGGAAGCGGCCCGAGCAGCCGGAAACCGCGCCTCACCTTTACGGTTAACTGACACCCACATCTCCTCGGCATGACAGCTCGGTCGCAAACAAAGCGTCGCCGGCAGATGCTGCGCAAGGAGGTGAGCTTCACGATGCACAGCCCTGAAAGGGCGCAAGTCAATAGCCAGGGGCGCAGTGCGTGTTTGGCGTCGGGTGCCACTGGCGGCTTGCCTGCCAGTGCCCTTGCCGCAGATCGGGGCCGAATCCCGCCGTACGTCGGGACCCGGACCGCCACACGACCTCACAACGCAAAGTCGATGACGGTCTTGACGTCCCGCACCGGGTCGTGCTCAATCGCGGCCGCCCATTCGTCCAGAGGCACTCGCCGTGTGATCAACCCCTCCAGCCAGCCCGCGTCGGCCTGGGCCAGCGCCGCCGCCGCGGCCTCGTAGTGACGCCGATTCGCATTGACCGACCCGAACACCGCGACGTTCTCCTCGACCAGGGCGTGGTTCAGCGCCCCCAGGTCCACCGTCGCCTCGCGGCCGGCGAACGAAGCGCCGGTCAGACACACCAAACCGCCGGAGGCCGTATTGCACATCGCATCGTAGACCAGTTCCCCGGCCCCCGTGCATTCGATCACGATGTCCGCCGGTTCGCACGCCTCGCGGATCGTGCCCGTGTGATAGGCGGCCCCGAGCGCCTCGACGAGCCCCGGCTTGGGCCCGCCCGTCACGCGATCCAGCACGTGGACCTCGAGCCCGCGCTGCACCCCGAGCATCGAGGCCAGCAGACCCATCGGCCCCGCCCCGGTAACGAGCACGCGCCGCGGCGCCCAACGCGCCCGGGCCGCAATCCGCTCGATGTGGTCCCAGGCCTTGGCGAGAACGCTCGCCGGCTCGAGCAGCACGCCCGCCCCGCCAAGCTTCGCGGTCACCTTCACCGCATATTCCGGCTCGATCCGAAACCGCTCGGAGGCAAAGCCGTGCAACTCCTTGATGCCGCGCTCGGCAAAGCGGCCGTTGCGACACATGTCCCACTCACCCGCCGCGCAGTTCGGACACGGTACCGGGTCGGGCCGGCGTACGATCCCGACGACCCGGTCGCCCGGCACGAACCCGCAGTCCGGAGGCGCCTCCAGCACCCGCCCCAGCGATTCGTGGCCGAGAATGAGCCGTTCACCGCCCGGTGGCGCCACGCCCTCATCACCGCGGAAGATGTCCTGGTCCGTCCCGCAAAGCCCCACGGCCAGAGTCTCGACCAGCACCGACCCGTACTCCGCCGAAGGCTCCGGTACCTCTTCGACAAGAGCCGAACCGACCGCCCCCGGTGCTATGGTCAGCGCGCGCATCACGACTCCGACAACACAAACAAGACCGACACAATGAAGTCCAACGCCCTCGCCTCGAAGCTAACCACGCCCACAATCCGCGTCAATCACCGTGATTCGCAGGGAAGACGGGCAACTGCCGGTGCAGCGTCTCGGAATCCAACGAGCTTCGCCCGTCACCGAGACGCGACCGTCAGGGAGCGTGGATCGCCGGCAAAGCCGGCGTCCGTCTTGCCGACAAACCTCCATCTGCCCGAGACGCTGCACCGGCGGTGAGCCAAGAGCATTGGCGATTAACCGCAAGCTGTCTTGGCTGTCATCAGCCGGCCGTCAGCCCACAACGGCAACCCCCAAGCTTGCGGCGAGCGCTTGCCGTTCAAGAGCGGCAAGGCCTCGCCGCGCGTCAGGAGCAACCCGAGTATGACGCTGTGTATCAGTACAAGTATAATGCATGGAACCGGCCGGTCGAAGTGCGAGCGGGCGCGGTGGTTGAGCCCGTGTTCGCCACGTACACGTATGACCCAACCGGCCAGCGGGTCAAGAAGGTGATCCAGAACTCTGGCTACATTCCGAGGGAGAGCGCTGTCGCGACTTCGCCCAGACGTGGCCGGACGCCGTCCTGACGATAAACTGGACTTAATCGAAGTGCCAAGTCCGTCGCAGACTAACTCGGGTCAGGAGGAGAAGCTGAGGCGCATGCGGGAGATTCCTGAGGAGTGGGCCGGTCCTGGCGGTGGTGTGTCACCGATCAAGTAGCCCCAGGTGCACCGGGAGCAAGAGCCGATGATGAAACTGGTAGTCGCCGCATTTGGCCCGCATATGGCGGATCATGACCGGCGAACGACAATCGCGGAATCCTGGAGATGGTCCGCCGAGGAATCCGACGCACTGCAACTACCCCTGACGCATGTGGATGTGAAGCTGCGCCGTTCATCCGATAGACTGAAGAGCCTGAAGTCGTACACGATCTCCCGCCGACGGAAGGCCGTTCAGGTGGAAATCGAAGCAGGGAACGTATCTTCAGTCTGTGTGTCGTCATTAGTCACCAAGCCCCAGGGGTATGTATCCTTCGAGTGGGATTGGGCAAGCGTCTTCGGGGATGACGAGGAGTCTGGCTCGATTGCCGCGGCTGGCGTTGACTGCGACGTGGCACAGGTCACGCCTATCGAGGTCGTCACGCGTTACTCTCGATCGCTGAGGAAGTCCGGTCCCACGTACTACGGATTCGCAGCGACGATGGAGCAGGCGACGATGCCAATGGGGTACGCACATGGGATCGCTTCGACTGCAGAAGAGATCCTGGTCGTAGATGCCACTGCTTGGCGTCGTTTCGCAAGAGCCATGTGCGGCGAAGTGGTTCGGAATGTGTATGGGTACAACATCCTGAATGCGAAGCACCTTGAGCTTGCGGTTGGCCGGCAGAAGCTTCGCGAATGGATCGCGGACGCCGACTACCGTGGTCGCATCGAGCCGCTGGATGACGGCCTGTTCCTGTGGACCTTCCGGGAAGGCGACGATCAGGAAGCCTTCCTCTACTGGCGCTATCCGCCGGTTGTGCGCGTCCGGGAAGAGCTGATGAAGCATCACTTGTTTCCGTGGCAGCGTTTGCTGGAGGAGTAGTGTTCGACGCGATTCGCGGCGGGTAGATCAACATGAGCGTCGTTGGGTCCGGCCGTTGCCGGCTCTGTCTCCGTCCTGCAAATGTCGCTCTGAACACTGTCGTGGTCCTTTCACTTGCATTGCTCCTGGGGATCGTGATGCTGTTGTCCAGAACCGTGAAGGATCGAAGGGAACCGATACGCGTCGCCGTTGGAGAGCACTCGCATGTAGTCCTGGAGGTGCTTCTTCACGATAGCGGCATTGGTTCCGTATGCTGGTGCGGGCCCGAGCGCACCTTCAGTGCCCATGGGGCCCGTGGGGGCTGGTGGGGTCACTTTGAGGCAGTGCCCCCGTCCCGAGCCACCCAACGACGTGGCGGGGATGGACACGCGACGCGGTGAGGCTTGACGCATAGGTCCGTGGAACAGAGGAACGAGTGAAGCGAATGACATACTCCAAACATGCCGGTCTCAGATCTGTGGTCGTTTTGGTTGCGGCGGCGGCGGCGCGTGCGGCGGACACTTGGCCGATCCGAGACGTGCCCAAGGAAGACGCGGTCTGTTTCGCGCTCTACACCGTACACGACGGTGTGCTGAAGATGACTGCGCAACTCTATCCGCTGGCCGACGGTGTGGACCGCGCGGTGAAACTACAGGTCCAGCGCGCCGGTGCGTGGCATGACATTGCTTCCACCCCGGTCAGTGAAGTTGCGTACGGCTGGCCCCAAGGAGCCCTGAAGCGGTGGACGGCACAGTTCCGCGTCGAGGGCTGGGATTCGACGCGCGACCACCGCTACCGCGTGGTCGGCGCCGGCGGCGCAGCGACCTACACCGGGATCGTACGCAAGGATCCGGTGGACAAAGACGAGATCGTCGTCGCCGCCTTCACGGGCAACTCGAACCGGGATCGGCGTCTCAAGCCCGACATCATCCGGAACATCCGCGCCCAGGACCCCGATCTCCTGTTCTTCTCCGGCGATCAATCGTACGACCACAAGCTGCACTACCAGGCGTGGCTGCTGTTCGGTCGGCAGTTCGGCGAGATCATCCGGGACCGTCCGACCGTGTGCATCCCGGACGATCACGACATCGGGCAGGGTAACCTGTGGGGCGAGAACGGGGCCGCCGCCGACAGCCCCGCGGGCGACGCCGGCGGGTATCACTGGTCGGCGCAGTACGTCAATTCGGTGCAGAACGCGCAGACGTGGCATTTGCCCGATCCGTACGACCCGACGCCGATCCGGCGCGGAATCGGTGTCTATTACACCGACCTGAGGATCGGGCGCGTGGGGTTCGCGATCATCGAGGATCGCAAGTTCAAGACGGGCCCGCGCGGTTTCGTGCCGACCGCCGGGCCACGGTCGGATCATATCACCGACCCAAACCACGACCGGGGCGCTGTCGACCTGCCCGACGCACGCCTGCTGGGTGAGCGGCAGTTGTCGTTTCTGCGGGCATGGGGAGAGGATTGGCGGGGCGTCGCGATGAAAGCGGTGTTGTCACAGACCGTTTTCGCCAACGCCGCACACCGGCACGGCAAGTACGACTACCGATTGGTGGCAGACCTGGACAGCAACGGCTGGCCGCAGAGTGGGCGTAACCGTGCGCTGGCTGAGATCCGCAAGAGCTTCGCGTTGATGATCGGAGGGGACCAACACCTGGCTACCGTCATTCACCACGGAATCAATGCGTGGGGCGATGCCGGCTATTCCATGTGCGTTCCGTCGATCGTCAACTTTTACAATCGCTGGTGGGAGCCCATCGACGCATCGATGCGCCCGCTGGATGGACCGATTCCGCACCTCGGGGCGTACTTCGACGGGTTCGGCAACAAGATCACGATGCACGCCTACGCCAATCCCGACGCGGCGCGCGAGAACAAATACGGCGGCGAGTGGGGTGGGCGTGCGGCTGGGTATGGCCTGATTCGCTTCAACGTCAAGACGCGCAAGATCAGGATTGAGTGTTGGCCGCGAGGTGTGGATGTCACCACGAGCGACGCCGAGCAGTATTCCGGGTGGCCCGTCACCGTCGATCAGTTGGACAACTACGGACGGCAGGCCATGGCGTGGCTGCCCACGGTCGAAGTTGCGGGCATGAACGACCCGGTAGTGCAGATCGTCGACGAAGCCTACGGCGAGACCGTGTACACGTTGCGCACCAACGGAGCACGGTTCCGTCCCAAAGTGTTTCGCGACGGCAGCTACACGATTCGCGTCGGCGAGCCGCCGAGCAAAGTCAAGACCTTGACCGGCGTCGAAGCCACGGCCGACAACGATGCCGTCGTCCGCGTTTCATTTGAGGCCGATTGATCCCGGGCCGACACATCAGACGAATCCACTCGAGCGGGTTGCCCGTGCTCGGTTACGAGGGGATCAATTCGCTGGGCTTCCGCGGGGCGGAGTTTGATTTGGTCGCCGACGAAGGGGCCGGCAAGGATTCTGGACGGCGGCCTCGAGTACGGCAGGTAGCACGCGCCGGCGCTGCGCCCCAGTATCGGACATCGCTGTTCCGAAAGCGGGCACGTGTGGACTGCCGCCCCGCGCTTCTGAAGGTCACCCAGCCGCGCATGAAACACGGTGGAAGAAATCGATTTCACTTGAACCCGACAGTCTGCTGGGGTACGATAATGTCATACGGGTCGGTGATAAGCGAACACAAGGGAAGAGCGCTGACCGAGCGCGTGGCAATCGAGCGAAGAATGCGGCTGCAGCGATGTGTCTGGGCGCGTTCTTTCAGTGTGAGCCGCTATGGGGTATTGGTCACTGCAATCCCGTCTGCTTCTGTTGGGGCTTGTGCTGTCCGTCGGCGCGACCAACGTACCCTTCGCAGGTGCCCTCGTTCTACACCGACACGGCAGTTCCGGCATCCACATACACCGGATGAGTTTCGACGAAGCGCGCTCCGGCGCAGCGCGATCCACCGCATACGGCCACCAGACCTCGTGCGCTCTGCGCGCGACGGAGCCCGCCCAAGCCGAACTGGCTCTGGTCCTCGAGGGCAACCCCGCCATCCTCACCGACACGAACGAGCCGTCGATCGGCACATCGCACGGTGCGCAGGCGGCTGAATCAACTGTCGATGCCGGCGAGAGCGCCGGTCTCGCGAAACCGGAGCACGAAGCCTCGATCGCACATGGGTCGGAGTGGGGCACGCTTGGAACCAACACACGCACTGCCTCCCTCCTTCTGGCGAATCACGCCCTCCTGCTTTGATGCATCGCATTTCCGAAAGGTCGCCGGCCGTGGGTCGTAGAACTCCACGCTAGGCGACACGTAAACCTGCCGTACATCTGAAACAGAACCGGCGCGGTAGGGCGACCGATCCTACCGGGCCGCCAAGGCATTCGGTGCCGAAGTGCCGAAGCATGTTGACGCAAGGGCGACCAGGGAGCGAGTTCGCGCAAGGAATGTGTCGGCTTGCACGGGCTTGGAGATCGAAATCCAAACAGGGGAAACACAGTAATGACTCATGCGATTACTCGGTCAGTCACGAATCGAAATGCGGCCACTGTGATTGACGATCGGCAGGAGGGGAGGGAACGCACTCTTGCACGCCGCCCTGCGCGCTTGCGAATGCGCCTCTTGGTACGTGGCGGCGCGTCGGGCCTCATCGTCCTCTTGAGCGCGGGTGCTGCCCATCCCGCCGAAGCACCACCTCGGCACACGAACAGTGCCACGCCATCGGCGAGCGCCCTTCAAGCTCACGCCACAATCACCGAATACACCGGTCCCGAAACCTGTGTTTCCTGCCACACTGCGGAGGCGGAGGACATGTTCGGGTCCGTGCACTACCAATGGACCGGGCCGACCCCCAACGCAGCGAACATTCCCGGCAGCGCCGGCAAACGCGAGCTCGGCTTCAACACCTATTGTGGAACGCCGGCGAGTTCGCCGTGGGCGACCTGTACTTCGTGTCATGTAGGGTACGGCAAGCAGCCGACTCCAACCATGACTTCCGAGCAGCTCCACAACATCGACTGCATGATGTGTCATCAGGAGGCGTACAAGCGCAAGCTGGCCGGCCCGTTCGAGCCGCAAACGTATGTGGACTACCTTGGCGTCGAACGCACATGGCAGATGCCGGTGCACGACGGGAACGGTGACTTCCAATTCGAACCGGACGTGGCCAACATGCCGGTCTCGCTGGTGGAGGCGGCGCAAACAGTTCATCTTCCGACCCGGGCGACATGTCTTCGGTGCCATGCATACGCGGCCGGCACGGATTGCGGGAAACGTGGGGATCTGTCTTCGCTGACTGTCGATCCACCGCCCGGCACGGACGTGCACATGGAAGTCACGGAAGCGAACCTCAATTGCCAGGCGTGCCACGACTACGAGAACCACCACGTTCTCGGTCGCGGACTCGATCTGAGGCCGAACGACAGGGCGGAAACCCTGGACTGCACCAACTGCCACGGCGACACGCCGCACGGAGACTACGTCGCACACGACGGTACAAAGCGTGATACGCATGCGATTCGAGTGGCCTGCCAGAGTTGCCACATTCCCACCTATGCGAAGAACCTCACAACCGAGATGGAGCGCGACTGGTACACACCGGTGTGGGCGGGAGGTCTGTTCGGCGGGCAGGGCGGATACAAGCCTGAAGAGATCCGTCAAGGCGACGTGCCCCCGACCTATACCTGGTACGATCAGACCAGCGATGTCTACGTTCTCGGCCAGCCGGCCGTGCAGAACGACGACGGAGAATACGAGTTCGGTGCACCAAACGGCACCGTCGCTTCGCCGGGTGCCCGCATCTATCCGATGAAGGAGCACTGGTCTGTTTCTGCCCGACATGATGCTTCGGGCGAGATGATCCCGCACTCCACATTCAAATACTTCGTCACGGGCGACTACGCCGAGGCGGTTGCGGATGGCATGGCCTTCGCGGGGATGACCGGGAGTTGGACGCCGGTTGCGGTACACACGTACCAGACGATCAACCACGGTGTCGAGGATGACGCCGTGCTCGACTGTGGCTCGTGCCATTCGAGCATGGAGGGCGGGCCACTCAGAATGGGCTTGCCGGGTGACTTGGGTTACGAACTCAAGGGGGCCGCTGGCGATGTCTGCACGCAATGTCACGAGTACCACGCTCCGAACGGTTTCGAGGCCGTTCACGACAAACACGTCGCAGATCGGAAGTTCGACTGCGCCTGGTGCCACAACTTCACGAGGCCGGAGCGCGGCTTGATTCAGAGGGCTCGCGCTTCTTGAGGGGAAAGGCGGCGTTTCTGCTCGCGTTC
>CAYMME010000336.1:0-10600 GCA_964391465.1 uncultured Planctomycetales bacterium
GACCCTGCGAGAGGGTAGGGCGGAGCTTGGCCACGCAGTCGATGTTGGGGGCGTCGAAGTCGGTGGTCAGCACGTTCACGTTGCACAGGTACTTCAGCGGGCCGCTCTCCCCGAAGAGACCGGCTTGGCCGTTGCCTCGGAACCTGGCGAGCAGATGATCGCGTTCCGTCGTTGGCGTCATGCCGCACACGAACCCGCACTCGACGCCGTGATCGTTCTCAAGGATCGCCTTGACGTGGCGTCCGTGCTTGACGCCCGATGCGAAGATCAGGACCGCCTTGCGATCCTTCGTATGCTCGACCAGCTCGGTGCAGGCGGCGCGCACGAGCTCGTCCTCGTCCATCAGATCTTCGACCTCGTTGGCGATGTACTCGCCGCCGCGCACGTGCAGACCGGACATGTCCGCCCTGGCGATCCCGGCCTTCGTCTTGAGCGGGCAGAGGTAGCCGTCGCGTATGAGTTCCTTGACACCGATCTCGTAACAGATCGCGTTCAGGAAGTGGTCGGGCGTGCAGATGTATCCGCTCGTCATACGGAAGGGCGTGGCCGTCAAGCCGATGGTGCGCAGGTACGGATTCACCATGTGCGCGTCGGCCAGGAACCGCCGATACATTCCTTCACCGTCCGGAGGGATGAGATGCGCTTCGTCGATGAGGACGAGATCGAAGCGGTCGAGTTCCGCCGCCCGACGGTAGACCGACTGGATGCCGGCCACGATCACTGAATGCTCAGTATCGCGGCGCTTGAGGCCGGCGGAATAGACGCCGATCCGCAGATGGGGGGCCATCGCCGCGAGATGGTCGCGGGTCTGTTCCAGCAGTTCCTTCACGTGCGCGAGGACGAGCACGCGGCCGTTCCACTTGGTGATCGCGTCGTCGCAGATGGTCGCCATCACCGGCGTCTTGCCGCCGCCCGTCGGGATAACCACGCACGGGTTGCCGTCTCGCTCGCGCAGGTGCCGGTACACGGCATCGACGGCTTCGCGTTGGTACGCTCTGAGCTGCATCAACTTCACCTGTTGCTGGAGAACCGCAGGAACTCATCGCGTCGCCGCCGCTCGTTTAGTCGTCGAAGGAACTCGTCGTATGCTGCGACCGCGCGTTTCGCTTGGCCTTTCGCGCGGCCCTCGCACACCGGACACCGAGGGCAGTTCGGGCTGTTGACCGCCTGAAGCCGGTCGGCCAGGGCGGAGTCCATCTCGAACCGGAGACCGCACCTCCTGCACCTGACACGGCGCTTTCGGCGTCTCAGATTCGACGCCTTCCTAAATCCTTGCCGTCTCACGGACATTTGGCCTCCTGTATGCGGACGATCACGCGCCCGCCGGGCACGGGATCGAACATCTCGGCTGTCACCTTCTTGACTTGGGAATCGTCGTGGTACGCACCGCCGTGCTGGATCGCGTCCCAAAGTGCCTTCTGCAAATTGTCCAGGTCGCGTCGTCTTCGGTCGGGCGGATAGACTTCGATCCGAAGCTCGATCCGCCCGTCGATCGGGCGGATACCTGCTGCCGCCAGGACCGCCGCGACCCGTTCGCGGTAGCGCCGGCCTTCCCGGCTGATCAGCGTCCGACGCCCGACGTGGCGGTAGTAGTGGTTCACGCTCGGCGGGTACGGCAGGTCCAGTTCAATCACACGTCGACTCCATCCCAGAACCGGATCGCGGCCTTGACGCGGGTCACGAACTCCTCGGCGTCCTTGACCACGTACCTCTGCCTGACCCCGCCGATCGGCATCCGGGCGATGCGGTAGTGCTCTTCGACCGAGAGGGGGTGCCCGTTCGCCCGGATGTCCTTCGGGAAGGGGTCCGATGATGTTGCAGGGCCGCCGTCACGGCCCTGCAACGGTTGCGCGGTTGTGGCGAGGGCGTCTGTCACGAGCGCTTCCACGGCGGCACATCGCCCGACGGCGAACAGCCGTCGGCCGTCGCCTGCTGGGGCTGGCCCTCGGCCGCCTCCTTCTTCTCGTAGCCCTTGATCTCGTTGGTCATCTCGCCGGTGTCGTCGCGCTTCTTCAGCTTGACCGACACGACGAGCGGGAGGTCGTGCAGCTCGTGCGAGTCCTTCGGCGTCATCACGCCGACCGCGCGGCAGACGGCCGACAGCTCCGCCCGCGCGATCTTGACCGCCGTCTCGTTCGCGTTGTCGAGGTTAAGCCGCGCCCAGAGGTTCCGGCCCTTGTACTCGCCCTCGATGACCTGGAAGGTCAGCTCAAGGTAGTGCCCGTCGCCGGCCTTGGTTTCCTTCATCTGCGAGGCGGTGACGACCGCCAGGTACTTGTCCGCCGGGATCGGCTCGAAGCCGACCTGCGGTTCCACTTCGCGCGCGTCGAATCCACCCAGGTTCGCCATGTTCAGGCTCCTTTCTGCTGGGGTTGCGCCGGGCGCTCATTGCCCGGCAGGTAGTCTGCGTAGGCGCTCCAGTCGAGCGGGAGCTCGTCCGGCAGGTTCAGCCGGTTCTTGGCCACATGCGCCGGGCGCTCGGTGGTGCGGACGATCCGCTGGCCGGTGCCGACGCCGCGTGCCTTCTTGCGGCCGAACCCCTCGTCGGTCTGCTTGGTGTGGACCCGGTACGTGGCGAACAGGACTTCGTCCGACCACTCGCAGACCAGCGCGCACGCGTGCTTGTGCAGGCGCGGCGTGTAGCGGTCGTAGGTCTCCGTCTCCGGGTTCTCGAAGCGGTCGATCCTCGAGTGGGCGACGAGGACCACGGTCATCCCGCGGTCGTTCCGGAGCGCGTCCAGCCCGTCGAGGACCTCACGCCAGTGCGTAAGTGCGAACGTGTAGCCTTTCGCATATCCGATGTCCTCGATGCTCTCGACGCCCTTCCGCCTGCACACCTCGGCCCAGATCAACTGCTCGAGCCAATCGAGCGTGTCGACCACGACCGTGCGGTAGGGGTGCTTTTCGGAGTACAGCTCCGACAGGGCGGCGATCACGTCGCTGTGCTTCCCCGGCATCGGGAACCGGTCACAGTCGACCTGACCCAGCCCGTCCTCGGTCTGGATGAAGATGGGCTTCGGCGCCTGGGCGCCCCACGTGGACTTGCCGATCCCGTGCGTGCCGTACAGCATCACGCGCCGGGGCTCCACCGTCTTCCCGCTCTGCACTTGCTGCAGTAACTTTGCCATGCTTCTCACCTCCTCTCTGTCACAGGTAATCGAACGTCCGAACTTCCTCGTACCCGCTTGGCCAGAAGCCGGTCTCCTCGCAGCGCTTCAGGCGCTCTATGGCCTGCTCGTTCTCCTTCTGGGCGTGCTTCAGCAGATCGGGCGCCAGCCGCCAGACACCGCAGCGGTAGGGTTCTTGTTTCTCGACGGCGATGATGTGGACGGGGATCTCCGCCAGGTTGCCGACGGCCTGGCCGAGCACGGCGCGGTAGAAGGCCATCTGATGGATGTAGCCGTAGCTGCGGGCGCTCATCTCGAAGAAGGTGAGCGTATCGCAGGTCTTGAGGTCGACGATGCCCTGTTCGGGATTGAGCCAATCGAGGCGAGCCTGGCAGGGCACGTCGCGGTAGTCGGCGCGGACCACGCCTTCGGCGATGCCGTCCGCCAGCAACTCCGAGGCGACCTCGTGCGTGCGGACCATCGTGTTCAGTTGCGTGAGCAGCACGAGCTGCTCGTCGGTGAGGACCGGCTTACCCTGGGCGTCGGCCCATTCCGCGAACGCCTTTGTCCGGGGGCCGTAGGCCTCACCGGTCTTGGGGTTGACTGGCCCGCCGACCGCGTAGCTGTTCTCGAACGCCTTGAGGCCTTCGAGGATGAGCATGTGTGCGGCGCGGCCGAAGAGGAACGCGGGCCGGTCCGGCTCCTCCGGGACGAGACCCAGCTTCCGCTTGTGGTACAGGCATGGATTGTCGCGGAACTCTTTGAGCTGGTGGCTCGTCAGGCGCTCTGCCGCCTTCTCCAGGTACACGTCGAAAGGTTCCTTGATGAGGAAGTCGAGGTCTGAGATCGTTGTCACTTGTGTGCTCCTGAACAGGTTCACGAACTTCGGGAAGAACATTCGGTTGCCTTTCCTTCCCGGCGATTACTCGCCGCACTGCGTTACATAACCGGCGGGCTGCCGATGTGTCGGAAAACGTCCGAAATAATCGTTCAACCCCGCGCTCTTGAAATGAGCCTGAAGTCGTCCCAAGGCCTTGTAGAAGGTTGTGCGCTGCATCCCAAGTTGTCTGGCAGCTTCTACGAGAGTCCGTGTCCCCATCACGCACTCAGCGATTCGCCGCAGGTCATCGGGCAGCTTCGAGAGAGCGAATGAGACGTCGGTCCGCAGTTGATTCTGCTCCTCGCGCGACCGACCGCGTTTGTCCGTGCGGATATCCAGCTCGTCTTGATCGACGGTCTCTGCGCGGGCAACAGTCCCGCCATACGCCCCCTCGACGCGGTCGTCCAGTGAACAGGATCGCCGTTGGTAGTCGCGCATCTCTTGCCTGCGATGACGAATGAGCTTGGCGCATTTGCGCTCGGTGACACAATTGACGAAGGTGTTGTATGAGGCTCTGGCAGGATCGAACTTCGGCAGGCGGAGCAGGAGCTCGAGTCGCATTTCCTGCTCAACGTCCTCGACATCGCTTCTCGTGAATCCCGCCGTGCCGATGAGCTGGCGCGCCTTGACGCGAATGGTCGACTCGGCGTACTCATTGATCTCCGGGTGCTTCTGGTTGGCATCCATCTCTGTCTCCTCTGGCCGAGGAGGCGCGTGTGGGTGCCAACCGAGACAGCGACCGACATGACAGGAGGCGTTGCAGGTCTGCCGCTTCAGCGGCACCCACAACGCCTCCACTTCGTGGCCGGTTAGTTGTCAGGTACGGGACTTCGAATCAGGAACGGGGAGCCGACCCCGCGATCAGGCGGCGTCCTCCTCCACGGTCATGCGAAAGGGCAAGCCGTGTTTGACCTCGATGGTGCGGATCATCCCGGTGCCCATCGCCTCCATCTGGGCGAACAGCTCCCGCACCTGGGCCTTGAGCGCGAAGTCGGCCTTATCGATCTCCGGCCGAGGGCCGTTCTCCGCGCCGAACTTCACCTCGCGCACGACGCGCGGCGGCGGATCGAACACCGGCTCACCGTCCGCAACGGTCAGCCCTTCGACTCGCCCGAAGTTCAGCCTCTGCATCAACTCGACCAGGCGCGCCTTGGGCGAAGCCAGCGAAGACTTCGCCCGGCTGCATCTTGCTTCCTGCATGCCTGTTCCTCCGAAAAGGGCGGCTGTGATGAGCAGCACCCTGTGCGCCGCTCAACACCCTCCGGCGGATTTGCAGGAAATGGGGAATGCAACTTGGGAGGTGGCTGTAACAGACTGGGGCGGTGGACTTACGCGCTGCCAGGGGCGGTTTTGCAGTTGCAGCAAATCACGCAAACTGCAAAATGAGCATCATCTCTTGAACTGCATGACCTGGTCGACGTCGTTGGCGGTCTCCCACAGGATGGCAATTTCTTTGTCCGACGGATCGTTGATTGCGCGGGAGACGGAGGAGACATGAATCTTGAGTCCGTCGGCCAACTGCTGCAGGGTGGGACGGGGCAGCAGTTCCGGGTCCCTCCCGCTCTCACGCAAGGAATAAGCATGATCGCGAGCCGCACGCAGGTGCTGCCGCAATACACGCTTGACTGCATCAATGGTCGCCGCACGCGATGCGCGTTTCGGGGGCTTCTTCGGGGTGGGTGCCTTCTTCTCGTTCGCGGGAGTCCCCAGAACGACCGGGCGCGTGATTGCGCTGTAGACCGGCACTGAAACGCGGACCTCCGACGAAGCGACAACCGTTGCGGCCGATGATAGGAGCCCGGCCAATGCGTCAGGCTGGCACACGATGTCGGCCAGGCGTGTCCAGGTAAGCCATTCCTCTGGCAAGAACCGAGTCCTGCAACTGGCCGCGTCAACCACAACGTAGCAGGCCTTGTTGCTCATGGCCCAGTCTCGAGAACCATACTCCGGGTCGCAGTAGTCGACGACGATGAGCTTGACCTCGCCTCGTGGTGTATCCACGCGCCACACCCACGGGCACAGTTGCCTCCACTCGAAGCCGGTTTGTTTCAGGGCCTTCTCCAACAAGGCATGGATGCCATCGGATTTCACGCGCACCTGGATCGCCCTGTGGCGTCGCTTGCCTCGATGGTAAACCGTGCGGCCACACTCGGGACAATGAAGGTCATCGTCATCGTCGAGATCTTCATAGAGACGGATGCGCCCGTGGCAAGACCGGTTCCGAACGTACCTGTAATCCCGGTCTCTCGAGTCGGCGCATCGCACATATTCGAAGGTCACCGCTTCGATCAGGCCGAGGCTCTGGAGGTCCTGGACGACGGCGGCCACGCCGGGCTTGTCGGCGTCGTGCGTGCTGCCGCTGCGCAGCAGCGCTGCCGCCAGGTCGGTCGGAGGCGATTCAGCGCTTCTCCGTCGAGAGAATCGTGATGCCATGCTCGTCCCTCATCGTCTGCTCAAACCATCGCCGCTCGAATGCGTTCAGACGCTGGTCGGTGTAACGGACCACGAACTGGCTCTCGGCTGCGCCGTCCTGGTCAAACTGGAGACCCACCCGCTTGCGGCGGTACAGGACCTTGATCGAGTCGACGTCAGAGAGCGACTCCAAGAGCGGCCCGACGCTCTGCTCAAGGTGGTCAAGTGACTCGCAGAACGCCCGCGGGTCCTCGTTCGACAGGCGCACCTTGGACGACCCGCGGAGAGCGGAATTTGACGTGCACGCCTCCACAAGAGCCACGCCGTTGTGACCGGCGCGGGCCGCCGCAATGAACGTATGGATTGTCGCGGCCTCGGTCACCTTCTCCTCGTTCACAAACCGACAGTCACACTCGAAGTACGCCCTGGCGACCAGGTCGGCGATCTCCCGCGACTCGTCAATGCTCGTCGACGCGATGTTAACCTGGCCACCGTCGGGTGCGAAATCGAGGACGATCCACTCCGCGCGGTAGCCATGCACGATGTGCCGGCCGTCGTGAATATGATCCGGGCGCTCGGTGCGCCGGATGAAGACGAAGAGACGGCCCTCGCGTTCCCAGATGCCCTGAAGCTCTGACACGCTGCCGTCCCGCCGGGCGCGCTGGAGGGATTCGAGGATGCCGCCAAGGGCTTCGTCGGTGAGGAAGGCGCCGAGCGCCCTTTTGGGCGGGCGCGGCTGCGCTGGAGCCAGCACCATGCTGGCGAAGCCCTTCTTATGGACCTTGTCGAAGTGGAGCACTTCTCTCAAGAGGTCAGGATCGCGCACGTACAGTGCGAAGAGCAGTGCCATCTTGTCGTAGCGATCATCGTCGGGTTCGCCCGGCTCCGGCGGCTTGCGCCTTGGTCTCACGCAAAGGTCGACCAGGTGCGGAGCCAGCGCATCTCTGGCGACCTCGACCGTGGCGACCTCCGACTTGCCCTTGCCGAACTCCGACACCAGGTAGAGCGGAGCCAGCTCCGTTGCTCGCGCGTGCAGCAATGGGCGTAGCTTCCCGACCGAACCCTCGTGTGGCAGATCGTGCAGGACGCAGAGCATTCGAGCGCGCCGGCCGGACAAGCGGTCAATCCAGTCGGTGAGCACGCCGTCCTCCGCCAGCGCGCGCTCGGCGCGGGCCGAGTCGAATTCGAGCTCGTTCGCCCAGAACTCGTTCGGCGGCGCCCCCGTCAGCATCACGGTGTCCTTCTTGTCCGTGGTGCCATTCACGGACGGTTGAACTCTCAGACTCTCTGCCATCTGCAGACCTCCTTTCTCGGCGCGCTGGCCGAACTGAACCCCTTGCCAAAAACAGTGGTGACATGAAAAAAGGCCCATCGCCCCGCGGCCTTTCGGCCCGGGCATGGACCCTAGTTCTCCTGCTGGAGAGGTGAAGGTATCTAAACCCTTCAGGTTATGTTGTTGGCGTAATACTACTGCGCGAGAATCCCGTAGTCAAGCCCGGAAAACAGCTTTTCTCGCAGGGGGCCGCCGGAGCGCCCTTGCCCAGCCAGTCCGGCAGGCCGGGGGGCTCCGCATCGAATCGTCGGGCCCTGTGAATTGGAAATGGATTTCTATTTTGCAGGAGGCCTTCGGGCTCGGACGGTCTCCGCGGCTTCGCCGCTGCAACTTCACGCAGTCCGCCGGGCCGAGGCCAAGGCATTGACGCGAGTCGATCAGCAGGATAGGCTCTGCCAGAAGAGCGGCCTACCACCGAAGCGGCAGAGCAGAAGGAGACCGTTGCCGATGAAGCCCGAGGAAATCCTTGAGCACACACGTAGATTGATCGCCGAGCACGCCGGCGACGATCCGGACGAATGGTGGTACGCGAACCGCTTCGTCTTTGCCAGGCTCAACCTCGATGAGCGAAAGACAAAGACCGAGGTCAAGCAACGGCTGTTCGAGCGAAAGGCCCCGTGTCACCATTGCGGGAAGGCGTTCACGACCCGGAAGAACGTACATCTGCACCGCCTCGACAACCTGAAGGGCTACCGCGATGACAACTGCGTGCTGATGCATGACAATTGCCACGAGAAGTACCACAAGCTGCATCCCCCAAAAGCGCGACGGCGGCGAGGCCGTGGGCGAACCGTTCGGGAATCGACGGGCGCCGCCAGAAGCAAGCCGCGAGGCGTTTCCCGCGGCCGCAAGCGGGAGTTCAAGGGGCCGGCCGAGTCCATTCTGGTCAAGCGCAGCAGCCCTTATGAGAAGTCATTCCACTACTGGTGGGACATCAGTCCGGGCCTCGCCGAAGACCTCGGGGAATACGACGCCGTTGAGTTCGCGTGCAAGGACAGCGGAGCAAGCTGCACCGTACCCGTGCCCGAATTGAAGCGGTTCCTGACACCCGATCGGCGAACCTCACGCGGTGGAGGCAACTGGGGCATCAGGGTTCTGAAGGGTCGGGAGGACGAGTTGGCGTTCGAGCCGGGACGCCGAGGACAGAGATGGCGGTTCCTTCCTGTTGTATGGATCGACGAGCGGGAGGAGGATTAGCTGGCGTGTTCCAAGCCAGGGCGAAGCCTCGTCGGTGTCCCCAGTGCGGGTCGAGGCGGATTGCCCGCATCCTCTACGGGATGCCGGCCTACTCTCGACAGCTCCGGAAGGATCTGGATGCCGGCAAGATCGTTCTTGGTGGGTGTTGTGTCTCGCTGCTCGACCCCGCGTGGCGGTGCGTCGATTGCGAAGCCCGGGTCTTCAGGACAAGTGACGTGATGGCAGCGCGCAACCACTTCAAGAAGGACGCGGTGCAACGCCGCGGCTTTGCAGGGTTCGTGACGATGGAGAGCCTGCGGCAGCCCAAGGCCCTTGATGGCATGCCGAGACTGAGCGGCGTCTATCTTGTGCTGAGAATCGATGAGCGTCCGCCACGCTTCAGAGCGGAGAGCGCCAGCGGTCACTTCAAGAGGAGAAACCCGACCGTGCCGGCGTCGACACTGAAGAGGAAGTGGGTCGACGACACGGACGTGCTCTACATCCGTAAAGCGGGCGGTGCAAGGAGCAAGGCCACACTGCGGAGCCGGGTCAGGCAGTACCTTCGATTCGGCGCTGGCCAGCCGGTCGGGCATTGGGGCGGGCGGTACGTCTGGCAATTGCACGACGCAGAGGAGCTGCTGCTCTGCTGGAAGACGACAATTGGCGCTGAAGCAAGAGAGGTCGAACGGCAACTCCTAGAGGAATTCAAGTCGGTGTTCGGGAAGCTGCCGTTCGCCAATCTGGCGCGGTGATGAAGGACGGCCGATTCGCCCGTCGCCCGGCTGGCCGCCTCAAGCGCTCGCCCTGAGGGTTCTGTCAACCGTTCTACCAACCCATCTGCGAACCTTTCTGCCAACCCGCCCGCGGCGGTGTCGGTCTCTGGTTCTGGGTAGTTTTCAGGGTAGCGTTCTGGGTAGTTTCCAGGGCAGTGCCCGGGGCGTCGGGGGCCGACTACGGCGCCAACCCCCTCGGGACGTGCGCGCTCGAGTCGGAAGCCTAGATCGGCTATCGCTGACTGGCTCCATCGACCGATGTCCCTTTCGCCCTGTGCCTTCCCAACAGCCCAGTCCGATGAACCCGGGGCCAGCTCGAACCGCTTTTTTCGGGATCATCTGCGACATTACCGCTGCGCCGGCGCAGCCGTAACATATGTTGCGACAACATGTTGTGTGTACTAGCTGGATGCGGGGCCAAGTGCATCTAATGAAGCATTTGGATTTCTGCGCCAGAAATATTTGACAGCGGGGGAGGCATGCGCTATCATTGTTCTGAATGAAGCATGTGCGACGCTTCATTCAGTTCTGTGGCTGGCTTGGCGAGACCGCCAAGCCGACCACCTCGGCGGCAGCGCGTCGCAGCCGCCGAAGGGAAGCGGCCCGTGCTGGAACACGGAGCCGCATGGTTCTACCTCGGGTCGAAAAGGAGCAAAGGAATGTTCATTCAAGCAACAGCGGACAGTATTGCGGTGGAAATTGACCGGCAAATCGCGACGTACGGCGGAGGCTATTCCGCTTGGTACATTGGGATTAGCTCTGACCCGAATGACCGACTCGTCAGTGGTCATAATGCCACGAGCGAACACAATGCGGCCTTGTATTGGGATGCAACAAATCAGGAGACCGCCCGAGCCATCGAGGACCACTTTCTGGACAAGGGGTGTCAGGGTGGAACCGGTGGAGGCGACGCCTCGAG
>CAYMME010000337.1:0-10568 GCA_964391465.1 uncultured Planctomycetales bacterium
CCCGGCACGTGCGTGATGTGCGAGCTGCGTCGGCGTTGGTGTAGAACTAGGAAATCGCCCTAACATTAAAACAAGCGGCCGTTGGGGCGGCCGGGCTTTCGGCGGCTGCGGGCTGCTCCGGCCGGGTGGTTGGACCGGAGGCGGCACACCGACGCCCGGTTTCGCGAAGGGTGCCGACCATGCTTGCGGGGTTGAGCCTGGAACAGCTTCGAGACGACTATCGCGACCGACTCTTCAACCAGTATCTGCCCTTCTGGGACAAGGGCGGGTACGACAAGCAGCTCGGCGGCTTCATGTGCGAACTGACCGACGACGGCTCGGTGGCCGACGACCGGAAGTACATCTGGTACCAGGGCCGGGCGGTCTGGGTCTACGCGTTCCTCTACAACAACTTCGGCCGCGACCCGCGCTGGCTGGAGGTCGCCCGCAAGACCAAGGACTTCATGATCCGGCACATGCATGCGGGCGACGGCAAGTGGAACGAGGCCGTCCGCCGCGACGGCACGCTCATCGACGGTGTCGGCAAGACGGTCTACGGCGCGCTCTTCGCCGCCAACGGCCTGGCGGAGTACTACAAGGCCACCGGCGACGAGGACGCCCTGAAGCTGGCCAAGCTGTCGATCCGCACGTCGGTTCGGACGTACGACGATCCGAACTACGACCACGGTGCGAACACGGACATCGCCGTGAAGGTCCCCACCAAGGGTCTGCGCATGCAGGGCCACTCGATGGTGCTGGTGCGGACGCTGTCGCAACTGTTGTCACATCACGAGGATCCGGAACTCGAAGCGCTCTGCCGCGAGCACGTCGACGCGCTGGTCAACCGGTTCTGGAACCCCGAGTACGGCATCGTCAACGAGTGCCTGAACCACGACTACTCGCGCATCGACCACATCAAGGCCCACATGTTCGCCGGCCACTCGCTGGAGTCACTGTGGATGGTGATGCACGAGGCGATTCGGATCGGAGACCGCGAACTGTTCGACCTCAACAAGCAGCGGTTCCGGCGGCTGTTGGAGATGTGCTGGGACTACGCGTTCGAAGGCTGGGCCGACGAGGACTACTTCGTGTTCGACACGCCCGAGCACCGGCGCGGGCCGAAGTACGAAATGAAGACCATGTGGGCCCACTGCGAGATTCTCATCGGGTGCATGACCGTCATCGAGCACACCGGCGATGAGTGGGCCCGCCGGTGGTACGATCGCGTCCGGGCCTACACACTGCGCACCATGCCCGCCGCCGAGCACGGCGTCTGGCGCCAGGCGATCGACCGCCAGGGCCGCGACCAAAAACGACCCGGCATCAGCACCAAGCGCAAGGGCAACTACCACCAGCCCCGCGTCCTGATGCTCAACCTCCTTGCCCTGAACCGCATGATCGAGCACGGCGGACATCTGACGCCGTTTCCGAGCTGAACGAGACCGCAGCGTCGTCGTGGTTTGTGTTACATAAGCAGTGAAGAGGGACGGGCCGGGGCGATTCCGGTTGGCCACCCGCGCGCCGGTCCCGTGCCGCGTCAGGGAACCGCGCTCATCCATCACCGCCCGAGCGGGTGTGTGCGGTATACTCGCAGGGTCCGTTGCGGTGGCAGTCGTCGAGGCCAACCGCGGGCACGGGCTTGATGTGGTGTCTCAGGCAGACTGCATTCTTCTCGAACCGTCCCGATGTGTGTCGGGATAGGGGAGCGGCAATGCTTCGCCTTGCCGCGGCCGCTCCCTCACGGTCGCGGTTCGGATCAGGTACGCTTCGCCAACGCTGAGACGCTCACTGGCGACGCATCGCACGCAGGGGATTCACACATGCACACACGATTGCTGCTGTTTCTCTTCTCGGCCGTTTCGCTGGCGCCGCGGGGCGCGGCGGGTGGCGACGACGGCTATCGCATCTCGGCCGCGAAGGGACCTTACTTCCTCTGCGACAAGCGCGTGGTGGAGGATCACTGGCTGGTCGAGCGGTTCGTCGTTCCGCCGGTGCGTCATCCGAAGAACCCGTTGATCGTTCGCGAACATCCGTGGGAGGGCACCGGGCCGCACCTCGGCGGCTCGGTCCTGCGCGACGCGGATACCGGCCGGCACCGCATGTGGTACTCGGTGTGGAACCGGCACGCCTACTACAACCGGCTGCCGTTCTCGTACAACGTCTGTTACGCCGAGTCGGACGACGGCATCACCTGGCGCAAGCCGTTCCTCGGTGTGTTCGACCACAAGGGCAGCACCGACAACAACTGCATCCGGCTCGGCACCGACAAGACGCAGAACATCGACGTGTGCTTCAACCCGCAGCCGGACAAGCACCCGGGCAAGTTCCTGGCCATCCATAACCAGAAGGGCGGGGTGTTCGTCTCGCATTCCGACGACGGCCACACGTTCACCCGGCTGTCCGACACGCCGGCCATCTCGTATCACAGTGACACGCACAACAACTTCGTCTTCGACGAGACGCGCGAGCGCTGGTTGCTGTTCTGCCGTCCGCGGGCGTGGGCCGGCTACCACCGTCGGCGCGTCGCCCGTCAGAGGAGCACCGACCTTCGGCAATGGACGCACGAACGCACCATCCTGATCCCCACGGAGACCGAGATCCCCGAGTACTACGGCATGACCGTCTTCCGTCGCGGCGACTTGTTCTTCGGCGTGGTGCAGATCTATGACAAGAAGACCGGCTTCATGCACGGCGAGCTGGCCTGGAGCGGCGACGGCGAGCATTGGGACATGTTGCCCACGCACCCGCCGTTCATCGCGCGCGGTCCGGCCGGTGCATGGGACGCCGGCATGGCCATCGTTGCCGACAGCCCCGTGCGCGTAGGTGACGAGCTGCGCTTCTACTACGGCGGATTCCCGCTCGACCACAACACCAAGCAGGAGAACGTCGGCTCGATCGGCCTGCTCACGGCCGAGCGCGACCGCCTGGTCGGCGTGCGGCCGCGCACCGACGAGCCCGGCACGATCATGACGCGCCCGTTCCTTCCCGAAGGCCGGGGGCTGGTCGTGAACGCGAAGGTCAAGGGCCGAATCTCTGCGGAGCTCCGCACCGACGGCAACAAGCCCATCGCGGGCTGGACGTTCAAAGACTGCGATCCGCTCACCGAGTCAGGGTTCGCGCAGCAAGTCAAATGGAAGGGCCGATCGCTCGGCGAAGTCGGCGAGCGCGAGGTGCGAGTGCTCTTCCGACTCGAGGGGGCGGAGCTCTTCGCTTTTGAGCTACGCAGCCGGTAGCGTCGCACCTCAGGCGGATGGTGTCCTATCCCAACCCCAACCGGGAGGGCTTGCTGGTCGCGCGTGATCGCGTCAAGGTGCGGGCAGTAGCAGGCCGTGAGGGAGGGGCAATGCTTCGCCTTGCCGCGGCCGCTTCCTAACGGGCGCGGTTCGGACCAGAGAAACCTCGACAACTCTGGGACACTACACTAGGAGTTGCGTCTTTAGGCCGGGCGAGCGTCGCCGACGCTTGCGGCTGCGTCGGGCTCATCGACGAGCTGCCCGACCAGAAGATCCGTGGGACCGGGCACTGCGGTCGCGGCCGGATGCCCTTTGTCGAGATGTCTGCGGATCATCTCGATCAGCTTCTTCCGATCAATGGGTTTGGTTGCGTAGCCGTCACAGCCGGCGTTCAAGCACCTCTCGCGATCGCCGGCCATGGCGTGGGCGGTGAGCGCGACGATCGGCTCGGTGTACGCCTGCTGCCTCAGCAGGGCGGTGGCCTCGTAACCGTCCAGCACCGGCATCTGCATGTCCATGAGGATCAAGTGGAATGGAGTTCCCCGGTCGCGGGCGGCCAGGGCGGCGTCCGCGGCGAGCCTTCCGTCCTCCTTGACCGTGACGTCCGCGCCGGCCTTCTTCAGCACGTGGGCGATGAGCCGCTGGTTGTCCGGACCGTCTTCGGCCAGCAGGATCCGGGTCCCATGCAACGGCTGGCTGTCGGTCCTTGGTGTTTCGCCGGCCGTTTCGGCCGTGATTGCCGCGGCCGACACATGCTCGTCAACCATCTTCACGTCGCCGAGCGGGCCGGTGGCCACCGTGACCCGGAAGCACGTCCCGACCCCCGGTTGCGTCTCGACGACCGTGATGTCTCCGCCCAACATCTCGGCAAAACGCTTGCTGATGGTCAGACCAAGCCCCGTCCCTCCATACTTCCGCGTCGTCGAGGAGTCCGCCTGCGTGAACGGTTGGAACAGCACGGCGACCTGCTCCTCCGTCATGCCGAGGCCCGTATCCACCACGTCGAACTGCATTCGGGGCTCACCCCCGTCATCGACAAGCCGGGAGAGGAGCCGAATCCGTCCGACCTCCGTGAACTTGATCGCGTTGCCGACCACGTTGATGAGTATCTGACGTAGGCGGGTCGGATCGGTTTGGATGGTCTCCGGGGTCGGATCGACGTGTTCGATCTCGAGGGGCAGTCCTTTCGCTTCGGCGGGCACGCGTACGAGGGCGACCACGTCGTCGACGATCCGGCAGGGCGCGCAGACGACCTTCTCCACCGTCATCTTTCCGGCTTCGATCTTGGACAGGTCGAGGATGTCATTGACGATGCCCAGGAGGTACTCGCCGTTGCGTTTGATCGTCCGGGCGGCCTCCGTCGTTTCCGGCGGCGCGTCGTCGAGATGGTCATGTTCGAGCAGCACGTCGGTGAAGCCGAGGATCGCCGTCATCGGCGTGCGGATCTCGTGGCTCATGTTGGCCAGGAACTCGCTCTTGGAGCGATTGGCCACTTCGGCCGCGCCCTTGGCCTTCTCCAACTCCTGGTTGACCGCCACCAGGCCTCGTTTCTGGGCTTGCAGGTGTTCGCGCTGCGCTTCGAGCTGCGTGTTCTTCGACCGGAGCAGGACCGCGTGCTCGTTCAGCCGGACCTGCGCCTGCTTCCGCTCGGCGATCTCTTTCTGGAGACGGTAGTTGCTTCTTGCCAGCTCGGCCGTGCGCTCCTGGACGAGCTCTTCGAGGTGATGGCGGTGCCGGGCCAGTTCCTCCTCCGCCCGCGTGCGCTCGGTGATCTCCCGCTGAAGCTGCGTGTTCGAGTCGGCCAGCTCGGCCGTCCGTTCCGCGACGCGTTGCTCCAACCCATCATGCGTTGTTCGCAGCGCCTGCTCCGCCTGCTTGCGCTCGGTGATATCACGCAGGATCGCGAGCAGATGCGGTTGTCCTTTGTAGTGGAAACCGGTTCCGCGCACCTCGATGTCGACGGCGGATCCGTCCTTGCGGACATCCATCGACTCCGCGCGAAACGAACCCGTCTCCTGGACCTGATGCAGGAAGGTCTCGAACTGGTGATGGCGATCCGGGTGGACCAGACCTTTCGGCGACATCCCGATCAACTCGTCGCGCTCGTAGCCATGCATGCCCGCCGCCGCCGGGTTGGCGTCGACGATGATGCCCTCCGTGTCGACGATGACGAGTGCGTCGGTGGTCGCCTCGAAGATCGCACGGTATTGCGCCTCACTCCGTCGCAGGTCCTCCTCGAGTCGCTTGCGCGAGAAGAAGTCGGGGATCGTGTGCGACTTCATTCGGTGGGCGAAGTGCGGCTTGTCCTTCATGTAGCGTGCGACGTGCCCCTCGATTCGATCCGGCGGGGCCATGATGAACCGGCAGCACGGATCCCCCTTGGCCCGACAGAGGATTTCGGACGCCACCAACCGGACGCCGAAGCTCTCCTCGCACCAGCCGGACGAATAGCCCGAGTTCATGATGCATACCGGGAAATCGGGCTCGAGCCGGCTTTGGATCCAGGTGTCGGCCTCGAACGACTGCGGGTGGTCGTAGAGGAGGTAGTAGTCCTTGTCCGGGGACGGGCGTGACTCGGGAGAGACATCCACGAATGCCCAGCCGGTGTGGGAGAAGTGCACGGGCCCGGCCGACAGGCGTTCGATGGGGTCATTCAACTGCATCTTGGCATGGAAGTTTCTCGCATCGGATTTGCCGATGGAGTGGGCCAGGTCGAACAGCATGTTGCGGGCGAAGTCTTCCGCCTCCGCTTCCAAGCCCTTCCCGAAGAACTCCTTTACCAACGAGAAGAATTCGACCGACAGCGCTGCGCCCCTGACCAACATGTACCGTTGGCCGAAGATCTCGATCGTCCCCCGCGAGGGATCGTCTTTACGTTCTTGGAAGTACTGGGAGACAACCGCTTCGGCCTTGGCGAACAGCGGCTCCATCTCCCCGGGGACTTTGACCGTCGTCAAGCTCATTCCTGGCCTCGCCTGGCCGGACCCGCTGGTGATTCCACACGTCGCTCCGATGCATCGTCGCGACCGATAACCCCCGGTGCACGTGTGCGCGCTGCACGCTCTAGTCCTTCTTCGGTCCGCCTGTCTTGTGGATTAACACAAGGATGGCGGCCGGCGCGGAGAGCGCCAAGCACGCTACCCCTGGTGTGGGGAAACTCCCACGCCCCACGATATGCTGTGGGCGCCGCGGTCGCCGTGATCGCAGGACATGTGTGTGCTGCGTCCGTGACGGCCGGTTGCCAGGGGGGGGGGGATCCCGCCCCCCGCCGACGCGGAGACCCCTCCACGACCCGCCATACCCAAGTTCCCGCCCCCCCCCCGCCCGCGCCCGCCGGCCGCCCGGGTGCTGGACCAGCCGGACGCCGGCGTCGCGGAGTCACCTGCACGTCCCGCCCTTCGCAAGTTCCGGTGAGCGGGCGCCAAGTACGGGGCACCGTGCCATCCGGGGCTCGGATTGTGTATCATGAGGCCAATCGTGGCCGAGCGACCCATGTGCGCGAGCCGTGACGTGTCGTCTCGGCCTGCCAACCTGCACCCCATACGCGTTACCGGTGGGTGACGTCTGACGCGGGAGAAGCCAGATGCTCCGAATCCTGAGAGCCTGTCCGTTCGTCCTGATCGTGGTTTGCCTGCTGGCCGCACCGGCTGTGGCCGGGGAGAAGGTGATCGCCCGCGAGGGCCGCGGCCTCCTGTTGGACATCGACGGCGTGCGCGTGTGTCTGCTCGCCGGCTCACCCGAGGAGATCGGCTACCAGCACGGTGTCCTCCTCAAGGACGTGGTCCAGACCATGTGTCGCAAGACCATGATGATCGCCCGCACCCACGACGCGGTCAAAGAGAAGGACCCGTTCAAGGGGTCGATCGAGTCGGCGTTCAAGCGGACCAAGCCCTTCACGCCCAAGCGCTATCTCGCGGAGATGGAGGGCCTGGCCAAAGGCTCGGGCGTGCCGTTGGGTACGGTGCTGGTGGCCAACGTCTTCCCGGAGCTGTTCCATTGCAGCGGCTTCGCCCTGTTCGGCAAGGCCACGAGCGGCAAGCCGCTGCTGCACGGCCGGATCCTCGACTACATGACCGAGTTCGGCTTCCAGGAGCTGGACGTGGTCTTCGTGGTGAAACCGGACGGCTACAACGCGTTCATCAACATCGGCTACGCGGGGCTGGTCGGGTCGGTCACGGGGATGAACGAGAAGCAGGTTTCGTTCGGCGAGATGGGCGGCCGGGGTGTGGGCGACTGGGACGGCGTGCCCATGACGTACCTGATGCGGATGGGCATGGAGCAGGCCGACACGCTCGATGAGGCCGTCGACATCTTCCGCAAGGCTCGCCGCACGTGCCAGTACTACTACGTCATCGCCGACGGGAAGATCCCCAGCGCCGTCGGGCTGGCCTGCGAGCCGGACCGCTTCGACGTCATCAAGCCCAACCAGTATCACGAGCTGCTGCCCCACCCGTTGGAAGACGCCGTGATGCTGAGCGCCGGCGACCGCTACGAGAAGCTCGCCGCACGCGTCAAGGACAAGTACGGCCAGTTCACCAAGCCCGAAATGGGCCAGTGGCTCATGACTCGCCCGGTGGCCATGAAGTCATGCCTGCATTGTGCCCTGTTCCGCCCGAAGACACTCGACGTGTGGTACGCCAACGCCGGCGACCCCAAGCAGAGCGAGCGCTACCAGGCCTGCTTCCAGAAGTACCACCGGTTCAACCTCGGCGAGCTGCTCGAGAAGATCCCGGAAGCGACGGCGAAGGAGAAGCGGCCGGAGGGCACGCGGAAGGTGTCGGTGCGGTAAAGGAGCAGGGGAAGGGACGTAGGGACGAAGGGGGTGGATGCGTAGGGTCCGCCATGCGGACCGACGCGACGTGTGCACACATGCGCCGGACACCGCACGGCAGACCCCACGCACGGGAGTGAAGGACAGACTCGCACGAGCGGCCCGAGCCTCCGTCCCTCCGTCCCTATGTCCCTACGTCCCTTCGTCCCTACGTCCCTTCCCCCCTACGGGCACACACACGCCGGCCGTTCCGGCAGCCCGACGCCGTTCCAACCGGCGGTGCCGTCGGGGCTCTTGCCCTCGTCGGACGTGCCATGCCAGATCTGACCGAAGCGCGTGGCATCATTGAGATTGATCTGCCCGTCGCCGTTGAGGTCGGCCAGTAGAGCCGCCCCGCCGGAGAACTCCTGACCGAAGCGCGTCGCGTCGCTGATGTCGGTCTGCCCGTTTCCGTCAAGATCGCCGGGCAGGTGAGCAACCTGGAAGCAGAGCGTCGACTCGAGGCAGGTGACGTCGCTACGAACCGTCAGCTTGACGTTCGTCCATTCGGCAACCTCGATCGGTCCGTCGAGCTGCACCGAGTGCACACCGTCGCCGAGCCGCACCAGCCCGATCACCGACGGCGGCGCACCGCCGGTAGAGGCCGTGCACGCCTCGATCAGCGAAACATCCTCGTTCGCGAGAATCTCCACCGCATCGAATCCCACATGCTTCGACCTCGGCGAGATGAACGCTCTCGGATCCCCGCCCACCCCCAGACCACCGCAGATGTGTGCCAGCCCCGCACGGCGGTTCTCGTACCACGCGAGCTTGCCGTCCAATGACAGCGCGCAGACCACATCGATGTTACCGTCGCCGTCCACGTCCGCCGCGCAGATAGAGAGGGCCCCGTCGATCGGGGTTGAGATCACACGCTCCGTGAACGCCGGCGGCGAACCGCCGTCGCTTTCGTACCACGCGATCTTCCCGTCGAAGCGCCTGCCACGATTCCCTGGCGCCATCCACCATGCCGAGACCACGTCGGTGTCTCCATCACCGTCCACGTCTGCCGCGACGACGGTGGGAACATCGCCGTTCGCCGTCGCGACGATCCGCTCGGTGAAGCCCGGCGGCGAGGCGCCGTTGTTCTCATACCAGGCCAGCTCGAGTCTATGCCAAGCGAGGAATGATGCGGAGATTACGTCGGTGTCTCCGTCACCGTCCACGTCGGCTGCGAACACCGAGTCAGCACCGCCAGCCAAGGGAGAAACGACCCGCGCCGTGAATGACGGTGGAGCGCCGCCGTCGTTTTCATGCCACACGAGCGTGTCACCGGCACCCGCGGAGATCATGTCCGTGTCGCCGTCACCATCCAGATCAGCCGCGGAGGCAGAGGCGGGGACCTTCACAGCGGTCGAGATGACGCGTTCGGTGAAGCCCGGCGGCGAGGCACCGTTGTTCTCATGCCAGGCCAGCTTGAATTCACCTCGAGTGGGGTACGACGTGGAGACTACATCGGTGTCTCCGTCGCCGTCCACGTCCACCCCGAAGGCCGAGACGGCACCAACGGCCGCGGCAGAGACGATCCGGCTGGTGAAGCCCGGCGGGGACGTCCCATCATTCTCGTACCATGCGATCTTCTCGTCACTGTACGAGGCGGAGAGCACGTCGATGTCGCCGTCACCGTCCACGTCCGCTGCGGAGACACACCGAGCCCCGTCGACCGCAGTCGAGATGATCCGCTCGGTGAAACCCGGTACTGCGGCCCCGTCGTTCTCGTGCCACGCGACCTTGTCGTCACCGTGCGACGCGGAGAGCATGTCGGTGTCCCCGTCACCGTCCACGTCCGCCGCGAACACGGACCAGGCATAGTCGGGCGCGGTCGAGACCATCCGCTCGACGAACTCCTCTGCCGGACCTGTGGTGAACGACCAGACGGGGCCCTCGGTACTGCCGCCGTCGCCGGTGGCCACGACCTGCCAGTAGTACGTCGTGCCGCACGCGAGCGGACCCGGGTCCCAGACTGCGCTCGCTGATCCCCCACGAACCAGCGTGGTCGGGGGATTGTCAGTACCGAGATACAGGTCCCAGGTCACCGGACAGCAGGGCACGGGGCCCCATGACAGATCGGCATCGAGGAGCACGCCAATCGCGCCGTCGGTCGGCTCGGGATCCACCGGGATCCTCGGCGGATTGCAGTCAACCATTTGGAGGTTCTCGTACCACGCGATCTTGTCGTCGTACTCCGACGCGGAGAGCACGTCGACGTCCCCGTCGCCGTCAACGTCTGCCGCGAAGACGGACTGGGCACGATCGGCCGCGGTGGAGATCGCGCGCTCGGTGAATCCCGGCGGTGAAGCGCCGTCGTTCTCGTACCACGCGATCTTGTCGTCGCCCTGCGACGCGGAGAGCACGTCGACGTCCCCGTCGCCGTCCACGTCCGCCGCGAGGACACACCGCGCGCCGACGGCCGCGGTCGAGATCACCCGCACCGTGAATCCCGGGGGCGACGCGCCATCGTTCTCGTACCACGCGATCTTGAAATCAAAGTCCGACGCGGAGAGAACGTCGGTGTCCCAGTCTCCGTCCACGTCCGCCGCGAAGAC
>CAYMME010000338.1:0-10479 GCA_964391465.1 uncultured Planctomycetales bacterium
GGGACGACGGGCGAGAGATCCCCGACACGTTCACGCTCTCGATCGAGTATCCCGGGGGGCCGTCGATCACGGTGCTGGCGGGGCTCTCCAACGACTCGAACTGGCCGATGCTCATCCGCGGTCAGCAGGCCACGCTGACCTTCCGCGGCGTGGGGGCGGACATCGAAGCCCAGCGCTCGGCCGGCAACAAGAAGCCCAAGGAGATCGTGCGACGCAAGGAAGGCGGCTCGGTGAAGAACCACTGGAAGGACTTCCTGAACGCCATGAAAACGCGCACCAAGCCGCGAAGCAACGAGCTGTTCGGCTACTACGTGATGGCCGCACTGCACATGGGCGTGCGGTCGTACCGCGAGGGCAAGATCTTCGAGTTCGACGAGAAGACGGAAACGGTCAAGCCCGCGGGCTAGGCATCCATCCCAGGGCGCCGCCGGGTGCCACTGGCGGCTTGCCCGCCAGTGCACGGGCAGGCAAGCTGCCCGTGGCACCCTTGGCCAAGAGGCTGCAATGAAAGCAATCCGCGTAAGCAAGTTCGGTGGACCGGAGCAGCTTCGGCTCGAAACCGTTGACGATCCGCAACCGGGGGCCGGTCAGGTTGTCGTCAAGGTTCACGCCGCGGGTGTCAACCCGGTCGAGACGTACATCCGAACGGGGACGCACGCGGTCAAACCTGCGCTGCCGTACACGCCGGGCCACGATGCCGCCGGGGAGATCGTGGCGGTCGGCCCGAATGTCGACGGCATTTCCGTCGGCGACCGCGTGTACACGTCGGGGGCGGTCACCGGGGCCTATGCGGAACTGGCCCTCTGCGAAGCCGGTACGGTCCATCCGCTGGCACCGGACGTCACTTTCGCCCAGGGCGCGGCGGTCAACACGCCGTACGTCACGGCGTACTGGTCGCTGCACCACCGGGCGCAGGCCCGGCCCGCCGAGACGGTCCTGGTGCACGGAGCGAGCGGCGGCGTCGGCACGGCCTCGGTGCAACTCGCGGCGGCACACGGCTGCACGGTGATCGGCACGGCCGGCACGGACCGCGGCCGGAAGCTCGTCGCGGACCAAGGCGCCGCCCACGTGCTCGACCACGGCAAGCTGGACTACCTCGACCGGCTCATGGACCTCACGGGCGGACGCGGCGTGGACGTGATCCTGGAGATGCTGTCGAACGTGAACCTCGGCCGGGACCTCGAGGTGGTCGCCGTCGGCGGTCGCGTGGTCGTGATCGGTTGCCGCGGCACCGTCGAGATTAACCCGCGCGACGCCATGATGCGCGAGGCCTCCATCCTCGGCGTGCTCATGGTCAACGCAACGCCCGCCGACCGCACCGGCATCCACGCCGCCCTAGGCGCCGGCTTAGGCAACGGCACGCTTCGCCCCATCCTCGGCAAGGAGTTCCCCCTAGCCGAAGCCGCCAAGGCCCACGAAGCAGTCCTGGCCCCAGGCGCATACGGCAAGATCACCCTCGCGTCATAGAGCACACGCGTCCGCAGGCGCCATCTGAGTCGCAGGTGACGTCTGGTAGACAGGGCGCAACGAGGAGTGGGATGCTCATCGAGACTCAACAAGAGGCAGTCCGAGATGAGGGGAACTGAGCACGAGCCGTGTCACCGGCCGAGGCTTGCGTGGCCTTTACTGCTGCTGGTGTTGGCCATCGTGTTCCATGGCCCGTTGCGCGCCGCGGAGCCCGCGGTGGGACAGGGAGTCGTCGACTCGGGAGGGACCGCGTCAAGCCGACTGCGCGAGGACGGGAATCGGGCGACGCTGCGCGGGGCGTTCTTCAATCCGATTCCCAAGCGGAACGATCCCGGGTTCCCGTGGCTTCGTCACTACGGCGCATGCCGGAAAGAAGTCGACGCGGAGCTGGCCGAGTTGGTGGACAAGACGGGTATCAACTTCATCTGCATTCAGCTTCTCATCGCCGACACGCTGAAGGACGGGAAGCCGACTTCCCACTGGGGCACGTCAATCGGGGATTGGGCGGATCCGACCGTTCTGGACAACCTGGTTTCTTTCTTGGAGTACTGCCATTCGCTCGGCGTCCGGGTCGAGATCGACCTCGCGAACAACATGTGGATTCCCTTCACGGTCGACACGACGCGCCACATCGCGAAATCGCGATGGTGGCCCGAACCGAGCGCGATGCCGTGGGTCGAGTCCATCGCCTGGTACACGCAGACCATCGAGTACGTGGAACAGAAGGTGCGCCACCCTGAGGTCATCGCCCTGTGGGACATGTTCGGCAACTACCAACTCGGCGGGGCCGAACCGTGCCTCTGGGAGCGAACCGACTGCCCGGAGGTGATCCGATGGACGGAGGCATTCGTGAAGCACGTGTGGCCGGCGTTCCGCAAGGCGGGGTCCCGGCCCAAAGGCGCGCCCATCGTGTTGCCGATCCTGTCGAATTCGGACTACTGGATGCAACGGAGCCCCACGCAACGGCTCAGCGGCGTGTCCAACCTGAAGCGATGGATTGTGGACGACCTGAAGATGCCGCCGGACTACTGGGTGATGACCACCTACGTGGGTTCGGACCCGGCCGCGGACGGCTTCCACTACTTGAAAGCCATCGTGGAAATCCTGGGACGCGAAAACGCGGGCCGAATCATCTCGACCGATTTCAAGGGGCCTGGGCACGATCACGATCGCTCCGCCGCGATCGTCGACGCGCGTGCAATGACGGGCGCCCAGATGCTGAAATGGAACTTCGACAAGGTGGATGAATACGGCTTTGGTGGCTGGTGGTTCTGGTCGTATCGCGACACGAAGAGCGGTCGGACAGGGATCCGCGACATCGAGGGCCGATGGAGGGAGAGCCTGATCGGCACGATACGGCAAGGAACGAAACCTTGACCCGTTCGTAGGGCCCCTCGTCGTTCTCGCGCGTCGGGATGCGTCATCCAGACGACGCGCCGCGAATGCAAGAAACGCTGGCGCGGGCGGCGCAGTGCGGAGTGGAATCCATTCAAGCCCCCAGCTTCCGCGTGCGTTGACACGTTCAGCCCGCTGACCGCGGTGCACGCGGCCAACGCCCTGGACCGTGAGGTCAACGGTGCGGAAGAGGACAGAAACGCAAACAGGCTCGACACCGACTATCTGGATCGGATCGGCTTGGCCCATCGGATCCCCGCGTGGCGCGAAGCGGCCATCGAGCTCAGCCAGACAGGAGGCGAGGATCGATGACCGACAAGATCCTGTGTGTCGACGACGATCCCCAGATCATCGAGGGCTGCCGGCGAGGCCTCCGGAAGAAATTCCGCATCGACACCGCCCTCGGCCCGGAAGCCGCATTGGAGGCGATCGGCTCCCGCGGTCCGTACGCGGTCGTCATCTCCGACATGCGTATGCCGGGCATGGACGGGATTCAACTTCTGAGCAGGATCAGGGAGCTCGCCCCGGACAGCGTCCGCATGATGCTCACGGGGTACGCCGATCAGGGCACCACGATTGAAGCCGTTAATGAAGGAAACGTCTTTAGATTTCTAACTAAACCATGTCCCCCGGAGACCCTGACGAAAGCCCTGCACGACGGCATTACCCAGTATCGCCTCGTGACGGCGGAGAAGGAGCTGCTGGGCAAGACCCTTCGCGGCAGCATCAAGGTCCTGACCGACGTGTTGGGCTTGGTCAACCCCGTAGCGTTCGGACGGGCCTCGCGGGTCCGCCGCGTGGTGTGCGATCTCGCCGCGGCTCTCGAAGCCGATGATTCCTGGCAGATCGAGATCGCCGCCATGCTCTCGCAGATCGGCTGCGTCACGCTCCCTCCGGATACGATTGAGAAGGTCTACCACGGAGTGGACCTGAGCGAGGACCAGGCGAAGATGTTCGAGAGTCATCCCGCCGTCGGGCGGGACCTCGTCGCCAACATTCCCAGGCTGGAGCGTGTGGCAGAAATCATCGCCTGCCAGGAGAACCGCTTTGACGACTCCACAGCGCTGCCTGACGGACGGACGGGCAAGAACATCCCCTTGGGCAGCCGCATTCTCAAGGTAGCCTTGGACTTCGACACCTTCGAGTCACAAGGTCTTCCCAAGCCCGCCGCCTTTGCCCATCTGCAAGCCCGATCAAGCTGGTACGATCCCGACGTCCTGCTCGCGCTGCAAGGCGTCATCGGCGTCGAGGATCCGTTCGGGGTCTGCGAGGTCGCCGTGCGCGACCTGACCACGGATATGATCCTGGACGAGGACGTGCGGACCGACAGCGGGCTGCTGCTCGTGGCCAAAGGGCAGGAGGTGGGTCCCGCCCTTCGCCAGCGCCTCAGCAACTTCGCCAAGAAGGGCCACGTTCAAGGACCCATTCGCGTCCTCGTACGGAAGTCCAACGCCGCACTGCCGCCCGCCGAAGCCCGCCGGAAAGAGGAGGTCGTAACATGAACCATACCGTGCTGTTCGTCGACGACGAAGCGAACGTCCTCTGTAGCCTGACCCGCGTCATGCACAAGGAACCCTATCGGATTCTCACGGCCGGGTCGGCGGAAGAAGCGGCGGCCATCCTGAATACGGAGCCTGTCGACCTCGTCGTCACGGACGAACAGATGCCGGGGATGCCCGGCAGCGAGTTCCTGGCCTTGGTCGCGAGAGACCATCCCGATACCGTTCGAATCGTACTCACGGGAAGACCGTCGCTGCCCGGGGCCCTCCGCGCCATTAACGAAGGAAAGATCTACCAATTCCTCACGAAGCCCTGCAACGAAATCGACCTGGTCGTCACGATCCGACGTGCCCTCGAGGAGAGGGACCTGCTGGCCAAGAGCCGCGACCTGCTCGAGGTGACCCGGCGCCAATCGATCCTCATCGACGAGGCCAGACGGCTTCGCCGGCTCAACGATCTCCCGCGCGAGGAGAGAACCTCGACGATCGACAGTGGCGGACCGCCGATGGATAGACGCGAGATCCTGGAAGCCATCGACGAGGAGGTGCGAAGGGGGCAGGACCTGCTGCACTTCTGAGGCAATGACAAGCTTCAGCCGGCGGCGAGCCGGGGCCCCGAGAGCGACACTGTGCGTTCGCCTTGCCCCACCTTGGCCCGCGGCATGTGGCGGCCCTTGCGCCGAGTGCATAGAATGCAGCCATGGAGAAGGTCGTCAGGAAGTTCACGAGTTCTGCGGAAGCCGACCGGGCGGACCGGGCGTACTATCGCTCCCTAACGCCCGAGCAGCGGCTCGACATCCTCCTCGAACTCAACTCCAGGCAGCGGGACACGCAGGATGAAGCTGCAGAAGGATTTAAGAGAGTTTATCGAATTATTGAACGCGGCGAACGTTAGATACGTCGTTGTGGGGGGCTATGCGGTCGCGTTCCACGGGCACCCTCGCGCCACTGGTGACATCGACGTCTTCATCGAAACGTCCGAGGCGAACGCGCAGAAGATGGAAGACGTGATTCGGCGGTTCGGATTCCAGGCAACCGGCCTGACGCGCGAGGATTTCGCCCAATCGGACGTGATCGTGCAGTTGGGCGTACCGCCGAATCGTATCGACATCATCACTTCCGTGGATGCCGTGCCTTTCGAGGAGGCATGGGCCACGAGAATCGACTCGATGCTCGCCGGCACTTCGATCCGCATGATCAGCAAAGAACTGCTGCTCCGCAACAAGCGTGCGCTCGGGCGCAGCCAGGACGTTGCGGACGCGGAAAGAATCTCCGAAGACGAGACCTGATTGGCCACCAGTGGCATCCCCGCCGCGCCTCGGGCCAGTATCCTTTTGACAGCACCGCGCCACCCCGATACCATCCGTTCATGGAAGGACCCACGACGGCACCGGACGCCAGGACGCTGTGTTGGCCGTAGTCGCTGTCATTCCTGCGCGGTACGCCTCCACCCGATTCCCCGGAAAAGTTCTCGCCGCCCGGACCGGCAAGTTCCTGGTTCAGCACGTGCACGAGCGCGTGTCCCAGACCTCGTCGGTAGACCGGGTGATCATCGCGGCCGACGACGACCGGGTTGTCGAGGCCGTGCGGTCGTTCGGTGGCGAGGTGGTCATGACCCGCCGGGACCACGTTTCGGGCACGGACCGTGCGGCGGAGGTGGCGGCGGGCCTGGACGAGTCGGTCGGCATACTGGTCAACGTCCAGGGCGACGAGCCGGAGATCGAACCGGAGCACATCGACCGGCTCGTCGGGGTGCTCGGGGAGCGGACCGACTGCGAGATGGCCACCCTAGCGTGCCCGTTCCCGAAGGACATCGACCCCACCGACCCGAACTGCGTCAAGGTGGTTCTCGACCAGGCCGGGCGGGCCCTGTATTTCTCGCGGAGCCCGATTCCGCACCCACGTGAGACAGCCGGCCAGCCGCCGGGTTACGACTGGCTGCTGCACCTGGGCATCTATGCCTACCGCCGGCCGTTCCTCGAGACGTATCACGGCCTCGAGCCGACGAGCCTGGAGGGGTGCGAGAAGCTCGAGCAACTCCGTGTGTTGGAGCACGGTTATCGAATCGCCGTCGGCGTCGTCGACCGCGCCACCGCCGGCATCGACACCCCCGACGAATATGAGGCATTCGTGCGCCGCTGCACCGGAGCGGCGGACTCGGAACCATGAGGTGGGCATGTCCCACCACGAAAGGGCGCCATGGGTACCGAACAGTTGCTCTCGAAGATCAGCAAGGTCTCGGCGGAGACCGAGTTCTACACGCCCATGCCCGGCGGCTACAAGCCGGGCAAGACCAAATACGTCGTCGTCTTCGGCACGGTGATGAGCGGGTTGGGCAAGGGCATCTTCTCCTCATCCCTGGCCCGGTGCCTTCAGGACAAGGGCCTGACCGTCTCCCCAATCAAGCTGGAGGGGTATCTGAACCAGGACTCCGGCACGCTGAACCCCTATCGCCACGGCGAGGTGTTCGTGCTCGACGACGGCATGGAATGCGATATGGACCTGGGCACATACGAGCGCATGCTCGACCAGGATCTGTCGCGTCTGAACTTCGCGACCAACGGCCAGTTGCTGTCTCGGGTGCTCGAGAAGGAGCGTGCGGGCAGCTACCTCGGGCGCGACGTCCAGATGATCCCGCACGTGACGGGCGAGGTGAAGGCCCGGCTGCGCGAGCTGGCCGTCGTATCCGACGCCGACGTGATGTTTGTCGAAATCGGCGGCACGGTGGGCGACCTGGAGAACGCCTACTACATCGAAGCCATTCGTGAGCTGGCTTTCGAGGAAGGGCCGGAGGCCTGCTGTTTCGTCGCCCTGACCTACATCATCGAGCCGGCCACGCTCGGCGAGCAGAAATCCAAGGCCGCCCAGCTCGGCATCCGCGGGCTTCTGGGATCGGGCATCCAGCCGCACATTGTCGCCTGCCGCGGGCATCGCCCCATCAGCCGCACCGTGCGTGAGAAACTGGCCATCTACAGCAACGTGCCCATGGATCGCGTGTTCTCGATGCACGATCAGGAATCAGTGTACGTCATACCGGAGTTGCTCCGGGGCGCGGGGCTCGATACGGCCGTGGTCGACATCCTCCGCGTGGGTGACCGCATCGACGTTACGTCCGAGCAGACCCGCCGCACGCAGTGGCTCGACTACGTCGAGAAGACGCGCAGCGCCGAGACGCCGGTGACCATCGGCATCACGGGCAAGTACACGTCGCTACGGGACAGCTACGCCTCGATCATCCAGGCCCTCGAACACGCCGGCACGCAGCACGGAGCGAAGGTCCGCATCGAATGGATCGACACTTCCGACATCACGCCGGAGACCGTCGCCGACGCTCTAGGCGGGGTCGACGGAATCATCGTCCCCGGCGGCTTCGGCACCCGCGGCCTGGAGGGGAAGGTCCTGTGCATCCAGCACGCGCGCACGACCGGCCTGCCCTATCTCGGCATCTGCTATGGTTTCCAGGCGGCGGTCATTGAGTTCGCCCGTCACGTGGTGGGGCTCGAAGGCGCCAATTCGACGGAGATCGAGCCTGACGCGCTTCACGCGGTCATCGACATTCTGCCCGAGCAGAAGCAACTCGAAGGGCTCGGCGGGAACATGCGGTTGGGCGGCCGTGACGTATTGATCAAGCCCGGCACGCTCGCGGCCCGGTTGTTCAACAACGCCCGCGAAGTCCGCATGCGATTCCGCCACCGCTACGAGGTGGACCCCAAGTACATCGAGGTGCTCGAGAAGCACGGCCTGATCTTCTCCGGTCGGGCACCCGACTACGAAATCATGCAGGCACTCGAGCTGCCGCAGGACGTGCACCCATACTTCATCGCCACCCAGTCGCATCCCGAACTGCTCAGCCGCCCGCTGCGGCCCGAGCCGCTGTTCGTGGGACTGGTCCGAGCCGCGCTCCAACACGCCGCTGACCGACATGCCGAGGCACCCTCAGAGGACGAACGCGTGCACTCGACGAAGACCTCCCCGGCCTAGCCGGCGACGACTGCGCTGCTCCCATCGTGATGCCGCGGATGATACCATCCGACCTGACCCGCCCGATGAAGGGCGGGACGGTCTTCGGAACCAGGAACCCGTAGCCATGGCTGACACACCCGTGCGAGTTCGTTTTGCGCCTTCGCCCACAGGCTACCTGCACATCGGCGGGGCCCGCACCGCGTTGTTCAACTGGCTGATTGCCCGACAGAACGGCGGCCGGTTCGTGCTCCGGATCGAGGACACGGACCGCTCGCGCCACGTCGAGGGGGCAGTCGAGAAGATCCTGGACGACCTACGGTGGCTGGGGCTCGACGTCGACGAGGGACCCGAGGTCGGCGGTGATTGCGGGCCGTACTTCCAGAGCGAGCGGCTGGAGCACTACTCCCAGGCCGTCGAACGTTTGCTCGAAGCCGGCAGCGCCTACTACGCGTTCGAGACGCCCGAAGAGCTGGAGGCGATGCGTGAGGCGGCCAAGCGCGAACGGCGTCCCGTGCACTACCCCCGGCCGGCGCGGCTTCCCTCGCGGGGCGACGCCAACCAGGCCCGGGCCGACGGCCGGCCGGTCGTGGTGCGATTCAAGATGCCCGGCCGCGACATCACCGTCGACGACCAGATTCTCGGGCCCGTCACCCTCTCGCGCGATGAGATGGAAGACTTCATCATCCAGAAGGGCGACGGCTGGCCCACGTATCATTTGGCCTGCGTCGTCGACGACGCCCTGATGCAGATCAGTCACGTGCTCCGCGGACAGGAGCACCTGATGAACACGCCCAAGCACATCGCGCTACAGCAGGCACTGGGCTACGCCACGCCCGCCTACGCGCACCTGCCGCTGATCTTCAACGCCGACGGCTCGAAGATGTCCAAACGCGACAAGGAGAGGGCCGAAAAGAAGGGCCTGACGCCGCCGGAGATCGACGTGCACGATTTTCGTGTTGCAGGCTACCTCCCCGAAGTGATCATCAACTTCATCGCCCTGCTCGGCTGGTCGCCGGGCGATGATCGCGAGAAGCTCTCTCAGGACGACCTGCTCGGCCTGTTCGACGTGAAGCGCATCGGCAAGACGGCGGCCCGGTTCGATCGTGACAAGCTGCTCGCCTTCAACACGCAGGCATGCGCAGACGCCGACCCGGTGCGTTTGCTCGCCGGCCTGAAGGACTACGCAACGGCAAGCAACTCCTCGATGAAGGCGGCATCCGACGAAACGCTCGGCGAGTTGCTCCGCGTATGTGCCGGCTTCCGCACTTTTCGCGACGTCGAGGCCAAGACGCGTTTCTTCTTCCTCGAGGACGGCGCCATCGAGTTCGACCCCGCCGCCGTCAAGAAGGTCCTTCGCAAGGGCGACAACGCGGGGTTGGGCATGCTCGGTCTGCTCGCCGAAAGGCTCGCCGCCCTCGACTCGTGGTCGTCGGAAGCACTCCACGCACTGCTCGAAGCCATACAGGAAGAACGGGGCGTCGGAATGGGCAAGGTCGCCCAACCGATCCGTGTGGCCGTAACCGGCAGCACCATCTCCCCGGCCATCGACGAGACGCTCATATTGCTCGGCAAGGAACGCACGCTCGCGCGGATGCGCCGCGCGATCGAGCAGCTCACTCCTACCGAAACACCGCGATGATCACAGCGCGGGCTTCGCCCGCAACCCAAGAGCCACGGGGTGGTCCTTCTCCGAACCGCGCCCGTGAGGAAGCGACGGAGCCGCCGAAGGCGGCGACTACTCAGTGCGTCCGGGGATGGCGACCAGGCGAGGGGCACACAAGAGTCTTGTCGGCGCAGCAAGATTCTGCGGGATAGTGGTACGAGCGGCCCGGATTGAGGAACTCGCCGTTCCCTGCGGCACGCCCGGATTCGCATCTGATCCGTGGGGGAAAAGGAAGAACGCACCCGTGTCAGTTCGTCGACTTGCCCGCCGCCTCGTCCGCTTTCGCCTGCTGACGGACGGACTTGGCGTACTCCGTGAGTTGGTCGATGAAGGGCTTCAGGTCCGCCCGTTCCGTGGGGGAGGTTTTCTGCACGACCATGGACGTCCAATCCGACGACTTGTCGGGCAGTGCGGCTCCGAACGGGGCGGCCAGATCCCGACTCGCCCCGCCTCCGCGCAGCCCCCCTACCAACCCGTTGTACGCCCCCAGCT
>CAYMME010000339.1:0-10474 GCA_964391465.1 uncultured Planctomycetales bacterium
ATCACTCGCTCATCTTCCCGCTGACGGGCGGACGACTCATGCTGGTCTGGTGCGAGTACTACGCCAACCGCCCGTCGCTTGTCTTCCGCGAGCGAACCACCCGATCCGGGCAAGCCTCCGACGATATGCCGTGCCGGATCTCCGCCCGGGTCTCCTCGGATCGCGGGCGATCGTGGAGCGGACGCATCATCTTGCAGGACAACCTCTGGCAGCGGAACGTGAAGCATCCCAACCTGATCCGCCTGCCCTCGGGCGAGATCCTGTTCTCCTTCGTGGCCTGGGATTCGAACGGCCAACGCAACGTGCTCATGAAGCGCTCGCGCGACGAGTGCGAAACGTGGAGCCGCAGGCTGCAGATCTCGGAGCCCGGTTGGTACTGCAACAACAACGACCACGCGTTGACGGTGAGCACCGGCCGCATCCTGCTCCCCGCACACGGACCGGTCGGCGGCGGCGCCTACAAGGGGGGCAAGAGCATACTCCACTCGTTCGTCTACTACTCCGACGACGGGTTCAAGACCTGGAAGCGCAGCGCGGACAGCATGACAGCTCCGGGGCGCGGCGCACACGAACCTTCCATCGTCGAGCTCGAGGACGGGCGGTTGCTGTGCCTGCTGCGCACGACGCAGGGGCGCGTCTACCAGGCCCATTCGCCCGACGGCGGCATCCGCTGGACCAAACCCGTGCCCACCGTGCTCCCTGCGCCGGACTCACCCCCGCTGGTCAAGCGCATCCCGAAGACGGGCGACCTTCTCGTGCTCTGGAACAACGTCGAGTCGCGCAGCAACTGGCCGCGTACGCCGCTGACGGCCGCGATCTCCGCCGACGAAGGCAAGACTTGGCAGCAGTTCAAGGACGTCGACAACCGCCCCGGCCACGATGCGGCCTACGCGTCGGTCACGTTCGTCGACGACGAAGCCCTGGTCACCTACTACACGCGTTCCACCAAGTGGGCCCGCGACTCGGAAGTGATGCTCAAGGTGTTCAAGATCGCCCAGTTCTACGCGTAGCGCCCCTGCGAATGTGGCCTGGCGTGCTACTCGTCAACCGTCCGCCGGTGCCGCGGATGCCCTCTACCCTTGCAGGATCCTGCATGCAGAGCTTGATCCGGCGGCCTTTTGGAGCGCGAGTCGCGTATGATGGACGACCAGTTACGTACCGGTGGTGGCCGGCAACGCAATGGAGGTTCGACGGTGAGTCAATCATTGATCAAGGCTGTGCTCGCGATGGCAATGACCGTCAACGCTGCGCGGGCCGCGGACGATATCCATGACGTGGTTGTCTACGGCGGTACGTCCGCGGGGGTCATCGCCGCGGTGCAGGCCTCGCGGATGGGCAAGACGGCGGTCATCGTTTGCCCGGACAAGCACCTCGGCGGCTTGACGGCCGGCGGGCTGGGATGGACGGACACGGGCAACAAGGCCGTGATCGGCGGACTGGCCCGCGAGTTCTACCACCGTGTGTGGAAGCACTACGACAAGCCTGCGGCGTGGAAGTGGCAGACGCGCGAGCAGTACGGCAACCGCGGCCAGGGCACGCCCGCCATCGACGGCGAGCAGCGCACCATGTGGATCTTCGAACCGCACGTCGCCGAGCGGGTGTTCGACGGTCTCGTGGCCGAGCACCGCATCGGCGTGCACCGCAACGAGTGGCTCGAACGCGCGAAGGGCGTGAAGAAGTCCGGCGGGCGGATCACGTCCATCACGACGCTCAGCGGAAAGACCTACGCCGGGCGGATGTTCATCGACGCCACCTACGAGGGCGACCTGATGGCGGCGGCCGGCGTCGACTACCACGTCGGCCGCGAGGCCGGCCGCGTGTACGGCGAGACGTGGAACGGCATCCAGGTCGGCGTGCTGCACCACCGTCACTGGTTCATGAAGCCGGTGGACCCCTACGTCGTACCGGGTGACGCGTCGAGCGGACTGCTGCCGCGGATCAGCCCCGACCCGCCGGGCACGAAGGGCGAGGGCGACAAACGCATCCAGGCGTACTGCTTCCGCATGTGCCTGACGAACCACCCGGACAACCGCGTGCCGTTCCCCAAGCCCGACGGCTACGACGCGAAGCAGTATGAGTTGCTTCTGCGCGTGTTCGCGTCCGGCTGGCGGGAGGCGTTCAGCAAGTTCGACCCGATCCCCAACCGCAAGACCGACACCAACAACCACGGCCCGTTCAGCACCGACAACATCGGCCGCAACTACGACTACCCCGAAGGCTCGTACGAGCAGCGGCGGCGCATCGTCGCCGAGCATGAGCGCTACCAGAAGGGGCTGATGTACTTCCTGGCCAACGACCCGCGCGTGCCCGACGAGATCCGCACGAAGATGGCGACGTGGGGGCTGGCCGCCGACGAGTTCACCGACAACGGCAACTGGCCGCACCAGATCTACGTGCGCGAGGCCCGCCGCCTGGTCGGCGAGTACGTGATGACGGAGCACGACTGCCTGGCCAATCGCGACACGCCGCACTCGGTCGGCATGGGTTCATACGTGATGGACTCGCACAACGTGCAGCGATACGTCGAGCCGGACGGCTACGTGCAGAACGAGGGTGACATCGGCGTGCGCCCCCCGCGGCCGTACCGGATCAGCTACGGCTCGATCACGCCGAAGAGGACGCAATGCGAGAACCTGCTCGTGCCCGTCTGCGTCTCGTCCAGCCATATCGCGTTCGGCTCGATCCGAATGGAGCCGGTATTCATGGCCCTAGGCCAAAGCGCGGCTACCGCGGCGGCGATGGCCATCGATGCGGGTGTCGTAGTGCAGGACCTGCCGTACAACAAGCTGCGCGCTCGCCTGCTCGCGGACGGACAGGTAATAGAACACCCGCGCAAGTGACCCCGTGGTTCGCGCACGCCATGCGCCCTGCCGGGTGGCGTTGCTCAGTCGGCCGGGGTAATCTCACCAGTGCGCGACGCGGCGGGGGATTTCCCATAGCGAACGGAGAGAAGACGCTGATGAGAACAATGCCGGCGGTGGTGTTGGCTGTGTGTTTTCGTGCGGCGACGGCGGCGGAGTTGCCCGAGCCTCAGACCGTGTGGGAATACGACTGCGGCGGGCCGCTAGCGACCACGCCGGTGTTGTTCCCGTCTGTCGGCGCACCCACGGGCGTCATCGTGGCCACGCGGGACGGGCGGATGATGCTCGTCGATGCGAAGGGCAAGCGCGTCTGGGAGCACACGTTCGGCGAGCGGGCGGCCGCGGCCCCGGCCGTCGGTGACGTCGACGGCGACGGAAAGCCCGAGATCGTCACCGCGACCATCACCGGCACGCTCGTCGTGCTCGCGGCCGACGGCACCGAGCGCTGGCGCTTCCCGCTGGGCGGCAAGGTCGTCGACTGGAGCAGCCCGTGCCTGCCCGACCTCGACGGTGACGGGGCCCGCGAAATCGTCATCGGCGACCAGAGCGGCTGGCTGAACTGCCTGTCCGGCGACGGCAAGCGGAGGTGGCGCGTCACCGTCGACGCCTACCAGGTCTCACCCGCGGCGTTCGTCGAGGGCACCGGCGGCGGCCCCGACACGATCCTCTTCGGCACCGAGAACGACCACATGGCCGCGGTCGGCAGCACGGGCGAGCTGGTCTGGCTGGCCCGGCACGTCGGCCAGTTCGGCCGCACCGCCCCGACGGCCGGCGACCTCGACGGCGACGGCGACTACGAAGCCGCCTTCATCACCAGCTTCAACAACCCCGACAGTCGCCTCTGGGTGCTCGACGCCGGCGACGGCACGCTCGCGTGGAGCGCGAAGCTCAACCTGCACGGCTACGGGGCCATCGCCATTGCTGACCTCGACGGCGACGCCGACAACGAGGTCGTGCTCGGCCTGCGCTCGAACACGGTTTACTGTTTCGACGGCGACGGCACCGAGCGATGGCACACGATCACCGGCGGCCACGCCTTCTGCTGGACGCCGGCCGTGGCCGACATCAACGGCGACGGGCGCTGCGAGGTCATCGGCGGCGTGCGACAGAAGAACGAGCGCGGCAAGTCGTGGTTCGTGTTCGACGAGAAGGGCACGCTGCTCGGCGAGTATGCGATGCCCGGCGGCGTGAACGGCGCGCCGCTGGTGGCCGACATCGACCGCGACGGCCGGCTCGACATCATCCTGCCCGGTACCGACGCCGGCAAGCTGCGCTGCGTAACGTTCGGCGGCAAGGCGCAGGGCGCGCGCATGCCGTGGGTGTCACACCGCTACGACGCCGCCCGCCTCGGCCGCGTCCCCGTATCGAAACCACGCGCCGACAAGAAGACAGCGCCGAGCGCCGCGCCGCGCCTGCTCGATGCTGCTTGGGCAGCTCCAATCACGTGGGGCGCCAACGCGCTGAAAGTGAACTGGCCCGACTCGGCGGCAAAGCGGTTGGTGGTCGAAGTCGCGGTCACCGATCCGCTCGGGCGGCGGACGACCCGCGTTCGCGACCTAAGCCCCGACGAACTGCCCGAGACGCTATCGGTGGATCTCATCGGAAGCGGCGAGCACGCGATAGCGGTCCGCCTCTGGGACGCGTCGAGCTGGACCGCGTGTTCGTACGCATGGAAGACCACCGCACGTGTGGGCGGGTTCGACACGGTTTCGGCCGGGGTGACCGGCAAGCTCGACCAGTTGGCCAAAACCGCGGACGCGCTGGTGAACACCGCGCCGGCCACGGCCAGGCTGTTGCGCGAGCGGCGCGCCCAACGACTGGGAGCACTCGACGCCTTGGCGACGCGCGCGGCGAAGACCGACCTCGGCCATGCCCCCAACGCCGACCGACTGAGCGACGAGATCCGCGCGCTCCGAGCCGCGGTCGACGAAGACTCGGCCCTCTGCCGCGTCGCCGAGTCGGCCGGCGCGTCGCAACCCGGCCACTCCATCATCGCATGGCAAGACCCCAACCCGTGGGACCGCGTGCCCGCGCTGCTCGAAGGCGCCGACCCGGCCGCAAACGTGACCGTCGATGTGCCGTTGTACCTCGGCGAGTACGAAAGCCGCGCGGTGACGGTGGTGAACCTGCGACCGGAACCGCTCGACGTGCAGGTGCGGGCCGCGAAGGAAACGCGCGCGGCGGTTCGGTTCTACGAAGTCATCGAGACACCGGCCCGCGACGGCCGATCGATTCCCGACGCACTCTCCGAACTCAACAGCGCGTGGACGCTTCGCCTCGCCCCCGGCGAAGCGCGCCGCCTCTGGCTGGCCGTCAACGGCAAGATCCTCGAGGCCGGAGACAACAAGCTGCCCTTCGCACTCACGGCCCTGGCTCCGCGTGCGGACAGCGTCGAAATCACCGTGCGCGCCCAGGCACTCGACATCGATCTGCGCAAAGCCCCAACCTTCCGCGTGTGCAACTGGTCGTCGCCGGGCCGGATCCGCGGTTCCGGCATCGGCATCGAGTCGCTGCACCAGGCCAAGGAACACGGCATGAACGTGTTCACGACCGGCGTGCCCACGCCGCGCTGCGACAAGGACGGCAACCTCGTCGGCAAGCTGGACTGGACGCGGTTCGACGCCGACCTCGCACTGATGGAGCCGGACGGTTTCGCGTTGTTCTCCACCAGCGGCGTCCGGCCGCCGAAGGGCGTCGAGCCGTTCGGGCCCGTGCGCGTGAAGGCCCAGCGGGCGTGGCTGCGGGCGGTCACCGACCACCTCGCGTCGAAGGGATGGGGCACCGACCGCTGGGCCCTCTACCCCATAGACGAGCCAGGCCTGTACGGCGGCACGCGAATCGTGGAGTTCACCGAGATCGCCCGCAGCTTCCGGGAGGCGATGCCGGAGGCGCCGATCTACGCCAACCCGACCGGCTTCGTGACCCGCGAGAACATGGCCGTCATGGTCCCGCTCGTCGACGTGTGGTGCCCGGAGCAGCAACTCCTGCGCCGCCAGCCCGAACTGGCCGAGTTCTTCCTGGCCACCGGCAAGCCGGTCTGGAGCTACGAAGCACCGCCCGACTCGAAGATGCAGTTGCCGCTCGGCTACTACCGCGCGAACGCGTGGATGGCGTTCCAGCTCGGACTGGCGGGCACCGGGTTCTGGACGCAGTTCTACGGCGGCGCGCACTACGGCGGCAACGACATGTGGCTGCCGGGCAAGGGCACGCTGTACGGCGCGAACTACGTCGTGAGCGGCAACGAGGTGATCAGCCGGCGCTGGGAGGCCTTCCGCGACGGCATCGAAGACGTGCGCGCATTTCTGATGCTTCGCGAAGCGATCAAGCAAGCTCGGGCCAAGGGCGCCCACACCGACACCGTTGCCCGGGCCGAGAGGTTGCTCGACACCGACGTGCGCCGAGTGACCCAGAAGGCGTGGCCGTGCAGCGACCCCACGCGCTTCCTCCGCGACCACGAGATGGACTACGCGGAGATCAAACGAATCCGCAAGGAAGTCGCCGCGTTGACCACAGCCCTTCAGAAGCCCTGACCCCGCCCGTAGCGGCCGGCGCCCCGCCGGCCGGCCCGCCTCACAACGGGCGCGGTTCGGATCGCCATGGCAAACGCGCTCCTCTGCGGGTCGCCGCCAAACCTAGGCCTGCCCCTCGGTCCCTTAGTCCCTTGGTCCCTTGATCCCTTCCTCCGACCCGCCCAACATCCTCTTGCCCTTGATCCTATTGGTACATTACCGTCTACTTCATGGCTGCTCCGCGAACTGCGGAGCCGACACAAACGTAGAAGGATACGATGACAAGATACATCGCCGCCGCGTTTCTCCTCGTCGTCTGCCGCACCGCGGTCTCGCCGGCTGAGCCGCCGTCTACGGCCGTGGCTCCATTCGATTTCCGCGAGATCGTCCACCACGCCAAGGACAAGGTTTTTCCGGCCGTGGTGTTCATCAAGTGCCTGCGCGAAAGCCACGAACAAGGCAAACGCACCAGCCAGGAGGTCTCCGGCAGCGGCGTGATCATCGCGCCGAGCGGCGAGGTGCTCACCAACTGGCACGTCGTGGACAAGGCAACCGAGATCCGCTGCCTGCTGATCGACGGTCAGGCCGCAGAGGCCAAGCTCCAGGGCAAGGACAAGGACACCGACTTGGCCCTGTTGCGGCTCCAATTGCCCGCCGGGGCCAAGCCGTTGCCGCACGCCGTCCTGGGTGACTCGACCCGACTCGTCGAGGGCGACTTCGTCATGGCCATGGGCGCCCCGTGGGGCCTGGCCCGATCGGTCTCGATCGGCATCGTCTCCTGCACCAAGCGGTTCCTCCCGGACCGCGGCGAGTACAGTCTCTGGCTCCAAACGGACGCGGCGATCAGCCCCGGCAATTCCGGCGGGCCCCTGGTTAACACCGCGGGCGAGGTCGTCGGGATCAACAGCCTGGGGGCCCTGATCGGCGGCGACATGGGTTTCGCCATCCCGGCCGAAACGATCCGCCACGTCGTGCCGCAGCTCCGCGAGCATGGGCGGGTCCGGTGGGCATGGACCGGCTTGCAGCTTCAGCCGCTCAAGGACTTCAAACGCAACATCTACTTCGACGGCACGGACGGCGTGATCGTCGCCGAGACGGACCCGGAGAGCCCGGCCCGCCGAGCCGGCGTTCGGCCCCGCGATCGCCTCCTCGAGCTGAACGGACAAGCCCTCCGGGCCATCACGGAGGAGGATCTGCCGGCCCTGCGGCGGCGCTTCGGCTTGCTGCCCAAATCGGAACCGGCCGAGCTGAAGCTGCTCCGTGGCGAAGAGCGCGTGACGCTCCGAATCACGCCTCGTGAGAAGGGTGACGTGGAGGGCCAAGAGCTCGACTGCCCCCGCTGGGACTTGACGCTCAAAAGCATCAACCAGTTCGACAACCCCGACCTCTACTTCCATCGTCGCGAGGGCGTGTTCATCTACGGCGTCAAGCATCCCGGCAACGCGTCCCAGACCGGCCTGTCTCTCAAGGACATTGTCCTGAAGGTCGACGATCAATCTGTCACCACCCTCGAAGACGTACGGGCCATCCACAAGGCGAGCGTGGCCAAGGTTCTGCAGAAGCCGCGTCTGCTGTTCACCGTTTTGCGCGGAGGGCTGATGCGGCAGGTGGTCCTGGACATCAGTCGAGACTACGAGAACGAGTAACGCCCAACCGTAGGAGACGCCATGAGCGGATCATCCATCGCGGCCGCCCTGATCGCATTGGCCGCCACCGACGCTGACACGCTGCCCGCCGACCGGCAGGCCGCAATCGCCGAAGCGCTGCGCCCTTCGCTCGTGAAGGTCGAGTACACGCTGCAGTATGACAAGGGGCAGGCGCCCATGGCCGCCGGATGGACGCAGCGGTGCCCCAACTGCGGACGGTTTCACTACCGCGAGACGCAAGGGCTGATCGCAGACGAGCGCCCCTTGCAGACCTTCGGATTCCTCGTCGCGGACAAGCAGGTCGTTGCGCCCGACATCCTGATTCATCCGCGATTCATCAAGAGCATCGCCGTCCGCTTCAACGATCGAGTCCAGCCGGCGCACCCGGTCGCGTTCGGCCGACACCAGATGGCCGTGTTCCTCGAGTTCGACGAACCCTTCGCAGACGCCCGGCCGCTGACCTTCAATGCGTCGGCTGAACCACCCTTCCTGGCCGTCACCTACGCCCAGCAGAACGGAACGTGGAGCGTGGCGGTCGGCCGGTTGGGCAAGAGCGTCAGCATCACCGAGGACGGCCGCCGCTTCGTAGCGTTGTCCGACGACTGCCTGATCGTGGACCAGGCCGGCAAGCCGGTCGCCATCTCGATGTGGAATGAGCTTCCGGTGGACGACACTTGGAAGGGCCCGCCGACCAAGTGGCCGACCGTAGACGCCGCCGCCCTGGCGACCGCACTCGAGACAATGGAAACGAACGCGACGAACGGGCTGCTGCACGTCTCGCTGAACTTCCGAAGCCCCAAGACCAAGAAGGAAGACCGATGGGCCTATCGCGACTTCGGCGACTCGACCGTCGACGAAACCGCAACCGAGCTGCACGTCCTCGGCTTGCTGCGCGACGAGCGAACGATTCTGGTGCTTGCCGAACTGACGCCGAAGATGACCGCACGGCTGGAGCGCATTGCCGTCCAGACGGGTGCAGGTGAGAACGTCCTGGCCCGTTTCGCTCACACGCTGACCGACTTCGGCTGCCTTGTGGCCAAGCTCGAGAAGCCTCTGCCCAAGCCGATGCCTCTCAGCGAACAGCCGATCCTCGGGTTCCGCCCGGCCCTGCTGCTTGCCGCGGACGTGACCATGCAGGGACAGCAGCGCACCGCCTACTATCAGCACGCCCGCATCGCCTCCTTCGAGATCGGGTGGCAAGGCCGCGTGTACCCCCAAGTCGCAGGCAGCGAAGCCGGCGTCTTCCTCTGCGACGAGCAGGGACGCCTGCTGGCCTTGCCGGTGGCGCGCAGGCGAAAGGTCACCGTTCGCGAGGAGTGGCGGCAGTCGGAGACCACCCTCACACCGGTGAGCCACTTGGTTACGCTGCTTGGCGACATCGAGGAGCACGCCGATCCCAACAACGTGCCCTTGACCGAAGCGCAGGAGAACCGCCTCGCCTGGATGGGGGTCGAGTTGCAGGGCATCGACCAGAACCTGGCCCGGCTCAACAAGGTCGCTCACCTGACGAACGACGGGCAGAGCGGCGCCCTGGTCACCTACATCTATCCCGATTCGCCCGCCGCCGCCGCGGGGGTCGAGGTCGGCGACGTGCTTCTGCGCCTGCACGCCGAGGGGCATCCCAAGCCCCTGGAGGTGCGAATCCAACGGGATCATTCCTCCTTCGGCGGCTTCTCCTGGGATGACATTCAGGCCAACGAGATCCCGGCTGAATACCTCAACCAGTTGCCCAAGCCGTGGCCTTCCGCTGAGAACAGCTTCACGCGAGCGCTCACGGAACTCGGTTTCGGCACTCAGTACCGCGCCGAGTTCTGGCACGGCGGCAAGCTCGTCGCCAAAGAATTCAAGGTCGTCGAGAGCCCGCGTCACTTCGATTCCGCGGTGCGATACAAGTCGGACGTACTGGGCATCACCGTGCGCGACCTGACGTACGAGGTGCGCCGACACCTGCAAAAGAAGCCCGACGACCCCGGTGTGATCGTCTCGAAGGTGGAGCCGGGCGGAAAGGCGGCGGTCGCCGGCGTCATTCCCTATGAACTGATCACGCACATCAACGACAAGGCCGTTCACGCCGTAGGCGACTTCGAGAAGCTGACGCAACCCGGCGGCGAGCTGCGGCTGTCGATCAAACGCCAGAACAAGGGGCGACTGGCCCGGATCCGCGTGCCCACCACGCAGGCAGGACCCAAGGCGGAGTAGCCCGCCGGCATCGCAGGCGGAGAGCGCGCCTCACCCTGCCCCGGGGGCGCTCAATGCACATCGGAACGGTTTGGAGCGCCGTGGCAAACGCGATCCCTTCGGGTCGCCGCCAAGCATAGCGTCGCGCCTTGATCCCTAGAGTAGTGTCTCAGGCTGACTGCATTCGTTCCGAACCGCGACCGTGAGGGAGCGGCAATGCTTCGTCTTACCGCGGCCGCTTCCTAACGGGCGCGGTTCGGATCAGATAAGCCTCGACAAC
>CAYMME010000340.1:0-10463 GCA_964391465.1 uncultured Planctomycetales bacterium
GCGGAATTGGCCTCGTCGGCCGCGGTCGAGATGACCCGCTCGGTGATGCCCGGGGGTGAAGCCCCGTCTTTCTCGTACCACGCGATCTTGTCGTCGTTCTCCGAGGCGGAGAGTACGTCGGTGTCCCCGTCGCCGTCCACGTCCGACGCGAAGACGGAACGGGCCCCGTTGGCCACCGTCGAGATGACCCGCTCGGTGAAGGCCGGGGGCGATCCTCCGTCGTTCTCGTACCATGCGATCTTGTCGTCGTAGTACGACGCGGAGAGCACGTCGGTGTCCTCGTCGCCGTCCACGTCCGCCGCGAAGACGGAGGTGGCCGCGTCGGCCGCGGTCGAGATAACCCGCTCGGTGAAACCCGGCAGCGATGCGCCGTCGTTCTCGTACCACGCGATCTTGTCGTCTTGGTTCGACGCGGAGAGCGCGTCGGTGTCCCCGTCGCCGTCCACGTCCGCCGCGAAGACGGAGATGGCCCCATTGGCCGCGGTCGAGATGACCCGCTCGGTGAAGACCGGCGGGGTGCCACCGAGCGTCACGTCGCCGGTGAAGGCCGCGACCGCGTTGGCTTCGAGCGTAGTGGTTCCGCCGAGGGTGGCTCCGGCGTCGGCGGTCACGAGAACACTGGCCCCCGTCCGCACCGTCAAAGCCCCAATCGTCCGCACGGTCAGCGCTTCGGCCGAGACGTCCGCGTCCGTCCCGGACGGAGCCAGCAGCTCGCCCGCCAGGGTGATGTCGTGGCCGGACGTCGCCTCGAGCGCGGCAGCGTCAGCGAGCGTGCAGAGCCCGCCCGCGGGCTGATTGACCGCGCCGCGGCTGCGAAGCGTCACGCCCTTGCCCAGGCAGTCGATCGCCGGCTCGGCGACGAATCGGGGGGCGGTCGCGGTGATGAAGTGCCCGCTTGCGGCATCGGCGATCGCCCCGGTGATGGTGTCGAACCAGGTGCTTGTCGTGACGTTCAGAACCGGCGACGAGGTGTTCTCGTACCACGCGATCTTGTTGTCCCAGTATGACCCGGACAGCACGTCGGCGTCCCCGTCGCCGTCAACGTCCGCCGCGAAGACAGACCGGGGGCCGTCGGCCGCGGTCGAGATGATCCGCCGGGTGAAGCTTGGGGGGAGACCCCCGTCGTTCTCGTACCACGCGATCTCGTCGTCATCGTACGACGCGGAGAGCACGTCGGTGTCCCCGTCGCCGTCAACGTCCGCCGCGAAGACAGACGTGGCGCCGTCGGCCGCAGTCGAGATGACCCGCGCGGTGAAGCCCGGCGGCGAAGCGCCGTTGTTCTGGTACCACGCGATCTCGTCGTCAGCCGACGACGCGGAGAGCACGTCGGTGTCCTCGTCGCCGTCCACGTCCGTCGCGAAGACGGAGACCGCCACGTTCGCCGCGGTCGAGATCACCCGCTCGACGAAGCCCGGGGGCGAAGCGCCGTCGTTCTCGTACCACGCAATCTTGTCGTCATTCGTAGACGCGGAGAGCACGTCGGTGTCGCCATCGCCGTCCACGTCCGCCGCGAAGACGGACCGGGCCCCGTTGGCCGCGGTCGAGATGACCCGCTCGGTGAAGCCGGGCGGCGAAGCGCCGTCGTTCTCGTACCACGCAATCTTGTCATCCGACTCCGACGCGGAGAGCACGTCGGTGTCGCCGTCGCCGTCCACGTCCGCCGCGAAGACCGACCAGGCGCTGCTGGCCGCGGTCGAAATGACCTGTGGCGGATCGAAGGGCACGTCCACCGCCCAGGCCGGCGGGCACAGGCTCGCCGTCGCCGTCAGAATCAGCACCGCAACGAATCGTCGCGTGTTCATGGGTCCACTCCTTCCGATGTGATCCCGCAGGGAGGCACGCGCACCACCACGAGCGCTCGGCCACACCCACGCCGCGGATAAGTCACCGTACACCGCACGGGTCCGCGGGAATGCCCGCGAGAGCTGAGCGACGGGAGTTCTGATGTGCTTCCTCCTCCCACCGCGGCCTGCGCCGGGCGCAAGACCCACCCCAGCTACGTTCGATGCTATCGTATCTGATTCGCGGTACGTACCACAACCCGGGGAGCGTCCGCCCCCCACTCTTCGCGATGCGACCGCGAAGAACGGGGCACCCCGAATGGAGTCTACCTCCGAAGCCGCGACACACGGGCGCGGCGCCTTGCGGTTTCGCTCTCGGTGGACTCGAACGGCAGAGGGTACGCGAAGTGCGCCTGCGAACCGACATAGAAGTGGTAGCTCGGGTCGGACAATCGGCGGTGGAACGTGAACTTCAGCTTGGCGATGCCCGTTTCGTCGGCGTCGATGATGGTCACGTCGTAGTGCTCGGAGCGGATTGCCTCTCCGCTCCTGAACGGTTCGGTTCGCCCCATGGTGCCCAGCACCGTCTGGCCGGCCAGGCCGGACATGTACCGATCGCCGTCGACCGACACGGTGAGCGTGTGGGCATCGAGCTGATCAATCGTGCTCGACTGCTCCATGCCCCAAACCGAGGGAGAGAAGGTCAGAACGTCGGCGTGCAGCGCCGTGCCGAGCCGGTTCTCCAGCGCGGGCTTGATGTAGTTGGCCGGCATCGCAAGGTTGACGAAGAACAGGTGGTCCCCGTCGCGCAGCGGTCGGCCGTAGGTGAGGATCTCGCGCATCGCCTCATCCTCGATGCGTGAGCCCGTGATGAGGAACCACCCGTTCAACATGGTGCCGAACGGCACGAGCACGACGATCACGATCACCAGCACGATGGCCACCGCGCGGCGGGCGGTCCCGATTTCGTGCTCTGACACGACCGGCCCCAGCCGCCCGACGATGAGCGCGACCATGGCCGCAAGCACTACCGCAGCCCCCGCCGACGGCAGATAGAGATGGTGGGCCGACGTGAAGAACGGCGCCATCAACGCGATTCCCACCAGCGTCCAGACGCCACCGACCCACACCGCGCGACGGTGCCGCATGGCCGCGACGGCCACGAGCACCACCACCGCCGAGACGGCAAGGCAAGGGTAGAAGATCACCGCGTGCTCGCGAAGATGATCGACGCCGTCGATCGGAAGCACCGGCAGGTACACGAAAACGCCCAGCAAATAGCAGACGAGCTTGGCGAACACGAAACCCAGGAACCCTGGGTCATTCGGCCGGTGAAGATACGGCGGACCGGGAAGCGGGAAGCCCCCGAGGACCTGGCCGCGAACGATCAGGTAGCCGATCACCAACGCCGTGAACGCGGCGTAGGCACCCCATCGTCCGCGCCGCAGCAGCGCGCCCGGACGAAGGCAGAAATCCCCGAGGAAGGCCGTCGACGCCACGATGACGGCGTTCTCGCGACACCCCAAGCCGAGAGCGAAAAGCATCAGCGCGGCGACCAGGAGGAGGAACGATCCGTGCGTCGAGCGATCGCCCTGCGGGTCGGCCGCGGCGGTTCCGCCGGCCGGCCACCAACCCGACCACCGTCCGTAGCAGAGAATGGACGACAGTGCGAAGACGGCAACGAGCAGCTCGGTCAGGCAGGCAATCCAATAGACCGTGATCGTACCGGCCGGGTGCGTCGCGAACCAGATCCCGGCGAGCAACGCCCACAATCGAACGCCGAACAGCCGATAGGCGAGGGTCACGACGAGCATGGCCGCCAGCCAGTGCCAGGCCAGCGAGAACAGATGCATCCCGATCCCGCCGTCGACCGGCCAGCCGAGCAGCGTGTACTGCGCCCGCATGATCCAGAAGGCCACCGGCCGAAAGAACCGCACGCGCACGACGCCGCCCGCTCCCCACATCTCGATGACCTGATCGGCGCGGCCCAGCTCCGACGCCGCGATGGCAGATTGGAACGACCAGTCCCCTTCTCGCAGGCTGGCGAGGTGCGCGTGGTCGTCGAAGAACAGTCCGGAGTCCAGGGCAAAGAAATGGGCCACACCGATGAACGCGGCGAGGATCAGTCCGTTACTCAACTGTCGCCGCAATGCAGCCAAACGCACGCTCCCACAGGCCGGCGGATCGGTAGCGGGGCAGTCTACGAACCGGGCCCGGACGACACAAGCGGGCTCGGTGCAAGCGGCAGCGGGTAGGCGAAGTGAATACGCGACCCCACGTAGATGTGGTAGCTCGGCTCGGACAGCGGCCGATCGAACGTGAACTCGAGCTTGGCGATGCCGGTTTCGTTCGCGTCGAGCACCGTCACTTCATACTCGCCGGCCCGGATCACCTCTCCGGTTTCGAACGGCTCGGTCCGCCTCAGGGCGCCGCGCAACACCTGACCCGCCCGGCCCGCCATGTACCCGTATCGGTCCAGGCTCACCGTGAACGAATGCTCGTCGATCTGCTCGATCGTGCTCGGCTGCTCCATACCCAGGATCGAAGGCGCGAACGTGAGGACATGTCCGTGAAGCGTCATCCCGAGCCGGTTCTCCAGGGCCGGCTTGACGTAGAAGGCCGCGATGGGCAGATCGACGAAGAACAAGTGATCCCCGTCGCGCAACGGTCGATCGTAGGTGAGGATCTCACGGATCACCTCGTCCTCGGTGCTCGTGCCCGTACGACAGATCCACCCGTTGAACAGGGTGCCGAGTGGCTGAAGCACCAGGATGAGCGCCACGAGGACAGCGGCCACCCGGCGGCGCGCGTTCGAAGCGGGGTTGCCATTCGCGTCGCTTCCCACGACCGATCCGCCCGGAAGTGCGACGGGCTTCAATCGCCCGGCAAGCAGCGCGAGTCCGGCCGCGAGCACCACCGACGCTCCTACCATCGGCAGATACAGATGGTGCGCCGAGGCGAACACTGGGGCCATGATGCCCATCGCGACCAGCATCCAGATGCCGCTGATCCACATGCCCCGGTGGTGGCGCAGCGCCACGATGACCACGAGCAGCACCGCCGCACAGAGAGCAAAACACGGATAGAAGAATCCGGGATGCTCGCGAAGAAACGGAAGTCCGCCGATCGGCACCACCGGGAAGTGCGCGAACATCGCCAGCACGTAGTACATGGACTTCGTGACCACGAAGGCAAGGAAGCCCGGCTCGCTCGGCCGGTGGAAGTACATCGGATCTGGAACGGGGAAGCCGCCAAGGGCCTGGTAACGAATCACGAAGTAGACGATCACGATCGCGGTGAACGCGAGATAGACAACCCATCGGCCTCGCCGCAACAGCGCACCCGTACGCAAGCAGAAGTCGCCAAGGAAGGCCATCACCGGCACGACCACCGCGTTCTCACGACAACCCAAACCGAGCGAGAACAGCGTCAGCGCTGCGATCAGCAGGAGAAACGACGCTCGCGCCGAACCGTCCGCCGTCCACCAACCCGACCACCGCGCGTAGCACAGGACGGCCGACAGCACGAAGACCGTGACCATCAGCTCGGTCTGGCAAGCGATCCAGTGGACCACGAGCATGTTGTTCGGGTGGGTCGCGAGCCAGATACCCGCCAGCAGCGCCCACGACCGAAGGCCGAGCAGCCGGTAGGCGAAGGCGACGGTCAGCATCGCCGCCGCCCAGTGCCACGCCATCGAGAACAGGTGGATCCCGATCCCGCCGTCAACCGGCCAGCCGAGCAGCGTGTACTCCGCCCGCATGATCCAGAACGCCACCGGGCGAAAGAACCGAACCGTCCCGCCGGGCTCTCCCCACAGGTCCATGACCTGGTCGGGCCGGCCCAGCTCCGCTGCTTCGACCGCCGACCGAAACGACCAGTCCCCGCGGCGCAAGCCGGCGAAGTGCGCGTGGTCGTCGTAGTAGAGGCCCGCACCCAGCGAGAAGAAATGCGCCACACCGATGAGGGCTGCGAGGACAAGTCCCGTCCCCACCTGTCGCCGCAATGAACCCACACTCACGCTCCCGAAGCCAGCGAATCGGTAGTGTAATGCCTCGGAGTTGGCGCCACTTATCCGATCCGAACCGCACCCGTCAGGAAGCGGCCCTTGCGGCATGTGCCGTCGCCCCTCCCTCACGGTCGGGGTTCGGAAGAACGCTATCTGCCTGAGACACTACAGTAGCGAAGCAGTCTACGGACCCGGCTTGGCGGACACAAGCGGCACCGATCCGAACGGCAACGGGTACGCGAACTGCATGCGGGAGCCGAAGTAGATGTGGTAGCGGGGGTCGGACAACCGACGGTGGAACGTGAACCTGAGCTTGGCGATGCCGGTCTCGTTGGCATCGAGCACGCTCACGTTGTACAGGCCCGAGGGCACCTCGTCGCCGGTCTGGAAGGGTTCCTCCCGCTCCATGGCCAGCAGCGTCGCCTCCCCGGCCAGGCCGGCCATGTAGTCGTACCCTTCCAGCTCGACCGTGAACGAGTAGTCATCGATCTGCTCGACCGTGCTCGGCGGGCCCAGGTTCCACAGCGACGGCGACAGCATCAGGATGTGCCCGTGTAGCGAGATTCCGAGCCGGTTCTCCAGCGCGGGCTTGATGTAGTAAGCCAGCATCGGGATGTTCACGAAGAACATATGGTCGCCGTCGCGCAGGGGGCGATCATACGTGAGGATCTCGCGCATCATCTCATCCTCGACGCGAGTGGCCGTGCGGTAGATCCAACCGTTGGAGATGGACCCGAGAGGCATGAGCACGACGTGCAAGCCCACGAGCACGGCGGCAACGCGCCGGCGCATCGGCCAGGGGGCTGCGTCGGGGGCCGGCGTTTCGGGCGAAGCGCCGGGACCGAACCGACCGGCGAGCAGCGCCAGCGCGCCGGCGAGAAATCTCGCCGCTCCGACCATCGGCAAGTTGAGATGATGGGGCGAGGCGAAGATGGGGGCCATGACGGCGATGCCGGCGACGAGCCAGACGCCCGCCATCCAGATCCCGCGACAATGACGCAGAACGAACGAGGCCGCGAGCAGCGGCCCCGCACACGAGACCACGGCAAGGCAGAACATCCCCGGATGCTCGCGCAGGTAGACGAGTCCGCCGACGGGCAGCACGGGGAAGTAGCCGAACAGGCCGAGCACGTAGTACAGGAACTTCGTGACCACGAAAGGCAGGAAGTCCGGATCGCCCGGCAGGTGAAGGTACGGCGGACCGGGCACGGGGAACCCACCGAGCGCGTGGTGGCGAACGGCGGCGTATGCGAGCACGACCGCGGTGAACACCAGATACGCGGCCCAGCGCCCGCGGCGCAGCAGCGAACCGCGGCGGAAGAAGAAGTCTCCGAAAAACGCCACCACGGTGACGATCACGGCGTTCTCACGGCAGCCCAGACCGAGCGACAGGAACACCATTGTCGCGACGAGCAGCAGTACGGACGGACCACGCGTCCGACACTCGGTTCCTTCGGAGTGTGTCGCGGCGTCATCGCCCGCCGACCACCAGCCCGACCAGCGCCCGTAGCAGAGCACGGCCGACAGCACGAACACGGTGGCCATCAACTCGGTCTGGCATGCGATCCAGTGGACCGTCACCACGTTGCCCGGATGCACGGCAAACCAAATCCCGGCCAGAAGGGCCCAGACCCAAAGCTTCAGCATTCGAATGGCGAGCGTCACGACCAGCACGGCCGCCACCCAGTGCCAGACCAGCGAGAAGAGGTGCATCCCGATCCCGCCGTTGACCGGCCATCCGAGCAGCGTGTACTCGGCACGCATGATCCAGAATGCGACCGGCCGGAAGAACCGCAGGTTGCTGCCGGGATCGCCCCACATGTCCATTACGGTGCCGACTACGCCCAGCTCCGCCGCGTCGACCGCCGACTGAAACGACCAGTCCCCCTTGCTCAGATTGGCGTAGTGCGCATGGTCGTCGAGGAACAAACCCCCATCGAGCGCAAAGAAGTGTGATCCCGCGATGAAGACGCCCAGTACCAGACCGATCAGCAATCGCTGCCGCAATGAACCGACTCCCAGCTTCGCAAGTGGTGTTTGCCTACGCGCTCGATGCGAGCTCCCATCCCTTGCGGTACTCGCGGCGGACGTACCGGTTGGCCTCGGGCACGTTCGTGACCTTCATCTCCTTGGCGTCCCATTCGATTTTGGTGCCAGCGCGCAGGGCCACGTTGCCGAGGAGCACGGATTCGACGAGCGGGGCTGCGTAGTCGAGGTTCGACAGCGCGGGCGGCCCGCCCTTACACGCGGCGATCCACTCCAACCGGTGCAGCCGGTCGATCTTGCCCTCGTCGTCGGCGCCGGGTGCGCTGGGCAGGGTCTGCGGGACGTTCTTGAAATCCTCCAGCTTGGCCCCGGAAAGGAACGTGCCCGGGCCCCAGTACTTGGGCACGAACAACGTGTCCTTGTCGCCGACGAGAATAACGCCGTTCGTGGCCGGCAACACGGGCTTCTTGACCAGCTTGGCCGGAGGCTTGCGCCCGCCGTCGTACCAGGTGAGCTTGAGCTGCGACCCGCCACCGGGAGCAGTGAACAGATACTCGATGACCGCCCAGCGCGGTGCGCTCTCGTCACTGACTTCCGAACTTCGCGCCTCGACGCTGATCGGATCGCGCAGCCCCAGGGCGAAGAACGGCAGGTCCATGTTGTGGCAGCCCATGTCGCCGAGGGCCCCGGTGCCGAAGTCCCACCAGCCGCGCCACTTGAACGGCGCGTAGGCCGGATGGTACGGGCGGTGCGGGGCCGGACCGAGCCAGAGGTCCCAATCGAGATGTCCGGGCACCGACGGCGTGTCGGTGGGCCGGCGCATGCCCTGCGGCCAGCTCGGGCGGTTCGTCCATACGTGCACGTCGCGCACCGTTCCGAGCACGCCCGCCCGGATCAGGTCGACCAACCGCCGCGTGATGGCGTGGCTGTGACCCTGGTTGCCCATCTGCGTGGCCACCTTCATGCGGGCCGCGGTCTCGCGCATGAGCCGGGCCTCGTGGATCGAGTGCGTCAGCGGCTTCTGGCAGTACACGTGCTTGCTCATGTTCATGGCCATGATCGCGGCGTGAGCGTGCACGTGGTCGGGCGTCGAGACCGTCACGGCGTCGATGCGCTTGCCTTCGCGCTCCAGCATCTGCCGGAAGTCCTTGTACCGCTTGGCCTTGGGGAAGCGTTTGTATGAACCGGCGGCCTCCTTGTCGTCCACGTCGCACAGGGCGACCACGTTCTCGCCATCACAGTGCCCGATGTCGCTGCCGCCCTTGCCGCCGACGCCGATGCCGGCCACGTTGAGCCGTTCGTTCGCCCCCAGCACCCGGCCGGTCACGAGCGTGGGCAACGCCAGTGTCCCGGCCCCGGCCGCGGTCCGCTTCAGCAAACGACGACGAGTCATACGTGTGGGCATAGCAAGTTCCTCCAGTAGCCAAACGGTCGCACGGCAGGCATTCTCCGGCCCCGGAGCCCCTGGGGTCAAGGGAAGGGGGAGGGAACGGGGATCGGGGAACAGGGAACGGGGGGCGGAGGGGTGTTTAGCGGCGACCCGCAGGGGAGCGCGTGCTCAGGAACTGAAATGTGCCGTCCCCTGTCAGCGTTCCCGTTCGCCTATCCCTCATCCTTCATCACTCATCTCTCATCCGCCGGCGACCGATTCATCGCCGCAATCGACCCCCGAATCTTGTCTCCGCCTCCCGAGCGTGATACCTTACTACCGACAATGCACACGGCCCGCAGCCACGGGCCCAGGAAAGAAGCTGGAGAGGTGTCCGAGCGGCTTAAGGAGCTGGTTTCGAAAACCAGTGTGCGCGAAAGTGTACCGGGGGTTCGAATCCCCCCCTCTCCGATATCGAATCGAGCACGCTCACAAGTTCGTCTGTTTCCTGAGCTTGTGAGCTTTTCTCGATTGTTGACTCCCCCGATGCCCTCAATGTGCCCTCAAAACCGGCATCCGCCTTCTCCGCCGTTCCGTTGGACGCCTCACCCGAATCGCGGTTCGCATCGTCCGCCAGCGCCCGCATCGCCGCCTGACTGTCGGCGTCGTGCAGGTGGTAGTACAGGTCGAGGATGTCCGACGAGCTGTGGCCGAGCCAGGCCAGCGCCTTGCGGTACGCCACCTGGTGATTTGCACACAGGCTGGCGAAGTGGTGACGGAACGAATGGAGCTTGTATTTGTCCGGATCGGGCAGACCGATCTCGCGGCAGACTTCCTTGACGCGCTTCAACAGTTGACGCTCGGTCACGCCGGGGAAGACCAGGTTACCTGTCCGGGGCAGGGCTTTGATCAGCGACTGGATTCTCGGGTAAATCGGGACGAACCGGTGATCCTTGTCCTTGGGGGAGCCGCTCGAGCCCCCGCGGCGGATGTGAAACATGCCCTGATCATCGCCATCGAGCTGCACGTCGACCCATTGAAGTTGCTCGAGTTCGCCGATCCGCAGTCCCGCGTAGCCGAGCGTGGCAAAGGCCGCTTTCTCGAGCCCCTCGGTGTTGGCGACGATCAGGTCGACCTGCTCGCTCGTGAAGCACGGCTGGGGCTTCGCCCGGGCCTTGGCCATCCGGGCCGTCCCGAGGCGGTACTCACGCAGCCTGCCCTCGAGGTGCCCCCACTTGAACACCTGCTTCGCCAGGGTCAGGGCTCCGTATGTCAGTGGCGGCCAGGGAGGGGACCATTTTCGCGGAGCCACGGGGGCCAT
>CAYMME010000341.1:0-10422 GCA_964391465.1 uncultured Planctomycetales bacterium
CATCGAAATCGTCCCCGTCGTCGGACGGTTCATCGATACCCGAACTGCAGTCGTCGCACGTGTCCTGATCCACGTCGCGACAGGCAAACGGGTCGAGCGGGGCCGCGTCGTCCTCATCCAGGACGTTGTCGTCGTCGTCATCGGGATCGCCCGCATCGCAGAGCCCGTCACCGTCCGTGTCCTGACCATCATCAGTGGGCAGGTTGTCGGGCTGAGCGCCGAAGCCGTCGGTGCCCACTGCGCAGTCGTCACAGGTGTCGCTGTCGCTGTCGCCGCAAACCGTCGGGTCGAGCGTGGCCGGGTCCGCGGCGTCGTCGACGCCGTCGTTGTCGTCGTCCAAGTCCACGCAATCAGCTTCGAGGTCGCCGTCCGTGTTCGTGTCGGGTGTGCCGCAGTCACACGCCCCCGGCGCGATCTTGTCCGGGTCGTCGGGGCAGCCGTCCTCGTCGTCGGGCGTTCCGTCCCCGTCGCGATCGCCCCGGACGGTCGTCTCGGCGCTGGCGGTGTTGTCATCCGGGTTGAGATCGACGACTCCCTGTGCGGTCACGGTAGCGGTGTTCGTGATCGTACCGGGTTCGTCGGCCGTGACCGCAATCGTGCGCGTGACTTCGCTCCCGTCCGTCAACGTACCCAGGTCGCACGTGACCACGCCTGCACTTTCGACGCACCCGACCGCCTCGACGAAGGAGACCTCCTCGGGCAGCACATCGGCCACCGTCACGCCGTCGGCAGCCGTGCTGCCGCTGTAGTTCACCGTAAGCGTGTAGGTCACCGCCTCGCCCTCCACGACCGTGTCCGGCAGCCCGGTCTTCGTGATCGACAGGTCGCCGCTGGTGGCGTCGGGGTTGAAGGCGACGGCGGCAAACCGATTGACGGCAGGACCGACAAGGATCACATCGCCGGTGGTGATGTCGATCCGGCACAGTGCGCTATACTCCGGGCCATCCTGGTCCGGGTCGTTGCGCACCGAGCCGTACAACTGGCTCGTGCCCGGCAGGAAATCCAGCCCGTTGACCCGGGCAGAGTCCGAGTCCGAAACGCCGGGCCCGACGAAGGTCAGGTCGACCAGCCAGGTGAATGCGCCATCGCTCGGATCCACCGTCCCGAGTTGCGAGTCGTCGGCATGGTACAGCGTGCCCTCCGCATCCGAGAACGCCATCCCATGACCGTCACCGCCGGCATGGTCGCCCACGGCGGTGGCCACGCCCGTGCTCAAATCGATCGTGTAAAGAGTCTGCTTGTCATCAAGATAGAGCACACCGCCCCCGAACGCGACGTCCGTGACTCTCCATCGGCTCAGGCCGGTGATCTCGACGACCTCCGTGCCTGCGCCGGTGCAGGGGTCGATGGTGATCAGGACGTGGTCCTCGTCCTCGCCGGCCCGGAAGCCCACGCCCCAGAGGGTGCCCGCCGCATCGAAGTCCATGCCCCCGACCGTTGAGAAACCAATCGGGCCGACGTGGGTGGAGGCGCCGGTGGCCGGATCGATCGCGTACAGCGTGGACAGTCCGTCGCGGGTGTACCAGTCGTGTGCCGCTCCGTACAGCAGCGCCGGCGGTGGGCAAGGCGGCGCCGTCGCTGCGGGCGACGACGAGAAGAGCAGGCCCCTCGCGTTGTGGTCGAGCGAGAAGTTGACCTCGGTCACCACGCCGTCGGTCGTGATCGTGTAGAGCTGGTTGCGAACGGTTTCCCAGCACCCGTCGCAAGGCTCTTGCCCGACCATGAGGAACAGGTCGGGAGCCAGGAGCGTCAGTCCCATCGCTGCATCGTATTGGCCGCCGCTTTGCGGGATTGCCGCCGGGTTGGGATCGGCCGGGTCGATGGACTCGAATGTGTCATCGTGCTCATCGAGGTATACGGCGTGGTAGAGCTGCCCGTCGACCGGGTTGAACGCGAGTGCGTGGCCTCCCCACCCATCCAGCCCCACGATCTCGGTCGGCTCGCCGGTGTCCGTGCTGAGCGTGAAGAGCGTGTCGGAACTCACGTCATACGGGCTGCTGCCGCTGACAGCGTAGAGCGTACCCGTCGCGTCGAAGGCGAGGCTGGTGAACTTGTCGCCGGTGTTCCCGACGCTCGTGGCGATGCCCGTGGCCGTGTCCAGCCGGACCAGTTCCCGGCCGTCCTGCCCGGCGAGCTTCAGCAGGGTCCAGATGTCGCCGGTGGTCGGGTGCTCGGCCAGACCGTACGCCGCCCGGACCGCCCGTCCGGCAAGCGTGATCGGCACGCCGCTGAGCGTCTCGCCGGTGCCCCACGCCACCACGCGGAGCAGGTTGTCCTCCTGCGACACGGTGAAGAATCGGTCGATGCCCTCGCAGGCGTCGCCGGTGCCATCGCCATTTGCATCCTCCTGACCCGCGTTCGGAATTGCCGGGCAGTTGTCGCAGTCATCGGGGATTCCATCGCCGTCGGAATCCGGGTCGCATTTGTCGGGGATTCCGTTTCCGTTGCAGTCACTGCATGCCGGGTCTCCCGTACAATCCGCCAGCTCGCAGGCATCGCCCGTACCATCGCCGTCACAGTCCTCCTGCGCGGGGTTGGACAGGTCGGGGCAGTTGTCGCACACATCGCCGAACGTGTCGCCGTCGTCGTCCGCCTGCCCCGGATTGCTGTCGTCGGGGCAGTTGTCCGTACCCGTGCATGTCAGCGGGATATAGGCGGGGAGATCGGGGTCGCACACGCCGTCATTGTCGGAATCCGCGGCGATGACACGCAGGACACCGGGCTCGCCCGGGTCCGGCTCGCTCACGAAGCCGTTGAACGCGCCCCCACCACTCACGCCGGCAAAGCTCTCGCCACTGGCAGCACCCGGCTCGGGCACGAGCAGCAGAATGCGGCCGCCGCCCCCGCCGCCCCCAGTCCCGTCGGAGTGCCAGCCGCATGAGTACCCGCCGTGGCCACCCCGCGCAATCACGGCGGCGGTGAGTGCAACCGCCTGACCATGGATCAGCACGCCACCGCCCGCGCCGCCGCCGCCGCCAGCCGAGCCTGGCGGACAGCTCGACTGTTGTGTCCCCCACAACGCTGCTGCTCCGTCCGCGCGAATCCCTCTGCCGCCGATCGCCACGGTCCCGATGGCGCCCAACTCGACGGCTCCGCCGCCTCCGCCGCCATCGAAGCCCGGCAAAGTGTCGCGCGACTGTGAGCCACCCGCGCCGCCACTGCCGCCCTGCAATCCAACGAGCAGATCACCGTACGCAGCGCCCCCGGCCGTTGTGCTGCCCCAATGCCCAACGCCTCCACCGGCTCCGCCGAATCCACCGCCTTCTCCGGCTTTGAGTGCAAAGGCTTGACCACCTCCCGGGCCGGCTCCGTGAGAGGCGGCATCAACGCCATTGTACGTTGTCCCGCCCACGCCGCCGGCATGGCCTCCGCTGCCGGGTTGAGTGCCTGACGCGTTGAAGTCGATGAGCCCACCCGTCGACGCGTCCCCGCTGATCGTGATGTCGCCGTGCGACAGCAGGGCCACCGGGCGCGTACCGCCTCGCGCCACGACCACCATGCCCTCGCCGATGACGATGCTGTCGAACGTGAAGACGGCAACGCCGTCGGAAACGACGCCCTCGATCGTCCCACCTCCCGGCAGTTGGACGACCGGTGGGTCGGGCGTCGAATCGATGGTGTACGTGCCGAGGTCGGATGGAAACGCCCCAAGCGAGGTGAAGTCCGACGGAGTCAACGGCTCGGCGTAAGCTCCCGCGGCCGCGACAACGGACCAACCGGCAAGCGCGACGAGCACACGCCACGGATTCAACCTGGTATTATTGATGTTACACATCGACATGCTCCTCCCTAGGCCGAACTCAGGACGGTTGCACGCACCGGTTTGCCCCGGGATTATCGGACCACCCGGGACCTCGCGACTGGACGCTGCGATCGTGTCGGAGGCCGAGCTCCGCACGGTCGGCTACAGGAGAGAAGAGAGTCGCCTGCGCCCTGCAACGCGCCAGCATTGTCCCACAACCACGACACGGGATCAAGTGGGATTCGGTCGAGTGAAGCTCGTTTGGGGCTGTGTTCGCCGGGGAAACGCACGCTTCTATGCGCGCGCTTTGCCCCCAGCGTCGTGTTCGATGATAATGTCGCCCCGGCGCGCCGGATCGGCGGGCCGGGAATGATTCGAAGCGAAGAAACGCAGGGCGGAGCCGCGATGATTCGTGCGAGAGTGATTGGCGCCGGAGGCTACGGGGGCATCGGCGTGAGCGAGCTGTTGGCCGGTCACGCCGAGGCCGAGGTGGTGTCGCTGGTCGACGTCGAGAACGTGGGCAGGGGAATCCACGAGAAGTTCCCCCACATTGAGGGGTTGTGCGACCTGTCGATTGAGGCGCCGGACGCGGTGTCGTGGAAAGACGGTGGTGTCGACGTGGCGTTCACCGCCACGCCGGACGGCGTGGGGATGACGCTGGCACCGGCGGCAATCGAGGCCGGCGTCAAGCTGATCGACTACAGCGGCGACTACCGCTTCGATACGCCGGAGGCCTATGCCGACTACGCCCGACGAATCGGCAAACCGAAGGCACACAAGACGCCGGACCTGCTGGGCAAGAGCGCCTATGGTCTTGCCGAGTTGCATCGCGCCGCGATCGCTACGGCCTCGATCGTGGGCAATCCCGGGTGCTTCGCGGTGTCAGCCATCCTGGGACTGGCCCCGGCCGTCAAGGAGAAGCTCGTCGACGTCGACACAATCGTTTGTGACGCCAAGACCGGTGTCTCGGGCGCGGGGATCAAACCGTCAGCTACGTTCCACTATCCGTCACGCTACGAGAACATGAATGCTTACAAGATCGCGACGCACCAACACAACTGCGAGATCGAGCGAGAGCTGTCCCTGCTCGCCGGGCGCGAAGTCCGCGTCACGCTGACCACCCAGGTCGTGCCGCTGGCCCGCGGGATCATGAGCTGCCTGTACGGCCAACTGACGGATTCCGCGATGACCGGCGAGCAACTGCACGCGCACTATGAGCATTTCTATGCCGAGAGCCCGTTCGTGAAGGTCAGGGCGCCCGGCACGCCCACGTCGAACAACGACGTACGCGGCTCGAACTACTGCGTGCTCTCGATCAACGTCGACCCGCGTACGGGACGCATGATCGTGGTGTCGCACATCGACAACCTGATGAAGGGTCAAGCGGGCTCGGCCGTTCAGAACATGAACATTCTGTTCGGCCTCGAGGAAACCGCCGGGCTGACCCGCCCCGCGTTCTACCCCTGACGCGGCACTTCCCGCTACGAAGGAGGAGGGGCCCCAGCCTGCCGCGGTTTACGAGGGTGCGCCGATCGGTAACAATCGCCTTGTCTTGACGGGAAGGCCGATCACGCCGCGGTTGCGCGGCGGCGTCGGCTCGCACTTCCCGCGTGGCAGGCCCGACCGCCGCGGCTGTCGCGTGCACGGTTGATTTCGGCGAAGAGGAGACAACGATGGGTCCGACGGACGTGAGTCGACGCAGGTTCCTTTCCGCATCCGCCGCCACTGCGGGCACGGCCGTAGCCTCACAGCGGATCGCCCACGCTGCGGAAGAAGCGAAGAAGGCCAAACCGGCCCCCTCGACGCAAGCCAAGCCTGCCCCGAAGGTGAAGCAGGTCAACGTGGGGCTGATCGGCATTGGTGGACGCGGCGGCGGCCACCTCAGCCAGTTGCTCAAACTCCCTGGCGTGAAGATCACCGCCCTATGTGACATCGATGCGACCAACCTGAGCAGAGCCGTGAACCGAGTCGAACAGGCTCAGGGGAAACGGCCGAAGATGTACGACGCCGGCCCCGACGACTACAAGAGACTCCTCGACGACAAGGATGTGGATGCGGTGTCCTCGGCCCTGCCCTGCGATCTCCACGCGAAGGTCTATCTCGACACCATCGCCGCAGGCAAGCACATGTACGGCGAGAAGCCCATGTGCCTGACCGCAGCCGACTGCCACGCCATCGTGGCCGCTCAAGAGAAGCACCCGAACGTGGTGGTGCAGATCGGGTTCCAGTGGCGGGCGGACCCCAAGAACCAGGAGTTGGTCAAGCGGGTCCGGGCCGGCGAGATCGGCGAGTTGTTCGACGCCCGCGGTGCTCGCAACAGCACCGGGGTCATCGGCCGGCCTGAAGAGGGAGCCCGAGTCTGGCTCGGGCGTCGCGCCCGTAGCGGGGACTGGATGCTCGAGCAAGCGTGCCATGACTGGGACCTGTTCAACTGGTACATGGGCGCAAAGGCGGTCCGGGCGGCGGGGTTCGGTCGACGCGACCTGCTCAAGGAGATGGACCCCGACCGTGACGTCACGGACTTCTATAAGGCGGTCGTCGAGTACCCGGGCGGCGTCGTGCTCTCGTGGCTGCACGACTGGCAGTGCCCGCACCGGGACGGCGGAGCCTTCTCCCGCGGGTACCGACAGGTGGCAGGTACCAAGGGCGGCATCGACATCGACAGCGGAAAGATCTACCCCCGGACGCCCAAGGGCAAGATTGGCAAGGTCAAGCTCATCGGGCACGACCCCACACCCGAGTCGTTTGCGGGCTTCCTCGACTGCGTGAGGAACGGCACCAAGCCGGTCAGCGGTGTGTACAACGGGCGGGATGCCGTGCTGGTCGGCCTCATGGTCCGCAAGGCCGTGGACACGAAGCGCACCGTGACCATGGAGGAGATCCTGGCCGAGGGTTGACTCCTCGACCGGCTCGCTCCAACGCAGGATCTCACGCGACTGTGGCCTCCTCGGGATCGGTGTGTGCGCCCGATCAGCATGTCCGTCTGAACACCCAAAATAAAAGTTTCTCTTCGCAAGCTCTTTCCCCACAATACGTTACGCCGCAAGCGGCCCACAATCCCTAGAATTAGTGAGTGAACACTCGTGCGCCATTCGCGCAGTAATGAATAGGGAGACATCTCGGTCGCGGGGTCGCGTGCGAGGCGCCATGGCTCGGGACCGAAGCGGCGTGATACGCGGGGCGTCGTCTGGACGCTTCGTGGGCGCCGCTGTCGGAACCAGCCTCGGTAATGTGCGCCATGCATTTCTAGGTGGGCTCACGGCATTAAGCCGTTGTGGCGAAGGAGTCTGGTACAATCGATCCCGAACCGACCGTATTCGTCGTGGATGACGACCGCGCCGTGCGCGACTCACTGGGCCTGCTGCTCAAGTCCGCGGGGCTGCATGCGGAAACATTCTCCAGCGCCGAGGCGTTCCTGGCCGAGTGCGACACGAAGCGGCCGGGTTGTCTTGTGCTCGACGTGCGTCTGCCGGGCATGAGCGGCCTCGACCTGCTGGAACGAATGGCGACGGAAGGCACGCGCCTTCCGACGATCGTCGTCAGCGGTCATTCAGGCGAGCGGACCGCCAAGCGCGCCAAGGCCCTGGGAGCCGTCGGGTTCGTCCGCAAACCGTTCAGCGATCGGGCGTTCCTCAAGCAGATCAAGCAGGCCATCGATCGGAACCACGGGCGAGGGAAGCGCCACACGAACGCTGATCCGGCATCCGAAGGCTGAAGTCAGCGGTGACTGGCCTTGCCGAGGCCAATCGTGTGATTGCGCGCCCTCGACCGCGGCTTGCGAGGGACGCAGTCACGTCACCGCCACGCGGCGCCGTAGCCTGATGCAGACTGTTCCGGCCGCGAGCAGAAGGAGTGCCGTGGCGATCAGGTTCCAGCCCGACACCGCCGGCAGCGGCTGGTGAGCAAGTTCAGACACATGGTAGCCGTCCCCATTGGGAAAGACGTCGGCGACAGCCAGCCCAAAGTCGAGGAACAGGGCGGCGTACGCAACCTCATCGCCGACGGCCCCCAGGCCGTCCAAATCTGCCAACGGAACGCCGATTGTCACGGTCGCGCCGTTGAATTCGATCGGGACATCGGCGGACACCAAGCCGCCGCCGTCAGCAAACAACGGAACCGTTGAGGTCGGGCTTGCGACCAGCCCCAGATCAATGTACGCCTCTATCCCCAGGGTGCTACCGAAGCAGCTCAGCGCGGATTTCTTCGAGTTTCGTTCGTCCGTCGGCGGACTGTCCAGGTCGATGTCGACGAACCCATGCAACTGGGCATCGAAGTGCGCAAAGTCGTCGGCCGGATAGACGGCATCGGTGAACGTGAACTCGAATCGCAGCACCCCGGCCGCGGCGTCAAGGACCGCGGAACCCAATATCAGGTCGGGGTGCGTCGCCGCCGGCAGAGCTGGGCACGGGTCGGCTGGCGAGTAGAGATCGCCGGACGGATCACTCACCGGTCCGAGAAGGCCGGTGACGGCAAGGAATAATGCGGTCGCGTTCATCTCATCCTCCTTCTCATTTTGCCTCTTTGCACTCGCTCCACGCAGGCAGGTAGACCCGCGCGTTGCGGTATTCCCCCTGATGAAACGGCCCCGTACCCCTCCACGCGCGGCGGCGGCACTCCACCCAACGGACACTGCCGTCGAAGAAGCCGGCGTTCATCCCGTAAATCGGCCGACGGACGTGGCTGAGATACTGGGCCCCGACACCGCCCCCTCCCTCGCTGAGGACGAACCGGGACCGCGGCGCGTAGTGCCCAGGTCTCAGGTGGTTGCCGCCAAACGTCAATCCTCGATTTCGATACACGTTCCAGGTCAGGTCGGCCGCAACGAGCGACGTCGGTGACGTCTCTTTCACGGAACGGTAGCCCTCCTCGGGCGTCCCGGTAACGGCCCCCCACAGAAACAGGTAGTTGCTGTAAACGGTGGTCACATCCGGCGAGGCGGGGCGGTACTGTGCTCGCCGCGCCTCCGGGCAATTCAAGGAAGTTGGGGAGCTGAACGAGTCAAGCTCCCGTGCAAGATCGAAGTCCAGTGGCCGGTGGAAGAGGATGTTGGCGGCAAGATCCGGTCGCTCCCGCACATCGGCGCGCTGGACGGTTGTCGGCAGCAGGTCCTTCTTCGAATGTCCAAAGATCGAGACGCCTCGCGCCAACTCCCGCAGATTGCTCTGGCAGACGATTCGTCGGGCCTGCCTCTTCAGCACGGCCGCCGAGGGCAGGAGGATCGCGATCAAGAGCGAAATGATCGCGATCACGACGAGCACTTCGATCAGAGTGAAGGCCGGGCGTTTCGTGCGCACGCGTGCGTTCACTTCCCACCCTCTTCTCAGTCGACGAGATCAAGGCGCACTCTTTCCGGTGCCGAGATCGTCCGCTCCGTCCCGTGGCTGGACAAGACGCTCGATCCTTTGCGCTGAACAACCTGGAGCACTGCCGCCCTGATCGCGACATCCACGGCAGCGTCCGCATCCACACGCACCACGTAGCCGGTGCCGGCAACGGTGATCGTCAGCGGCGCCATCGTCTGAAGGGATACCGAGCCCCTCTCGAGCGTGAAGTCGGTTGCTCGGTTCCCAATCCTCAGGGCGCCTCTGTTCGATATGCCCATCGTCGCCACGCCCGACACTTGGACAATGGCGGTCGCCTCGGACGGGGCATGAACGGTGGAACCCAACAGCACGGCCATTTCGCGACTCCCCGCGGACGCAGCGTTTGCCGCCACGTAACTGACCGTACCGATAGACGGAGGCGCAGGGGCAGGCCAGAAGACGAAGGCAACGCACGCGGCCGCCGCGAGCCCGGCGGCAATCACGCCGACGCGACGGCGGCGACGAGCGGCCTCCTCTCGAACCAAGGCCACCTGGAGTGCGGTCCTGCCCTGTCTCACCTGCTCCGCGCTCGGCGCAATGACCGCGTCCATCACTCTCGCGGCATGATCGACATGCTCGATGCTGGCCAACATGTCACGCCTGGTCGCGCTGGCGCCGATCAGGTTGATCACCTGCGCGGCCTCCTCCTCGGGCAACTCCCCGTCATGGAGCTGAATCACGTCGGTGTCCACGATGCTGTCTCCATTGTCCCGCTGGGCTGGGTGGTCAAGGCCGTGCGAATGCCGTGCACGGCACGGGACCGCCACTTCGATACGGTCGCACGCGGCACGCCCATCAGGTTGGCCGCCTCGTTGTACTCCATCCCCTGCAACACGATGAGGACAAACGCAGCACGATGATTCTCGGGCAGCCGGTACAGGGCAGCATAGACGCGTTTGATGTCCTCGTGCGTGCAGAGTTGATCGAGCACCGGCACTCGCTCGCGGCAGAGCTCATCGAGCAGCTCGGGCTCGATGGTTTCGGGTCGGCGTGTGCGACCTGAGCGACGCCAGGCGTTGTAGGCAGCGCGGATAAGGTAGGCCCGATCGTCAGCGTCAGTGCTCAACGGGCTCCAGCTTCTCGCCAGGCCCATGAAAGTTTCTTGGGCAAGTTCTTCGGCAGTCAGGGGCGACCCACAAAGGCGCGTAAGTGTTTGCAGAACCGCATGATAGTGCGCATCCACCAGGGCACTCAGCGCGGCCATGGTGCCGCCTCGCTGCAGCATGCGTCCGTTTGCCACTTTTTTACTGTCCCCATTTGCCGCCCTTGAGAGTACCGGGTTCCAGCCTACTTCGTACCCTTGGTTTTCGCAATCCG
>CAYMME010000342.1:0-10410 GCA_964391465.1 uncultured Planctomycetales bacterium
GGAGGGCGGCTTGCCGCCCGTCTTCACCATGCTGGTCATCTCGACCGCAGCCGACTGGGCCGAGTCTGTCTTCGCGGCGGACGTGGACGGCGACGGGGACACCGACGTACTCTCCGCATCGGCGGACGACGACACGGTCGCGTGGTACGAGAACAACGGCGCTTCGCCGCCGGTCTTCTCGAAGCGGGTCATCTCGGCCACGGCCGACGGGGCCGTCTCTGTCTTCCCGGTGAACCTGGACGGCGACGGCGACATCGACGTCCTCTCCGCCTCAACCTGGGATGACAAGATCGCGTGGTACGAGAACCTCACCCCGCCACCGCCGCCGCCCGTCCCCGCCCTGAGCGACCGCGGCGTGGGCGCTATGGCGATGTTGCTCGCGGCCGCGGCCGCGACTGTGATCCGCCACCGTCGACGCGTCGCGCAATGAACCGTGACGGGTGCCCCATCCTTCGTCCCGGCGCGCCGGGGTCTCGCGAAGGATGGGGGACGGCAGCTGCTCCACGGACCCACCGTGCCGCCGGCAGCGAATCAATCCCCCACACGCGGAACGGGTTCGGTTGCGCTGACGTACACGTACGCGTCACACGCATGCGCTGCAGCGCGCACGATAACGATGCAGCGCCGGTAGCCCGAGCCTTCATACCTGTCGAGTCGCCGCAGGACTTCCGGGTCGAGACGGTGCAGAAGCCGGCCCGTGATGCTCGCACCCTCTCGCGCGACGGCGTAGAGGTACCTCCCATCGAGGCAGACGGCCGCGTAGCCCTCAAGCCGCGCGGGCGTCGCGTAGATCCCCTCCTCCGGAGGGTCTCCCCCGTCAACGAACGCGTAGTCACGACCGGTGACGGCCCCGAAAGTCGCCGGCTCGGCGAGCGTGCCGTACACGAACAGGCGGTCCGGCAACGCCCCTCCGCCGACGGGCACTTCCGGATGTGCTGATTCATCTATCAATGCCGATTCCTCGGAACCGGGGATGGGGGACCGGTCCATCTTATGGTATCGTGTCGCACCATCGGTTCCTCATCCCTGGTTCGCTCTCGGCGAGCCCTGGGGCACGGAGCTGCTCATTGTCCGTCGCTCGATCTCGTCGGAGCGTCCGTTGAGCCGGTTGTATCGCTACTCGATTCGGCACCCCGTCACGACGCTGGTGATCGCCCTGGCCGTCACGGCCGCGATCGCTCCGGGCGCGGCGCGCCTCGAGCTGCGGACCGACGGCCACGCCCTGGTCCCGTCGGACGCCCCCGAGGTGCGCTACGATGCCTCGATTCGCGCCAAGTTCGGCACCGCCGACCTGATCGTGGTCCTCATCCGCACCGACGGACCGGAAGGCATCTACAACACGCGCACGCTCACCCTGATCCGCGACCTCACCACCGACATCCTGCAACTTGACGACCGCATCACGAAAGCACACGTATCGAGCCTGGCCACCGAGAAGTCGCATCGCGTCTTCCCGGGCTCACTCAAACTGCGGCCCTTCCTCACCCCGGTGCCGAGCACGCCCGAGAAGATGGATCAGCTCCGCAACGACCTTCGCGACGACCCTCGCGAAGAAGACGGTCCCGTCTTGACGGTCTTCAGCGGCACCGTCGTCTCGCGCGACGAGACGGCGACGTCGATTTTCGTCGGCGTGCCTGCAGGAATGGATCGCACGGAGCTGTTCGGCCGAATCCAGGCCGCGATCGCCGCGCGCGGCACGATCCCGGAGCAGGTAGACGTGATCGGGGCCCCGGTGGCCGAGGCCCTGCTCGGCACCCACTTGCTCGAGGATCTCGGCGTGCCGGCCGCAGTGCTCGGGCCGCGGCCCGGCGGCCACGATGCCGAGACCCGCTGGCAAATGCCGGCCGGCATGTACGAACTGCGCACGTTCATCGGTCGACACATCGGCCTCGTGCCCGTCGCCATTGGCGTCATGGCCTTCGTGTTCCTGGTGAGCTTTCGCAGCTTCACGGCCACGCTGCTGCCCCTCAGCGAGGTCGGAGCCTGTCTCGTTTTCGTGTTCGGCCTGATGGGCTGGTGCGGGGTGCCTGTCTACCTGACCATCGCCGTGCTGCCCGTCATCCTGACCGCCATCGGTGTGGCCGACGAGATCCACATCTTCAGCCGCTACACGCAACGACTTCGCCGCGCACCTGACGACAACCACGTCGACGTCGTCACGGCAACCATGGACGAGATGCACGTGCCGGTGGTGAAGACCTCGGTGACCACGGCCGTCGGTTTCCTCTCGTTCGCCCTGTCCACAATCGGGCCCGTCCGCGCGTTTGGCGTATTCACCGCCGTGGGTGTGCTGTTCTGCATGCTGTGGTCGTTGACCGTAGTGCCCGCACTGCTCGTTCTCATCCATCCGCGGCGATTCGTTGCTCCCGCAAAGACCGGAATCGACCAGTCGGCGGGCGTGTCCCCGCGCGAACGAGTGCCCTGGTTCGGGCGATTCGGCGCGGTCGTGGTGCGCTATCGCTTCGTGCTGGTTCCGGCCGCACTGCTCGTGGCCGCCGCGGCCCCGCTCGGCGTGAAGCGATTGATCGTACAGGACAGTTGGCTCGACGGCTTCGCCCCCGACAGTGCGTTCCGGCAGGCCACCGGTTACTTCAACGAGCAGTTCCTCGGTACGCACATCCTCTTCGTCACCGTGGACGCCGGCCACTACGAACTGACCGGCACGGTCGGGGGCGACGCGATCAGCCATCACGAGCTGCGGTTGCCCGGCGACGTGGTCGATGATCCGGCCACGCTGGTCGGAAGCTGGCTGACCGTGGAGTATGTCAAGGGCACCGGGAAGCCGCGCGAGCCGGCCCCCGCGCGCACGCGAAGGAACCAGTCGCCCCGACGCTGGGCGACGCGCATCGAGAGGGCCGTGCGTTCCGGCGACGAAATCATCGTCACGACCGAACGCAGGCGCGGCTCGTTACAGATGGGCCTGCGCCTGAAGGGCGAAGAGAAGGCTCGCTACCGGATCCGCCCCCAACCGTTCCTGTCGGCCGAGACCATCCGACGTATGGCGAACCTGGAGCGATTCATCGAGAAGCACCGCGACGTCGCCGTGGGCGGCGTGCTCGGCCCGGCGGAATACGTCCGGACCACGCACTTCCTCGCCAAAGGCCGAAACCCGAAGACGCGGTGCATTCCCGACGACGCCCAGCAGATCGAAATCGTGTGGAATCGTTACAAGCAGGCCCGGGGCGAGGCCCGGTTGCGGCAGTTGGTCGATGCAGACCACGCCCGCGCCCTTGTAACCGTCTTCATGACCAACGCGAACTTCGTCGATGTCGGGCAATTGATGGACGGCATCCGCTACTACGAACGCAGACGCCTCGCACCGCACGGCATCCAACTCGGCTTCGCTGGTGATGTCGCGGTGAGCCAGAGCCTCATCCAGGCCATCGTCTCGACGCAGGTTCAGTCGCTGCTGCTGTCGCTGGTCGGCATTCTCTCGGTGACGGCGCTGCTGGGCCGCTCGATCCGCTGGGGTCTGTTGTGCGTGCTGCCGTGTGCGTTCGCGGTGTTGGTCAACTTCGCAGTGATGGGGGCGACGAACATGCCGCTGGGCGTGGCCACATCGATGTTCGCCGGCATGACCCTCGGTATCGGCGTGGACTACGCAATCCATCTGCTCGAGCGGTATCGGCTCTCCCGGTCGGAGGGGATGGACAACCAAGCGGCCGCCGTCGATGCGGTGGCCGTCACCGGCCCGGCCATATTCGTCGACGCCGTAGCCGTGGCCCTGGGCTTCGGGATCCTCGTCCTCTCGCAGGTCCCGCCCAACGCACGCCTCGGCGCCCTCGTAGCCCTCAGCGTCGTGAACTGCTTCGTCGCAACGTTGGTCGTGCTTCCGGGATTGCTCTGCATCGTGCGGCCGCGCACCCGCAAATGAGCGGCGGGACCGGCCGCCCGAGCAACCGATCCCGCCTATCTGAACCGCCTCGCAGACCGCGTGGTGTCGCTGCGATCTGCCAAGGCAAGGTTGCCGCACACACTTACGCAAGCGACCGCCGACGCTGCCGAATCGCCATCACACCCCCCGCAACCGCGAGAAGGGTCAGCACGATCAGCCCGAAGCTGGTAACGGCCGGGACGCCGGCCGTCTCGCAGACCACCTGGTCGCACGTCGTGCCGTCGCCCATATACTGACCGAGGTACTCAAGCTCGCACAGGTCCTGGTCCAGTCCATCCACGCAGCGTCCGTCCTCCAGACAGCACGCGCCGCGGACCCGGCAGTCCCATGGGCAGGCCGTACCTTCGCCCTGGAACTGGCCGCCGGGAATCGACTCGCACTCGTCACGCTTCAGGTCCACGCAGCTCCCGTCGACCAGGCAGCATGCGCCGACTTCACAGGGTCCCTGGTCGGGGTTGTACTCCCGCGGGCAGTTGTCGCAGACATCCCCGTGGCCGTCCCCGTCTGAATCAGCCTGCTCACCGGCCGTATAGTCGTACTGATTCGGATCGTTCGGGCAGTTGTCGCACGGGTCGGGAACCCCATCGAAGTCGCTGTCCTCAACACCCTCACGCCAAGCGGCTTCTTCACAGGGTTCCGCCCAGCCGATGTCGAGGGCGTTCAACTCGTCGGCGAACTGCAAACCCAGTGAGCCGGCCGAGGCGTAAACCACAATGGCACCGGTGAAGTTGGTCCAGAATACGGTGCCTGGCGAGAATGGACCCGGACCGGGCATGGACGGGTTGACGGTATTCCCAAACAGCAGCGACGGCGATCCTGCGGCCAGCGAGAACAACGCCGTGTCCACGCCGGGGTCCAGGACGCCGTTGGGGGGACCGGGAATGGCAGGAGGCGGAGGCGGACTGACGTCGTTCAGCACCAGCGCGTCGAGGTCGTCACCGGCGACCAGCCGGATGTTGTTCTGTCCGCCCGCGTAGAGCCCATTCCCGACTGCCCCAAGCGTGGAGACGTAGATGTCCTCGGGGAACGCGAGCCCCCCCATCACGGTGGTCGAGTTCGGGTCAAGCGAGAAGAACACCCAATGCGTTTCGGCGATGCCGTCACCATCGGCGTCAACCGTGCTGCCGTCATCAGCCTCCAGTGCATCGAGGTCGTCCTCCGGCGCGCCATTCACGGTATGACGCTGGGCCGGGGCTTGCAGACCCAGCTTCAGCTCGTCGTAGCCGAGCAGGTTCGAGTTGAAGGGCGCCGCGCCCAGCCCGCCCAGGACGGGAGCGCCAGGGATGACGTTGCCAAACCATCCGAACATCGATGACACGTAGATGTCGCCGGCGGCCTCATCGCCGGGGTCACCCCCTCCGTTGCTCGGAGTGGGTGATCCCGCCGGCCCGTTGATCGCGGGCGTCATTGGCGACAACTGGGCGTGGAACTCCACCGCCGTTCCGGGCAGCCCCAACGCGCCCGGATCGATGCTGAACAGAAGCGTATCGCCGTTATCGAGACCGAACGACACGGCGTTGATGTTGTCGCCCGGCGCCAGACCAAGGGATCCCGTGGGACCACCCGGCGCGGGCGGTGTCGGGTTCGGTGCCCCGGTGGCGGGAGCGAACGGACCCACGTAGGGCGGTGGGGCCGGCGGCGGTCCCACGCCCAGCGCGGCCGAGATCCGATCCATGTTGGTCAGGTCCGGAGGAGCACCGAGAAGACGCCCCGAGGACTGGAACAGCTCACCCTCGGTGGCATAGCCTCCAAACGGGCCCAGAGCGTACACATCGTTGGGCTCGGGGTGGCACGGATCCGGAATGATGAGCCCTTCGGCGCCAACATCGACGGAGTAGATCACGGGGAACTCGAGCTTGAGGTCGTGGAGGCTCGTTCCGGGCGTCCCGGTCTGCACCCCGTGCGTACCCTGCTCCAGCCAGCCCGCAAAACAGCCGTTGGTGCAATCATACAGCGCAACGCGGCCGACGATGTTGAACGAGTGAAGATAGGCCGCTCCCCACGGCGGGAGCGACGTGATCCCCGACGCCGTCACCGTCAGCGGGCTCGCGTTGTACAGGATCTGCCCGCCGGGCGTCACCACATCCAGATACAGGTTGAAGAAGCTGTCCGCGGGGAACCCGCCGGCGGCTACGCGACTTTCGACCTCGCCCAGACTGCGAGCCAAGTTTGCGGGGCCACCCGCACAAGTCGCCGACTGGCCCGCCCGGATCTGCCACTGCGGCACAATGAGGTTGTCCTGCAGCAGCATGTCATAGATCTCAGTGTGCAACTCGTCCAGCCCACCCCCGGCGTTGAACCCGGTCGGGAAGGGCAGCCCGATCTGAGCGTCCGATGTCCCTGCACTCGGGCTCCCGCCGCATTGGGTGGCATCCCCAATCCCGCCCGAGGGGTCAACCCCTTGCGCATGCACGGCGCTGCGCCCAACACAGGTCGGACCGTTTGCCCAGACGACGACCGTCTGCCCCGCCAGCGGACCCGGGAAGTTCGCGCTGAGCGTGACCTTGAACACGGCTGTGGAATTGAATGGAGCGTCATCCGCCGGCCCGGCCGGGAACTGTGCCTGAGCCACGGGAACGAACCCCGCGCAGCATAACGCCAGCGCCAGGATCAACCGCGTTCGGACACGCCGTGGAACCGGGAACTTCCAAGCAGCGATTCTTCTGTCTAGTGGAGTATGCATTGCTCCCTCCATCTTTGATGGCGATTCTGTTGTCTCATCCTGATTGCCAATGAACGTAGTCCTTCGGTTGACCTGACACTGCGCGCTGCTAAGGCCGGCCCGCTCCGACAGCAGACAGCACGTGTAACTCAACCGGTGGAGCCCGTGAAGATGAAGGGAAAGCCCTCTTCAACGAACTGCTCCCCGACGTGCACAGCCCGCCTTGCATTGCCCCGAGCATCGTTCGTTTCCCCCCGGCGCACCGCCCCGGCGCCCGGAGTGTGCGATGTGTTCACCGCCGGCCGCCACATGCGCCCAGGCGGCGTCGACAACGATTGCCCTGAGACTCCAATGATTCGAAACCGGCGGCCGATCCTTCCCGCGTCGCCGATGTGCCTTCCTATCCCTAACTATATCGGTCGCGACACCCCCACTCAAGGTGCATATTCGTTTTTTAATCTTCGGCACTGTACTTAATTATAGGGATACGCAGATACCCCCAGGTACCCGAGAGGAGTCTCCAGGAACGCAAGGACACGAGACCGGCGGAGCCCAATGGAAGCAGGGCGGCCTTGCCGGCCGGATGTGGAAATGGCGGGACCGGCCACGCAGGGGTGCCGATCCCGCCATGTTTGTGTCGTCAGGCGTGAGACCGCAGGGGTCTACCGCAACCGGACGGTATTGTTGTCAGCGGCTCGCTACCGCATTACCCGCGCGCCGGGATGCGACTGCGCCGGACGATCACTGTGGCGCTCACAGCCAGCAGCACGGCAAGCAGCAGGAGCCCCCAACCCGTAACAACCGGGACCGCACTCTCGGCCACACAGGGGTCCGTGCCGGCAGCCAACTCGTCACCATCCCTCACGCCATCGCCGTCCGTGTCGGCCTTGTTGGGGTCGGTACCCGTGTTGCAGTTGTCCCGGTTCGGGTTGCAGCAGTCGTTGGTCTCGAACCAATCCGCAATGCCGTCCCCGTCGGTGTCCACGCAACTCGTGCCGTCACCCTTGTACTCGCCGCCCTGATTGACGCATACGTCCTCGGCGCTGTCCGGCGGGCTCTCCACCACCTCCGTGCACGAGCCATCGCTCGGATCGCAGCACGCCCCGCACGTGCACGGACCGCACTCCTGACCCGTTACGTGCAAGTGCCCAGGTCCGGCATGGCCCACCGGTACGCAGCACTCCTCCGTGGTCGTGCAACCCGGCAGATTGGCCGGGTCCGACTCCACGCCCGGCGCGAAGTTCACCCCACAGATCTCGCCCGTCGGGTTCTTCACCTCGTGCGACCACGGATGCGGCACCACCGAATCCAACTGAACCGGCGGAAGCCCCGCAACCGCTGTATCCAGGATCCGCACGTCACCGGGGTTCCCCACGCGCTTGAACGTGAACACCGGCTGCACGAAGAAGCTCGACTCGAACGTCCCGCCGTTGTCGTGCGTCTTGTCCACCGTCATCTGGCCTTGCGGCGGCCCGGTCGCCGACAGCGAGACTTCGACATTCCAGTCGCCGCTGCCCTGCACCGTGATGGGCGCACAACTGACCAGACTCAGAGCCACGATCTCGATGGGCGTTGCCGCCTGGCTACCCGGCGTGGGCAACACCATGTCGGCCAGCCGGGCCACCCGCGTATCGCCACCCAGGCTGCCGGCGCCTTGCAGCTTCACCTCGCCCTCGAACGGCAGCGAGCCCGGATCGAAGAACGCGGCCGGAATCGGGTTCTGGCAGAAGTCCACCTGCGTCGCGCCGCACGGCGTGGTCCAGCAGTCGGTGCCGGCCGGTACGACATCCCTCACGCACGGGTCGGTCCCATTGGCGATCTCGTCTCCGTCGTTGACGCCGTCACCGTCGGTGTCGGCGCTGTTCGGATCGGTACCCGTGTTGCAGTTGTCCCGGTTCGGGTTGCAGCAGTCGTTGGTCTCGAACCAATCCGCAATGCCGTCCCCGTCGGTGTCCACGCAACTCGTGCCGTCACCCTTGTACTCGCCGCCCTGATTGACGCATACGTCCTCGGCGCTGTCCGGCGGGCTCTCCACCACCTCCGTGCACGAGCCATCGCTCGGATCGCAGCACGCCCCGCACGTGCACGGACCGCACTCCTGACCCGTTACGTGCAAGTGTCCGGGGCCCGCGTGACCGACCGGCACGCAGCACTCCTCAGTCGTCGTGCAACCCGGCAGATTGCCCGGGTCGGACTCGACGCCCGGTACGAAGTTCACGCCGCAAATCGGCCCGGTGGGATTCTTGACTTCGTGCGACCACGGGTGCGACACCACCGAATCCAACTGAACCGGCGGAAGGCCCGCAAGCGCTGTATCCAGAACCCGCACGTCACCGGGGTTCCCCACGCGCGTGAACGTGAACACCGGCTGCACGAAGAAACTCGACTCGAACGTCCCGCCGTTGTCGTGCGTCTTTTCCACCGTCATCGTACCCGGAGGCGGGCTCGCGACCTGAGACAACGAGACCGCCACGTCCCAGTCGCCGCTGCCCTGCACCGTAATAGGCGAGCAACTCACGAGACTGAGGGACGCCAGCTCGATCTGTGTCGTAGCGACCGCGCCGGGCACATCCACGACCATCGCATCGAAACGGTTCACCAGCGTGTCGCCGCCGGAGTTGCCCGCGCCTTGCAGCTGCACATCGCCCTCAAACGGCAGCGAGCCCGGGTCGAAGAAGTTGGCCGGGATCGGAGTCTCGCAGAAGTCCACCCGCGTCGCCCCGCACGGCGTGGACCAGCAGTCCTGACCCGGCGGGATGAGACCGTCCGGACAAGGCGTGCAATCCGGCGGCGTCGTGCAGTGCTCGTGCGGTGCGGTGCCGAACGACGAGTGACAGGTCTCCGGACAGCAGAGGCCTCCGGCGCCGTCGCGAGAGAAACCGGGCGCGAAGCCATCGCCCGGACACGGATCCTGGCTTTCGTCCGTGGACCAGGGCACGTTGCCCGGCGATTGCATCTGAATCGGCGAGATCCCCTCGGTCAACGTATCGAACACACGCTGGTCGCTGGGGTTCCCGACGCGAGTGAACGTGTAGACCGGCTGCACGGAGAAATCGGCCTTGAACGTGCCCCCGTCCGGACTTGACTGCGTAACCATCATCGAGCCCGGCGGCTGTGGGCCGGACAAGCCGACCTGAACGTTCCACTGGGTCGGCCCATCGTCCGTCTCCACGGTGATGGGCTGGCAACTGACCAGGTCCAACTGCTCGATTTGGATGCCGACCGAACTGGTTGACGGGGGCGGTCCGTCGAAGCACAAGTCGCCCAATCTGCGCATCACGGTATCCGTGCCCAGGCCGCCGGAAGGGCCCCCGAGCTCAATCACGCCGTTGTACGGCTGCGAGTTGGCCCCGAAGAAACCGGCCGGAATCGGGTTGCCCGAGAAGTCGGCCAGCGTTCCTCCCCCGCACTGCGTGGCCCAGCAGTCGTCTCCCGCCGGGATGCAGTTGCCCGCGCCTTGCCCTTCCGCAACCATGTGAAGGGTGCCGGTCGTGGAGCCGGACATTCCGTCCAGTGCGCCGCCCGGCGCGCCGACGAAATCGATTCGGTAGTCAATGTCGAAGAAGCTGTCGACCACAAACGTGCCGTTGCCCAGATCCGTGAGCGTGGTGTTCCCGGTGCTGGGCGGGAGCCCGTTGCCGCTCCCGGCAACGATGTCGAGCGAGGCGAAATCCGGATCGCCGAAGAGGTTGCCCTGCAGGAAGACCATTTCGTTCGGGAAGGTCTGCACCGGATCCCCCGGGTTCCGCGGCCCGGTGTGAACCTCACAGAATGCGAGAACATCGATCTGGCGGCTGAAGCCGGCAAGGAAACCGGGCCCGACCCGAATGCCATTAAGTCAAGCAAGGCACGC
>CAYMME010000343.1:0-5180 GCA_964391465.1 uncultured Planctomycetales bacterium
GACGGGGAGACCATCACCATCCACATCGATACCGAGAGCCCGATGCCGGAGGGGATCTTCGACGTCAGCGGCTTCGAGACCCAGTCCGCCGACGAACCAAGTTCTCCTTGACGCACGAAGGCGACGCGGTAGGATGCCCGTTGCGTTTGTTTCGCTTTCCTTTCAAGAAGGGAGGGTCCTTCATGCGTTCCAAGATGACGGCCTTGGTAGCAATCGTGGCAGTCAGTGTCATCGGCTGCGTGCCGGTCGACCTCAGCGGACTTCTCGGGGAACTCCAGGGTCTGGGCGGCATCGTTTGCACCGCCTACGACTTCGACAGCGACGGAACCGTCACCACCGCCGAGCTTCAGGAAGGCCTCGAGGAGGTCTTCGGCTCGGACCTTGGCTTCACCGAGGCCGAATTGCAGGAAGCCCTCGAGTTCTACAGCTGCAACCAGTAGCAGCGTAGACCGTTCAGTCTGACCTCCCGCTCGTTGCGGCTCGCAGCGCACTGGGTGCCACGGGCAGCTTGGCTGTTTGTGCGTCTCTTGTGGTCCGGCGCTGGCGGGCAAGCTGTTAGTGGCACCCGACGAGTTGCGGGAGCCGAGCGTTGCGACCCCGTCACGGTCCGGGTTCCGGCGTGTCTGCGGGCGGAATGTCCGGCGACCGTCCGACACGGAGGCCTTCGAGCACGAGTGTGCCGAGCCGGCCGCCGGTTACGCTCTCTTCGTCCACGCATTCCACTTGGTGGCGCTCGAAGTCCGGCGCATGACGGTGATATCGTGCGCGGGCGTAGATGCGGATCATCGGGGCGATCTGTCTGGCGAGCCCCGCCACCTGCACCGCCGAGCGATGGTCGGGGAGCGTGATCACGACCGCTCCGGCCTCGCCGACGTTCACGCGTTCCAGCACGGTCTCCTGCGTGGCGTCGCCGATCTCGACGCGCGGTCCGCCCGGCTCGGCCAGTGTACGGGCACCCGGGTTCAGGTCGATGACGGCCACGTCGAACTCACCCTTCAGGGTGTCGCATACGGCTCGCCCCGCCGGCCCCAGACCCACGACGATCACGTGACCCGACAACACTCCCGTCGGCGCTGTCGCGCTGGGCTCCTGCCGGAATCGCTTCCCTCGGCCAATGCTGTTGACGAGCCACCGCCCGAAGCCCGGGCCGCCTGCCACGAGATAGGGGGTGAGGAGCAGAGTCACGACCGTGGCGGCGACCATGAATCGAAATACGTCCTCGCCCAGCAGCGTCCCTTCGTGAGCGATTCCCACGAGAACGAACGAGAACTCTCCGGTCTGGGCCAGGCACAACCCGGCCGCGAGCGCGTGGCGCATCGGGACGCGGCACAGCCAGGCAACAACCCAGACGACGGCAGCCTTGCCCACGACAATCGCAGGCACACCCAACGCCAACCAGTGCCAGTGCCCCTTGAGCCAACCGAGGCTGTCGATCATACCGATGGAGGCGAAGAACAGCGTGACGAAGATCGTGCGAATCGCGGACGCGTCGGCGCGAATCCAGGTTGCGTAGGGCGACTCGGCCAGCAGCACGCCGGCCACGAACGCACCCAACACGGGAGAGAGCTGCAGTGCATGGGCTACCCAGGCCGCGGCCAGGCAGGTCGTCACCGCCAACAGGATCGGAAGCTCCCGGTTCCGAGACAGCGCGGCGGCATCCAGGATGCGCGGGAGGATATAGGTGGTGACGCCGTAGAAGCCGACCACCACCACGGCCGCGAGCCCCAGACTCTGCGCAAGTTGCACGGTGGCCTCCGCCCGGGAGCTGTCGCTGCCGAGGACGGTCATGATCAGCACGAGCGGGACGAGGGCGATGTCCTGGAGCAGAAGGATTCCGAGCGATGCACGGCCGTGCATACTGTCCAACTCGGCCCGCTGATAGAGCACACGAAGCACACATGCCGTGCTGCTGGGGGCAATGACGAGCCCAAGAGCAACGGACGCAGATAGCCCAAGCCCGAGCGTCACGCCGATCAGTGTGCCGAGGGCGGCGGTGCACACGATCTGAAGCGCCCCGCCGAGGAGGGCGACCCGGCCCAACGCCCGCAAGCGTCGCCACGAGAACTCCAGGCCGATGCTGAACAGAAGCAGGGCCACACCCAACTCGGCGAGCCCACGAATCACGGCCTCGTCCTGGATGACATTGAAACCACCAGGCCCGAGGAGCGTTCCCGCCAACAGGTACCCGATCAGGGCGCTCTGCCGGGCGCGCTCCATCAACAACCCGAGCACGAAGGCGAACGCGAGAAGAATGATGATGTCTCTGGCGGCGATCCAGAAGTCCATTCAAGCTTGCCTCCGGCCGTCGAGCCACCGCGGCGGTGACGGGTCAGGCAAACGACGTCAACAGTTCGGCATGAAGCTTGACCCCGGCGGCCAGGAACTGGGTTCGCTCGCCGGAGCAGGCGGCCAAGTCGATTGGAAAGATCGGCCGGCCAGTCACATTCGTAACGACGCCGCCGGCCTCCTGAACCATCAAGGCGCCGCCCGCGACGTCCCACAACCGCGTGTCCAGCGAATAGGCCGCATCCAGACTTCCCGAAGCCACCAAACCCAGATGCAGGGCGGTCGATCCGGTGCAACGCAGCACCATGGTCTCACCCCAGCACCGCACCCCATTCGGAGGGGCAACACGCCGGTCGGACGGCACGCCGATCATGGTGTCGAAATGCTTCCCGCGATCGTCGACGGCAACCGGCTTGCCATTGACTTGCGCGCCGCCTCCTTTCGTGGCGGTGTACATGCGATCGGCGAACGGGTCGTATGTCGCGGCCACGATCGAATCGCCCTTCCGCAGGACCGCGATGGCCGTCGTGAAGATTGGGAGCCCGCGCACGTAGTTGCGGGTGCCGTCAATGGGGTCGATCACCCAACAGTACTCGGCCTGTCCCGGCGACGGGAGGCCGGCCGGTGCTGCCGCATCCTCCTCGGCCAGCACGGCATGTTCCGGAAACCGCGAGTGAATGTTCGCAACGATCGCCTCTTGAACGGCCAGGTCGACCTCGGTCACCCAGGACCGATCGGCCTTGAGCCGCCCCTCGGTCTGCCCGAGTCGGTCCGCCGCCATCCGCCCGCCAAGGCGGGCCAATTCCACGGCAGCCTCAGACAGGCCTGCGTATTCACTCGACAAAAGCCATCCTCCTCGCGCACGGGGCGCGTGTTGCCGGAGCAGTATACTCGATGCAACCTGGTGTTGTGTCTCAGGCAAGTAGCGTTTTTCCGAACCCCGACCGTGAGGGAGGGGCGATAGCACATGCCGTGGGGGCCGCTTCCTGACGGGCGCGGTTCGGATCAGATAAGCCTCGACAACTCTGAGGCACTGCGGGTGCCCCATCCTTGGCTCGCCGAAGGCGGGACGAGGGTGGGGGACTGAGGCGCACGGATGAGTAGCCGTCCCCCACCCTTCGCAAACAGCCGCGAAGGATGGGGCACCCGACGAAACGAGACACGATCGGCGCATGCGTGCAGGGCGCAGTGCGCACATGCGGCGCGGCTCAGTCGATTGTCGGAATGGTGATCGTGAAAGTGGTGCCTTCGCCGAGTGTGCTCTCGACGGCGATCCCGCCGCCCCAACTCTCGACGATATCCTTACACACGGCCAGCCCCAGCCCGATCCCCCGCTTGTCGGGCCGGTCCGCATCGCGTTTTGTCGTGAAGAACGGCGTGAAGAGATGCTCGAGGTTCTCGGGCGCGATGCCCGGGCCGGTGTCGCGCACGCGAAGGGCGACGGCACCCTCACCGTCAGGCTCGGCATCGATGGTCAGCGTCCCGGCCCTCAACAACATGGCTTGCCGGGCGTTCAGGACGAGATTGAAGAGGACCTGCTCGAGTTGGTTGGCATTGCAGCGTGCCGTCAGTTCGGGGTCGATCAGAATGGTCAGGCGGATGCGGTCTTTGGCGAGATCGCGTCCGAGCGACTCGATGGTCAACTCGGCGACGGAGCGAAGCGTGACCTGTTCCAGGGACGGACCCTCGTCACTCGCGAACTCCAACACGCGCCGCGAGAGCGTGGCCATCGCATGTAGACGCCGCAGCACGAGGTCCAGGGCTTCGCGCATGAGCTGCTGATCGTCCCGATCCAGCGCGTGCCGAGCGTAGCTCATCACCGGCGTGGCCACGTTGTTGTATTCGTGGGCGAGCATCGCGGCCATGGTGCCGACGCTGGCAAGCTTCTGGGCAGCGCGGAGTTGCTCCTGGAGGCTCCCCAGAGCCTCTTCCAGATGGTCGAGTTGCGCTTGGACGTCGTCGACCGGCGGCGATACAGTGACCGGGTCGGACGTAGCCGGTGATGAAGTGGTCGTCATGTGGGATCCTGTGGTGTCGCGAGCCCCAGGGCTCATCGGCACCCGCCCCATAATCGCTTGAGGAACCTGCCGACTCGCGGCGGATGCTCATGGACGTTGAGGCCCGACTCGATGCGTTGATCCGTCTGGCCGAGCAGATCGGCATCGACGTCCGATATGAAACGATGGACGGGAACGGAGGCGGATTGTGCGTTCTCCGCGGGCGCCGCGTGCTGTTCGTCGACACCTCGGCCGAGCCGGAACAGCGTTACGAGCGGCTCGTTCGCGCCCTTGCCCCCCTGCCCGAGTTGGACAATCTCTACATCGCACCCGAGCTGCGCGAAGAGCTCGACGCCGGACGCCCGCCCTGAGGCACGCGCGTCCGCCGACATCGGGCGGCGTGCTGCCCTCCTGGTTGCGTCGACGACACTTTCTGCTACACTGCCGCCCCCATGATGCTACCGAATACGCCACGAATGGTCCTGGCCGTCGCACTGGGAGCGTTGCCTCTCGTCGTTACACTCGCCGGGTGCAAGGATCCGTCCCTGGCGGAACGCAGCATTCCGTCGGTGACGATCGGCACCGTCGAGACGCCCTACGGCGTCACGCTGGACGAGAATGCGACCCCCCAGGACGTAGTCTACGCTTTCTTGCGCACCGCGAAGGACGATTACCTGGCCGCTCAGGCCCCGAACGGCCAGGAGGCTCAGCAGGCGGCTTTCGAGCTCCAGCTCCAGCTCTCTGCCGCCAACGCGATCAAGGCACAGGTCGACCGGCTCTACGCCCGCGATTCACTCCCCGTCAAGCACAGCCGAGACGAGGCCGTCTATCAGACGGTGCGGGTCTGGACGCCAATCGTCGACCACTACATCGACAACTTCACGGACGACCGGGCCG
>CAYMME010000343.1:5190-10401 GCA_964391465.1 uncultured Planctomycetales bacterium
TGACTCGGAAGATGCGGCTGCTCCCCCAGGGCAAGGGTGAGGAAGTCGATGTGTTATTCCGGGTGGTGCGCGAACCGTCCCGCGCCGTGATCAAGGTCTCGCTCACGCGTGAGACGGGCGACGACGGCAAGCAGTACTGGCGCATCCTTCAGGTCGGGTTTTCCGACCCGCGCCCACCGCGAACGACGGCCCCGGCCAGCGCTCCCGCCACGACCCAAGCCGCGACCTCACGGTGACCCAAGTGGTCCGCCAGTACTTGACCACACCAAACGCACGGGCAGGCAAGCCGCCCGTGGCACCCGAAGAACGAACTGTGACCCAACGCCAGGCGCGCGCTGGTCTGTTCCACCGACCCGCATGCGAGGACGACGCACGTGTACCGCCTCCGCAACAGAGCAGCCAGTAGGTAGTGGTCGATGAAGCCTGTGGCGAGCGTCGTGACAGGCCGCAACGGACCCTACGGGCCGGAATCGGGGTTTTCATCTGGCGGTGCTCCGTGCACGACGAAGCCGGCGGCGCGCTCGTCCGGAGTCGGAAGCGAACCGTCTCCAATCACCGGCTCGGCGCGCTTGCGCACGAGGACGAACGCAACGGCCAAGGCGACGGCGGCGCCCACGAGGTAATGTACAGGCAGGTGCCCTTCCATACTGTGCCCGCCCAAGCCGATCGTCTCCCTTGCCTTGGGAAAGAGCTGCAACCCCACGACCAGGGCATTGTGCATCGCATGACCCAACAGGCCGGGTAGCACCGAGCGACTCTGCCAGCACAACAACCCGAAGAACACGCCCAGCACAAGCGGCACGCCGATGCGCCAGATCGACATGTGGAAGAACGCAAACACGACGGCCACGGTGAGGATCGCCGACCATCGGCGCTGCGTAGCAGACAGGGTGGACAGAAGGAAGCCGCGGAAGAACAGTTCCTCACACACGCCGGGAATCACCGCGAGGATGAACAGCACGGTCTCCGGCCGCATCTGCTCGAGAGTCCTGCCGAGCTTCTCGCCCTGTTCGACCAGGGCCTTGGGGAGTTCCAGGAACTGCGACTGCACGGCCACGATCTCGTGAGCGACCACCCACCCGGACAACCCGACCAGAACTCCGGCAAGCCAGAACCGTAGCGGCGGCACCCGGAGGCGGAACGTGTTCGCCAAGTTGAGCTTGAAGTACGCGGCCGTGCCGAGCGGCACGACCCCCATGAGGGCCAGGATCGTGATGCCCACGAGCACCAACTGCCGAACCGGATCCTCCGCCCCGAGTGGGGCCAAGCTCGCCTGGATGTAGAAGTTGGCCGGAAACAGCAGCGCGGTCAGGACCAGCGCCTGCGTGCCGGTCGGCAGCGACCGCGGCCGCATGAGCCGCCGATCGAGCACCGATCGCCACGATGCCGAGTCGGAGAAGACGACCGCTTCCTGGCCGAACAGACGTGTCGCCAGCGCCACCGCCGCCGCCGCGTAGAGGCTCGTCGACAGCAGCACCGTCGCGATCGCCGCATAGTCGAAGTGCCCAAGCAGTAACTCGCGCGTCAACAGGGCCATATTCGCCACCGGCACCACGAGCATCGGGCCCGCCAACCTGCTGCCGGGCAACACGGCCACGAAGCACGGAACCAGACACGCCAGAATCACCGGCGTGACGTAGTTCTGACACTCCTTGAATGTCCGCGCGAAGCTGCACACGGCGATCAGCACCGCCGACGAGAAGACGGCGAACGGCACGAGCGTGATCAGGATCGTGCCACAGATCAGAAACAGGCTCGCCCCGCCGCGCGACGCGTCTGCCTCCGGCTCCGGCGAGTCCGACTCGCCCATCGCGGATTCGGACGAGTCGGTGCTGAACGGATCCATCGGCTCGGGGGTCTGCACAAGCGCTTCCACACCCATGAACTGGATGGTCGCCCCGATGCTGGCCAGATTGAGCGTGGCGGCGAGCATCGCCACGCTGGTCACGACAAGGAACTTCCCGATGATGAGCGAACTGGTCGGCACGGGGCAGACCATGAGGGTCTCGAGCGTGCCGCGTTCGCGCTCCCCGGCCGTCAGGTCGATGGCCGGGTAGGCCCCACCGGTGATCGTCATGAGGATCAGAATCAGCGGCGTGATTTTCGCAAGAAACCAGCGTACCTCACTCTCGCGATCGGCACGGTTGTCGACCGCGACTTCGAATGCGAGGCTGCTGTCGAGTCCACTGTCCGCCAGGAAGGTCTTGACCACAGCAGTGCGGTACTCGAAAAGCAACCTCCGAAGCCGATCCGCAGCTTGGCGGCTGCGATCGGAGCCGGCGTTGACCGCGATCCGGACCACAGTGGTCTGCGGCCGGCCCTCAACCGGGGGCGCCAGCATCCGGGCGACAGACACCGGCACTTCCTCGCGTTCCACCGCTCCCCCCAGATCGGAGATGATCGTCGGGATGAGCCGCCCCTCCTCAGGCTCATTGGCGTCGGCGTCTTCACCGCTGGCCCGGAGCTGCTCCGCACGCTCTTCGCGGGCCTGATCCACCCGCCCGACGATCTCCTCCAGCCACTGCTTGTCCCCCTCATTGGCAACACCGATTTCGAGATCCTCGGCCATCTGCCGCTGTTCCTGCAACTGGGTAAGCTGCGCCATCCCGATGATCAGCGCGGGATAGAGCACCACGGGCAGAAGCACCATGGCGATCAGCGTGCGGCGGTCCCGCACGATGTCGAGCAGCTCTTTGCGGTAGACGGTTCTAATCATCGTCGTCGACAGTGTGCTCGCTCACGAGTTGCAGGAAGATATCGCTGAGTCGCTCGGTCCCGGATGCGGCGACGCGCAGCGAGGCCAGATCACCCTCGGCCATCAACCGGCCGTTGTGGAGGAGGCCGAACTGATCGCACAGCGTCTCGGCCTCGTCGAGGTAGTGCGTGGACAGAAGGACGGTCTTGCCCTGCTCGCGTTCCCGGCGAACGAAGTCGAGGATGACGCGGTTCGTCAGCACGTCCAGGCCGAGCGTCGGTTCGTCCATGATCAGAATCGGCGGGTCGGCGATCAGGGCCCGGCCGATGCTCGCACGCTGGCGCTGCCCCGTCGACAGCGCCCCGCACCGCAGGTCGGCGAACTCGTGCATCGACAACCATTCGACCAGGTTCGCGGCACGGGCCTCGGCGTGCTCACGCTCCATCCCGTGCAGTTCGGCGAAGAAGATGAGCAGTTCGCGCGGGCTGAGTCGCTGATAGAGGCCGGTGTTTGCGGTGATGAAGCCGATGGATCGCTTGACGCCCAGGGGCTCTGTTTCCACGTCGTGTCCGTTGAGCACGGCCCGGCCGGAGGTAGGCTTCATGAGTCCGGAGAGCATGCGCAGCGTCGTGGTCTTGCCCGCACCGTTCGGACCGAGCAGACCGTAAATCTGCCCGGCCGGCACCGCGAAGCTCAACCCGTCGACGGCTCGCTTCTCGTCACCGCTGGCGGTGGGAAACACCTTGCACAACGCTTCGGCCTGAATCACGGGGAGACCCTCGTCGGTCGGCGTAGCACTGCACCACTCGGGAAGGGTTGTATGGCCAAACAGGGTCGATGACAAGGCGACGTCAGGTCGCCAGGGCACCGTCGAGGTCATCGATCAGATCCTCGGTGCCCTCGAGGCCGATGGAGAATCGAATCAGCCCATCCGAGATACCCTGCTCTCGACGCACCTCGGGCGATACGCCCACATGCGAAGTAGTGGCCGGCCGTGTGATCAGAGATTCCACGCCTCCCAGGCTCGGAGCGGACATCGGCAAGCGCAGGCGGGCCAGAAGGCGATCGGCCGCCTCCGCCCCGCCGTGAAGCTCGAAGCTGAGCATTCCCCCGTACCCGGCGAACAAACGGGCCGCGAGTGCGTGTTGTGCGTGGCTCTCCAGACCCGGGTAGACGACCTTGGCCACGGCTGCGTGCGACTCGAGGAAGCGCGCGATCGCCAGCGCGCTTTCGTTCTGGTGCCGCATGCGCACGGCCAGTGTCTTCATGCCCCGTTCGAGCAGAAAGCAAGCGTGCGGATCCAGCGACCCGCCCAGGTGGTTCAGCATATGCCGAACCGCCTCGACACGCTGGGCGCCGCCGGCGACCGCGCCGGCCACAATGTCCGAGTGTCCGTTCAGGTACTTCGTGCAGCTATGGAGGCAGAGATCGAACCCCCGTTCGCAAGGGCGGAAGTTCACGGGCGTGGCGAAGGTGTTGTCGATAATCGACACGAGGTTGTGCCGCTTGGCAAAGGCAACGACTGCCTCCGCGTCGGCGATCTCGAGCAACGGATTGCTCATCGTCTCGACGAAGACGGCTTTCGTTTCCGGCCGCAGCGTGGCCTCCCAGGTCTCCGGCTTGTCCGCCTCGATCGGCGTGGATGTGATGCCGAGCCGAGGCAGGCCTTCGTCGATGAAGTCACGCGTGCCGCCGTAGAGGCATCGCTGGGCCAGGAAGTGATCGCCGGTCGAGAGTACGGTCAGCAGCGTCGCGGAGATGGCGGCCATGCCGCTGGCCGCCACGAGTCCCGCCTCGGCGTTCTCCAGAGCCGCCAGCTTCTTGTGGAGTACGACATGATTCGGCGTGGTGTTCAGGCGAATGTACCGCAGATCGTGGTAGTCGGCCTGGCCGCCGTACTCGTACGTCGAGGACTGGAAGATCGGCGTCACCACCGCACCCTCGATGCGCGGCTCCGCCTCCCCGGAATGAATCAGATGCGTTTCAAGACACTTGTATTGATGCGGCATCGACACTTCCCCGAAACACCCAGGCCACGATCGACTCGGACACCGCGAGCACGTATACGGCGTTTCCCTCGCTGGAACAAGCGTTGCCCATCGACGGCAACCGCCGAGCAGAAGGGAATGGGCACACGGTAGGGCGCAAAGAACCGGATCGGGAACGGTGCGTGACAAAGCCGTAACATTCGTCGCGTATACCCATCTAAGAAGGTGGACGCGTGGGCGGCGATTCAAGGAGGGTGGATCACGCGATGCGGCACACATGCTCGGTTATTGCCGGAGTTACGGTCCTGCCCGGGACGACGTCGCAGGAGCCGTGAATCGTAGTGACGCTGGACTAAGGATACAGACGTTTGCGAAAGCGAAAACTGGCGTTGTTTGTCTGGCTTGTTGCTGCCGTCATTGCGGGCGGGCTGTTCTGTAACCAGGGGAAGATCTATACGAATGCGTCGGGGACGTTAGTACTACAACGCTAACACCTTGGCCACTTGCAGGTGCGTATGTTCTTCAGAC
>CAYMME010000344.1:0-10368 GCA_964391465.1 uncultured Planctomycetales bacterium
TGGGCAGCTTCTTGGTCTTGATCCACTCGTCGAAGTTCTTGCCGACCATGCCCGGAATCATCATGGCCCGTCCCATGCAGACCGCCCGCGTGTACGGGGCCCCCATGGCCAGCACCTTGAAGATGTGGTCTTCGGTCGAGAACCCGCCCGCGATGGCGATGTCGGGCACGTACGCCCCCTTCTTCGCGAGCATCCCGCACAGTTCGTTCGTCATGGCCTGCAGGTAGAACGTCGGGATGCCCCACTCTTCCATCATGCGCCAAGGGCTCATCCCCGTGCCGCCGCCCGACCCGTCGATGGTGAGCAGGTCGATCTTCGCATCCGACGACCACTTGATCGCCATGGCCAGCTCGCGCATCGGGTAGGCGCCGGTCTTGAGCGTGACCCGCTTGGCCCCCAGACCGCGCAGCCGCTCGACCTCGTTCATGAAGCCTTCCTGGTCGATGAAGCCCAGTCGGGAGTGGCGCTCGAACTCCTTGATCGCACCGTCCTTGAAGGCGGCCTGCATCGCCTTGTTCGACGGATCCGGCGTCACGATGTAGCCGCGCTTCTGCAACTCGAGCGCCCGCTCCAGCGTGTCGACCTTGATCTCGCCGCCGATGCACTTGGCCCCCTGGCCCCACTTGAGCTCCATCGTCTCGATCCCCAGTTCGCCGACGACGTACTCGGCGACGCCGAACTTGGTGTCTTCGACGTTCATCTGAACCAGGATGTCGCCATACGGTGCTTCGCGGAAACGACGGTAGGTCTCTACGCGCCGCTTCATGTCCGGTGCGTTCTTGACCTTGCCGTTGCCGTCGAGTTCGAGAGCGGGATCGATTCCGCAAACGTTCTCGCCGCACACCAGCGAGATGCCGGTGATGGCTGCACCGACCGCGAAGTGCTCCCAGTTGTTCTTGGCGATGTCGGTCGAGCCCAGCGCGCCGGTGAACACCGGCACCTTCATCTTGATCTTGTTCGTGACGCCGAACACGGTCTCGGTATTCACCGCGGGGAAGAACGCGTGGTCGGGATCGCCGGGCACTCCGTCGGGAAGCCCCTCCGCACCCAGGGCGTACCCCATGATGTTGAGGTGCGAGTAGTCAACGGGGTAGTTCTTGTCGCCACCGGCGGTCAGGGTTCCGAACGGCCCCGGATAGATGACTTCCCGGCCGCGGAACGAGGACTTCCAAACCTCGCATCCGCCCTTGCAGCCGTCGATGCACCGCGTGCACAGCCCCGACTGGGGCGCCACGTTCTCGGAGCGGTTCATGGTTTCGGTCACATCGTTTGCATTCGGTTGTTGTAGATTCATGCTCTGGTCTCCTACGCTTGGGTCTTGTTCTTGCGTCCGTCGTATATGGTTCTGTCGAACTCGGAGATGAGGCGGCGGTTTCCGAACCGCGTCACGGGATGCTCACCTCTACGCAAGCACACAGTCCTCGCAGATCTCCGGGATTTCATCGTTCGTCGAGAGCTCCGAACCGCACACCCCACAGGGGTCTCTCCGGGACTGCGGCTGGATATCGAGCGGGCAGCGGTCGGTACACTCCCCGCACTTCTGGCAAAACTCCTCCTTGTAGAATGGCAATCCGATGTGGCGCTTGGTGCCACGGCCGATGAACCCTTTGGCCCCCGTTTTGGCGATCCCGGCACACGCGGCCACGCACCGGCCGCACAACACGCAGTCCTCCTCGCGCTCGGGGTAGCGGACCTCGTCGATCTCCAGACGCTCCGCCAGGGCTTGAAGCACGTCCGACTCGGGCGCTTCCGCCAGCAGCAGCTCCATGATGTTGCGTCTTGCTCGAAGCACGTCGTCGGAGTGGGCGTGGATCACCATGCCGTCCTTCGCCTCGAGCGTGCACGACGCAGTCATCTTCTTCCGGCCGTTCCGCTCGAGTTCGACCATGCAGACCCGACACGCCCCGGTAGGAACGAGTTCCGGCAAGTAGCACAGATTGGGGATGCAGACCCCCGCCTCGAGCGCCGCCTGAAGGACGTTCGTGCCCTCCGGCACCTCGATCTCCTGCTCATCGACGGTTATGGTCACCATGTCGCACATGGGTCACCCTTCACACCTTGCTGATTGCTTCCGTGGGACACGCATCCTCGCAGATGCCGCACTTCTGGCACGTCTCGTCGTTGATTACGAATTCGCCGTCCTCGTCGTTGATTGCGTCGTGCGGACAGGCCTCGGCACACTCGCCACACTCCGAGCAGGCGTCCTTGTCGATCACGAAGCGGATCAAGGCGCGGCAGACGCCGGCCGGGCAGCGTTTCTCCTGAATGTGGGCGTCGTATTCGTCCCGGAAGTACTTCAGCGTCGAAAGCACCGGGAAGGGTGCCGTCTTGCCCAAGGCACAGAGTGACCCCACGGAGATCGTCCAGGCCAAGTCCTCCAACAGGTCGATCTGTTCCGCGGTGCCGCGCCCCTCCGCTACATCCGTCACGATCTCCAGCATGCGCCCGACGCCGATCCGGCAAGGCGTGCACTTGCCGCACGACTCGTCTTGCAGGAAGTTGAGGAAGTACTTGGCCACGTCGACCATGCAGGACGAGTCGTCCAGGACGATCATCCCGCCGGACCCGACCATGGAGCCGGCGTCGTACAGGACGTCGAAGTCCACCGGCAGGTCGAACTCGGACGCCGGGAGGCAGCCGCCGGAGGGGCCGCCCGTCTGGACCGCCTTGATCTGCCGGCCGTTCTTGGCCCCGCCGCCGATGTCGAAGATGATCTCCCGCAGCGACGTGCCCATGTCCACCTCGACGAGCCCGGCATTCTTGACTTGGCCGGTCAAGGCGAAGATCTTCGTGCCCTTGCTGTTGTCGGTGCCCTTGGCGGCAAACGACGCCGACCCGTTCAGGATGATCTTGGGGACGTTGGCCCACGTCTCCACGTTGTTCAGCGTGGTGGGTTGCTCTTGGAAGCCCTTCTCGACCGTGTGGATGTCCTTGGCCCGAGGTTCTCCGACCTTGCCCTCCAGCGATGCCATCAGGGCCGTCGACTCGCCGCAAACAAACGCCCCGCCCCCGCGAACCACTTTGAGGTCGAAGCAGAAATCGGTGCCGAGGATTCCCTCCCCCAGCAGGCCCATCTCCCTCGCCTGCTCGATCGCCAAACGAGTGTGCGCGACGGCCAAGGGATACTCATTGCGAACGTAGACGTATCCTTGACGCGAGCCGATGGCGTACGCACCGATCATCATCCCTTCGAGGATGGAATGGGGGTTACCCTCCAGAAGCCCGCGGTCCATGTAGGCCCCGGGGTCGCCCTCATCCGCATTGCAGATCACGTAGCGTTCTTCGCCGCTTGCCGCGTGACACTGCTCCCATTTCCGCCCGGTGGGATAGCCGCCGCCGCCCCGGCCTCGCAAGCCCGACGCCTTGACCTCCTCGATCACCTCCTCGGAACTCATGGACGTCAGCGCCTTGGCCAGACCCGCGAAGCCCTCGCGCGCGATGTAATCGCCGATGTCACACGGATCAATGAACCGGTTCTGGCCGATCAGTTCCCGGTGCTGCCTGGCGAAGAACGGAACGTCGCCTTCCGTGCGAATGGTCTCGCCGGATACGGAATCAGTGAACAAGAGGCGGTCGATGATCTTGCCGTTGACCAGAGACTCCGAAACGATCTCCGGTACGTCTTCCGGCTTCGCGCGGCAATAGAGCACGTCAAGTGGTTCGAGGATCAGGAGCGGTTCCTGCTGGCAGAAGCCCTGGCATCCCGTGACCCGCACACGGACCTGATCCGCCAAGCCGCTCTTGCTCAGGCACTCCTTGATCGCTTCCAGGACCGCCAGCGCGCCCGCCGCTTGCCCGCACGTGCCGGACGAAAGCGTCACGCACATCGGCGAGGCTTCGCGTTGGCCGTTCAGGGCATCATGCAACGACACAAGGGCATCCGGACTCTCGAGCCTAGGCATTTGCCATCACCTCGCGATCCTGAGCTCGGACGGTTTCCAGAAGATCCCGAAGTTTGGCGGGAACGACATTGTCGTAGTACTTGCCGTCCATGATGAGCACGGGGGCGAGGGCACACGCCCCGACGCAGTTCACCGTCTCGACCGTGAATGCCCCATCCTTGGTCGTCTCGCCCGACTGGACATCCAATTGCCCGAGCACCTCGTCGACGATCCTCGGTGCCCCCTGGACGTGGCAGGCGGTTCCGAGGCACACCGTGATCAGGTGCCGCCCACGCGGCTTGAGACTGAAGTCCTTGTAGAAGTTCACCAGCCGGAAGACCTCGATGAGCGGGACGGACAACGCCTCCGATACGCGATGGAGGGCCTCTTCGGGCAGGTAGTGATACGCTTCCTGGATGTCCTGAAGCGCCTCCATCACGTCAAAGGGTTCGGTCCCCTTGCCGTCCAGAATCTGGTCCACCTCGCTGAGCTGCATGGGCTGCGTTCCTGTTCCGTCGTCCGAGGCGATCAAGCCGGCTCCAAGCCACTCGTGCACCTGATTTGTGAGCCCGGCTCGATCACCGTCGGTCTAGGTTAGTGAAATGTTTCACTTTAAGCTACGCTGCATGTGCTCATACATAGTATGATGCTGACTAATACTACGACGTGAGTGTAGTGGGATTGAGACAGAATCTCAGGCCCAGCGAGCAAGCCTCCGGGCCGCAATGGCGCCGTGGACTGTGCGCAGCTCAGCGGGCGGGCCCTGTGGCGGCGTGGTTCAGCTTCGCCCGGCCGACCCGGTCGGGGAGCGGCCGGAGCGTGTCTGTCCTGTGACTACTTGCGTGTCTTCTCGATCGAGGCCGTGCGTGCGGGTTCGCGGGCCAGCGTGTAGCCGCGGATGGCGGCCGTGCTGTCAGCGGCCCAGCGACTCTTGCCCGGGTAGGCCTTGCTGTCGCACTCCATCCCGACGGCAAGATCGATGGACTGGCCGAACTGAACGATGGGCTTGCCCGTGGAGTCCTCGAGGAACCCCTCGAACGTCGAAGAGACTTCGACTTCGCTCCCGTCGGGCGAGACGGCCACGGTGATCGTGTCGCTCGACCCTTCCTTCATGTCCGCGGTGATCGCGGTCTTGCCCTCTCGGTAGATGTACTCGACCTTGTAGTTGGGACGCTCGGCACCTGCGGCATCGAGCTTCGCGTACTGGCTCTTGCCCAGAGCGACCTGCTGCTTCAGCACGTTCGCCTCGCCGCCCAGGCCGCAGAATCCGTAGAAGCTCTTGCGGAACGTGTTGTTGACGAACTCGAACTGCACCTCGCAATCGTCGCCGATGTCGACGCCGAAGTAGCAGTCGTCGTCGCGCGTGGGCAGGAAGCCGGTTTCCGCGTTGCGGTCGACATCGGTGTACACGTAGAAGTAGCTTCGCCCGCCCGCGGGGTGCGACCGGCCGACCTGGCCGGCCACGCGCGCATACAGGTAGATGTGCTTCTCGTCGTGGGCCACCTTGAACTGGAGGATGTCGACATCCGGCACGTATTCGAGGTACGGAACCATGTCGCCCCGCGGGTCGTTGATGCCGGCAACGTTGCGCCAGTCGTCGAAGTCCCCGTCGATCTCGATGCGGGGCGGCTCGACTTTCATGTCCTCTTCCCGCAAAGGCGGACCGCCGGTGAACACGAGTTTCTCAGACCGGGCGTTGACCACCCACGTGAACTCGCCGGGCACCTTCACCGTCACGGAGGGCTTGGCCCCGGCCGGCACGCTGCCGCCGGGCCGGTAGACCGACTCGGCCAGATACGTCCCCAGTTGATTGTCGTACGAGCCGAGCTGCACGTCGGCGGCCCGGAACACGCGGGGGGTCTTGGCCTGGGCCAGCGGCTGGGACTTGTCCTTTCGCCCATGGCGCAGCAACTCAACGGTTCCGGGCTTGCTATGCATGCCGTCGCCCGTCGGCGGTGCGTACTTGATCGAGAACGTGCCGCCCGCGGGCATCCCTCTCGAAGCGATCAGGGTCAGCGGGAGGAAGTCCAGCGTTTCGGTCACGACCGGCCCGGGCACATTCACTTCGACGTAGAGTGCGTTCTTCTCCTCGTCGTACTTGAGCTGTGACGCATCCGCTGGCCACGACGGGAGCAAGGCGGCATTGCCCTTGTAGAATGCGTTGGGCGTGAACTGCCCGTCGGCGTCGATGGTGCCGATGCTCTTCTCGCGCTTGCTCGTGAAGGCGAGAACGGTTTCCTTGCCGTCCACCTCGACGACGCGCGCCTCGTCAAAGTAGCGCCGGGCGGGAGCGGCCTGGCGCTCGGCCACGGTGGCCACGCATACGTCGGTGGCGATGGGCATTGCACCGGGCTTCGGGTACATGGTCGCCGAAGGCGAGGCCGGGTCGCCCAGCCAGATCACATCGTCGTTTGCGAAAGTGAGTTCGAACGTCACCTGGCGGGTGTACCGATCCTTGCTCACTCCGAGCAGGGCGGCCACGGCCATGCTTGCACCGGCCGCCAGTACCAGACACGAGATTGTAGCCGTGGTAGCTATTTTTCTAATTGGTAGTGTCATATAAGGCCTCCCGTACCCTGCGCGTGGATTCTTGCATCGAGTCCATAGCCGCCTGAAGGTTAAACCTTGCCGCCAGCGCCGGGTTCCGCTCGCACGCCGGAAAAAGCACACCTGCTCGAAGGGGTGCGCGAAGACGGTACTGGGGGGGGGCGAGAGCCGCGTTTGCAGGTCACTGCGTTGTCACATCGACCCGGCAAGAGAATCGCGGAATGAGGGGCACGGCAGTACTGGCGGGAGCGTTCCGGCCTCAGCTTTCGCTGCCCGGGCCGGTTGTGTTCCATTCGATGCGCTTCGCGTCTCCCCACAGCATCTCCAGGTCGTAGTAGCTGCGGCGCTCGGCGTCGAACAGATGGACGACCACGTCGACGAAGTCGAGCAGCACCCATTGGGCGGTGTCGTACCCGGCCCGGCCGAGCCGGGTATGCCCGCGCATCTCGGCGTGGTCCTCGATGCTGTCGGCCACGGCCCGCATCTGGCGGTCGGAGGTGCCGGTGCAGATCACGAAGAAGTCGGTCACCGGGCTCAGCCCGCGAAGGTCGAGCACGACGACGTCCTCGCAATGCTGCTCGGCCGCGAGGCGGGCGGCCTCGACGGCCAGTTCGTCGGCCGCGGATGGTTGGGATGATCGGCTCATGAAATCATGCACACCATGCGCGGGCAACTCTAACGCCCCATCGTGCCTCTGCCAAGAGGGCAGGGGGGCAATGACGAATGCCCAATGACGAATGTCGAAAGAACCCCCGGTGGGGGGGGGGGCCCCCCCCCCCCGGCCCCGCAAGCCCCCCAGAAACGAACCCCCCCCGGGGGGGGGGGGGGGGCCCCCCCCCCCCCCCCTCCCCCCCCCCCGCCCGGGGCGGGCCGGGGCGCCCCCCCGCCGGGGGGCGACCACGCAGTGCGGCCTGCGGACGGGAGTCAAGCGAAGGGCGAACAGCATCTTGCCGTCGCGGCAAGATGCTGCGGGATAGTCGTACGAAACCCGAAGTCCGAAGCCCGGTGCGGCCGCACGCACGGCCCGCGCCGTCTGACGTGCTCGAAGACGGGTGTCCCACCTGAACGGTCGCGAAAACGGGACGGGATTCACGTTCTATGGGTAGCGAAGGAGTCGCTCGCGTCCGGCCGGCCGAGACGAGCCCCTGGTGGCTCCGGACGTTGCACATACGGGAGGTGCCTGATCGTGATCGCCGCGTTGCCCACCGCCATTGACTTCAGCACGCTGTCCGTCCTGGTCGCGATTCTTGCTCCGCTCGTCGGAGTGCCGCTGACCGTCGTCACGTTCTACCTGCGGGCCATTCGAGATCACCAGGCCACGCGGTATGCCGACACGCTCCAACGCATCGACGCGATCGAGGGCTCGATTCGCGACCTCACCTACAACATCAGCGAGTTCGAACGCGACTACACCACGAAGGAAGAATGGCTGCGCGAGTCGCTTCACGCCCGGCGCCAGCTCGATCACCTGACGGAGATGACGGCCCGCGTCCAGGCCGAGATCGAAAACTCACACGCCCTGGCCGCGCAATTCGCCCGCGCCACCGATGCCCTGGTCACGCTCACCCGGCAACTCGCCGAAACGCGAGCGACGGCCCATCCCGTCGGCGGTGCGCGTACCGAAGACGACTCACGCACGCGGCAGACCTCTTGCGGAGCATGATGATGCCGACACCAACGACGGCGCAACACATCAAGCGTGTCCGGCGCGAGATCCTCGTCGCCCTGAAAATGCTCTACCCCGCCGCCTTGCAGGCCGACCAACTCCTGCGCTCGCTGCTCTCGGTCTTCCCGACCCTCGAGTGGGATCACTTCCGCAAGGACCTCGCCTACCTGACCGAGAAGGGGTACCTCCTGCGGGTCCACACCGACACCGAAAGCGAGCCGAAGTTCACCCGCTGGCGCAAGCGATGGTTCCGGCTCACCCCGGCCGGCGTAGAGATAGCCGACCAATGCGTCCAAGACCACGCGCTCGACGTATGACGTCCAACAACATGGCACAGGTCGCTACGGATCCGAACCGCGACCGTAAGGGAGCGGCATGTGCCGCCATCGGCGGCACCGACGAGAACGCATCGCGCGGTACTTGCGCGCACAAGCCGTCGTTGGCATTCGAAAGCGACCATCACCGATCCGAGACGCGACCGTAAGGGAGCGTGGATGCCGGCACCGCCGGCATCATTCCATCGTGCGATCCGCTTCAAGTACGGAACCACAGCCTCATGCCAGCCAAACGATCCACCAACCGAACCACGACCAAGCCATCCAGGCGCACAACCGCCCCTCGATCGAAGACGCCACCGCAGCCGATCTCATTCAAATCTCTCGACGACCTCCCCCGCGACCTTCGCACTGCGGTCGACAACGCGATCGTCCATCGCCCCGAAGGCTGCACGGACATCGACGCTATCCACAAGCACTTCAGGTTGTCCGAACACGACATCACCCGAGCCACGTTCCGGCGCTACACTCGCCTCGTGACGTGGCGTGTTCGACTGGGTCGGATCGGTGAGATCGTCCACCACTTCGTCGGCCACATCCCGCCCGAGCAGGAGGATCGCTGGTTCCGAACCGCCCACCTGATGCTCGTCGCCAGCCTCATCGAAGCCCTCGACAAGGCCAGGCACCGGCTGTCCGTCGCCGACCTGACCAAGCTGGCCAAGGCCTACAGCGACTACCGCACCGCGTCCCGACCCGACCCCGACACTTGCCCGGCGGAGAGCAAGCGCAACCCCGCCGGCGGCGGCGCCGCTCTCCCCGAACGGTTCGCCGACACCGTACGAACCATCTACGGCGTCACGCTCGACGCCCGCCCGTAGCCCCCGCTCCCTCGATTTCCGCTCACGCGCTCACCTGCTCTACTGCTCTCCTGTTTTCGCGGGCGCAGCCCGCGCGGGGAGCGCGTATGCAGCGGATGCGAAACGCGGCAAGCGCCTGGCCGTCGTCCGCGCGGGGTGAACCATTGGCGGCGAGGTGGGGGAGCGGTATACTGCATGCTTGGTGAGGCGGAGGGGGCCCCGAGACTTCTCTCTTCGACATCGCAATCGCCTAGGGTTTCGGTCCCTGGGTCCCCCATCACATTGCGCCGCCGGTCTACGGCGCCGGCAACGAGGAGGTCAAAGGAGCATGGCAACATCCCTTCGTTCGATGCAGCGGCTGGTCGTGGCGACGGTCGTGACGGCGATGGCGGGGCTGTGGTCGCCGGCCCGGGCGGCGGACGTGCCGTTCGGCCCACAGCAGGTCATCTCAACCGCGGCCAACATGGCCGTCTCCGTTTTCGGGGCGGACGTGGACGGCGACGGGGACACCGACGTGCTCTCCGCGTCGGTCTGGGACGACAAGATCGCGTGGTATGAGAACGACGGCGGCTCGCCGCCGAGCTTCACCGAGCGGGTCATCTCCACCGCGGCCGACGAGGCCCGGTCCGTCTTCGCGGCGGACGTGGACGGTGACGGGGACACCGACGTGCTCTCCGCGTCCTACAATGACGACAAGATCGCGTGGTACGAGAGCGACGGCGGTTCGCCGCCGGACTTCACCGAGCGGGACATCTCGACCGCAGCCGACGGCGCCGTGTCCGTCTTCGCGGCGAAGGTGAACAACGACGCACACATGGACGTGGTCTCCGCGTCGGCCGTTGACGACACGATCGCGTGGTACGAGAGCGACGGCGGTTCGCCGCCGGGCTTCACCGAGCGGGTCATCTCGACCGCGGCCGACAGGGCCACCTCCGTCTTTGCGGCGGACGTGGACGGCGACGGCGACACCGACGTGCTCTCCGCGTCGTACGATGACGACAAGATCGCGTGGTACGAGAGCGACGGCGCTTCGCCCCCGTCCTTCACCGAGCACGTCATCTCAACCGCAGCGGACGAGGCGGTGTCTGTCTTCGCGGCGGACGTGGACGGCGACGGGGACACCGATGTGCTCTCCGCGTCGC
>CAYMME010000345.1:0-10362 GCA_964391465.1 uncultured Planctomycetales bacterium
ACCGCGACCGTCAGGGAGCGGCAATGCTTCGCCTTGCCGCGGCCGCTCCCTGACGGTCGCGGTTCGGATCAGATACGCCTCGCCAACTCTGAGACACTGCCTCAACCACCGGAGTAGACGGCGTCGGCGAGGCCCTTCTCTACGTTCACGTTGGCCACCTTCTTCAGGCGGACGAGGGGGGTGCCGGGGTCGTGGCTGGGCCAGTCGGCCATCTCCTTGCGGTGGCCGATGCGGCGGAGCCAGTCCCAGTGCCGCGGGAAGATCTGGGCGGCGTCGATGTCCCAGTACGCAAACGCGTCGACACCGGCCTCGTAGGCGCTGGTCACCGACTTCGGGCTCATCGCCTTGTCACCTCGGTAGCCGGTATAGAGCACGAACCGGCAGCCGGCGTCGCGACCCAGTTGCACGTAGTCCGCGTCGATCCCCTCCTGGCAGATCACGCTGTCGAGCAGTCCGTCGCGGATCCACCGCTTCACGTCGAGGCCCTCCGCGAGCGGCGTGCTCCCGAGCCAGACGTTCTGCTTGCTCGGCCAGACCCATACGGAAAGCTCGAGGCGCTTGTTCTTCTCGCGGCCGATCTCGTCGAGCACGCCGCGCGCCTTCTGCACGAACCGCGTCATCAGGTCGGCGCGGATCTTCTGGAGGCGGGGGTCGGCCGGGTCCACGGAGCGCGCGTCGTCTCCGTGCTCGGCCCGGAAGGCGTCGACGATCGGCTGCTCATAGAGCAGGAAGTGCGGCCCGCGAACGAAGCACAGGTTGATGCCGTCGGCGTCGATCTTGCTCGTCGCTTCGCGGATGATCGACAGCATGAAGTCCTGCACCGGCTCGAATGCATAGCTGGCCTTGTCGATGACCGTCCCGTCGCGCAGCACCTGTCGAAACTCGGGGTGCCGTGAGACGTAGTTGTCACCGTCCAAGCGCAGCATGCCGCCGCCCAGAATGCCGAGCCGGAACATGATGTCGAACTTCAGGCCCATGGTGTGAGCATGCTTCGCGGCCACGGCCTGCGGAATGATGCCCTTGGCCGCGAACGCCTTCAGCGACTCGTGGTTCTGCTTCTCGCCGCGGATGTACGCGTTGGCTCCGGAACCGGTAACCAGTCGCGCGCGACTGTGGTGGCCGCCCACGAAGGCGGCGCCGGCGACCTCGGTGGGGTAGTTGGTCCAATTGCCGTAGTTGACCGCCCAGAGCACCTTGCCGACGTCGGAGTGCCGGTAGAGTTCGATTTGCTCGAGCACGTGCTCGGGTCGGCGGCACTCGCTGAAGTGGAAGTAGCTCGCCCCGTCGATGGTGGCCACGAGGTTCCGCGTGTCGGTTCGGCGGCGGTCCGCGACGACGTGTTTCACCTGCTCGGGCGTGAGCGGGATCAGTTTCACGTAGGCGAGGTAGGCGCTGCGCCCCATCGGCCCGTTCGGTTTGGCAATGACCAGGTCCCGGCCGGTCAGGTCCGCGGTGCGGAAGTGAACGTCGCGCAGGTACGTCGCCCGCTGCGAGTCGGGGCTGCCCCCGGCGTGGATTTGCCGGAAGGCCGCGTCGCCGCTGAGCTTGACCTTCAGGACGGGCGTGCCGTCGTAGGCGAACTCGGGGTTCCAGTAGCCCAACCGGATCGTGTGCCAACCGGACGCGTTCAGCGGCAGCGTGACCTCGGGAGCGTCGATGAACGAGGCGGCCGCGATCATCGTGCCGCTGACCGTTTCCGACTCGTACGCGATCAGCCGCCACTTGCTCGGCTCCATCTTCTTCGACAGCGCCGACGCCGGCCGGCATCGCGACATGTCGGCGAGGTACGTCGGCGACGGTTCGCCCTGCCCCCATGCCGGTCCGGCCGAAGCAAACGCGAGTACCGCGACGGGAAGCCCCGTAGCGACCGATCGACGAACGCGATGCGAGCAGTGACTCAACGCATGTTCTCCCTTGGGGCTACAGGGCAGCGACACAGCGCACCCGACCGAAGGCTAACCCACCGCGCGTCTGCCCGTCCAGCGGCATGCAACCGAGACGCGACCGTCAGGGAGCGTGCGAGCGAGCAGACACCCGTGGCGATGGGTCCCGCCCAAACCACGGTGAACCAGGTGCGCGGTGCGTGAGCATCACGCCGCAACCGTCCCGCCTCCGGCGGGCACGCTCCCTTACGGTCGCGTCTCAGATGCGGGTGCCCCATCCTTCGCGGCAGTTTGCGAAGGGTGGGGGACGGAGACCATTCCCTTCGGATCAATTCCCCACCATTGTCACGCCTTCGGCGTACCAAGGATGGGGCACCCACTTACGCACGCCGTAGCCGGTTCACCGTGGTTTGGGCGGGACCCATCGCCACGGACGCGCAATCGCTTGCACGCTCCCTTGCGGTCGCGTCTCAGATGCGCACTGGCTTGGGTGGTTCGCGGGTCTAGTCCTCCGACGTGCCCCCGACACCGATCTTGTATGCGGTGCCGACGGCGAGGAAGAACCAGATGATGTCGTGGAACGAGAGGGTGAGCCCAATCCGCTCGGTCAGCGAGGCTTCAGTCGTGATGGCCTCGGCCAGTTCGGCCGCGCTGCTCCGCAGGAACCGCCGTGCCGCCGCGTCTTTCTCGCGCGGTGACCACTTCGCGATCATCGCCTCGGCTTGTGCTTCCGCCTCGTCTATCTTCCCCGCCAGGTCCCCGGGCGGCTCGCTGTCCTCGTCGCCGTCGGTCAGCCACTCGTATACGCGCGGATCCATCCGCTCCTCGCGGTGCAGCGTGTCGAGGGCAATACCCCGTAGGGCATCCGGATCCCCCGTCATCTCGCTCAGAATCTCGGCGGGGATGTCCTGCACCGCCAGCAGTTCCTTCTCGATCGCCGGGGCGAGGACCCACGGCACGATCAGCAACTTGCCCACGAGCAATCCGAGCACGGCCATTCCCGCCGCGGCGAGGCCGAGCCTCTGGCTTCGGTCGCTGGTGGTCACCACCACGCCGAGGCCGGCCAGGACGCCGACGGCCCAGGCCATGATCCCCACCTCGTAGTCGGTGGCCGCTGCGGCGCCGGCCCAGATCAGTCCGCCCAGCAGCGCACCGCCCAGGCTCACGACCACGGCCAGGCCGAACCGGCCGGTCTTCTGCGCCCCTGCCCGCACCGCGTCCGCTGCTTGGCGTGGAGGTCGTGACCGCACGACGGGCATTTCCGTATGCCGGCGGCGAGCGGGGCCGAACACTGCGGACACGGCGTTGCCGCCTGGAGCGACGGCGCCGAGGCCACTGGCGCGCCCGTCGCCAGTTCCTGGAAGAGCGACTCCGGATCCGGATCCGCTTCCGGCTGGGCCTCCGCGCCGGGCTCCGGGACCTCGAATCGATGCGCGCACTTCGGACACTTGACCCGCCGCCCCTCGCTGCCCGGGGGAAGACCCAATTTCGCCCCACATTCGGGGCAGAAGATCACATGTCGCCCGCCTTGCGTCTCGGCCATTCGACGTCCTCCTCCCCCCATAGACCTGCCGTACCGAACTCATCACGGACAAAGAAAGGATGCGCAGATCGCAGACCAAGCGATCAGCAATTAGCTTAAGCCGATCGCTGTGTTTGCACAAGTGTAATGTCGGGGCCGGTGACCGCGAGAGCAGGTGAGAACGCACTGCGGAGCCCCAATCCGCGATTCTCTTGACCCGCTCGCTTGCGCTCGGGGCTCGGACGGGTTGGTGTCGGCCGAGGGAATCGGCGACCGTTTCCAGTGGAACGCGGTCTGCGAAGGGGGGCGACGGATGGTGTTTCGTGTGCCTGTCGGTTGCCCACGCCCGTCACGACAGGCGAATAGGTGAGAAAGTGGGAAGGTAGGAGGGTGGGATGGTAAGAAGGTGAGGAGGTGCGAACGGATCACCGAGGCGCGTCGGCCGCCGTTCCTCATCGCTCATCCTTCATCGCTCATCCACTACTTGCTTGGGTTGCGTTGCGGGGGCTGGGCTGAGGGCGGTCTTCCAGAACGCTTCGCTGCCCCAACGTTCGACGTAGCGCCCGTCGAGGAAGACGGCGGGGGTGCTCTTGACGCCGACGAGTCGGGCCTGGAGCGTGTCGCCCGCGATCCAGCTCTGCACGTCCGGGTCGTCCATCTTCTCGATGAGCGCTTCGGCGTCGACGTTGGCACCTGCCGCGAGCTCACGGTACCGGCCGAGGTCGAGTTGGCGCTGCCGGCGGAACAACAGGTCGTGCATCCGCCAGAAGGCCTCGTTGCCACCGATGCGGCGGGCGGCCTCCGCGGCGCGGGCCGCGTCACAGGCGTAGGCATGCAGCGTCGTCCGCGCCTCCTTGTTGCAGGTGCGGTTCATGGGGTAGTGCTTGAAGACCACGCGTACGCTGACCGTTTCGTCCGCCTCGACCGTCTTCCGGAAGAAGTCCGCGAAATCTTTGCACTGCCGGCACTGGAAGTCGCTGAACACCACGACCGTGTGGGCCGCGTCCGCCGGCCCGCGCACCGGATCGTCGGGCCGGATGTTGAATTGCTGCACCGCCTGTCGCTCGAACCGCATCCGAATCAGTTCCGGGTCCGACCCGATCCGCCGCAGCTCGTGCTCGGCCAGGCGGTACCGGTGGGCCCAGAACGCGCGCCCGTACCAAGCGTTCATCAACTGAGCGGCCGCGAGACTGAGCGCCAACGACACCACTGCGTATCGCCAGTGCGGTGTCGCGGCCGGTGCGGGTGGGCGTATGCCCGCGGTCGGCGACGTCGGCTGCTTCGCCTGCCGCGGCCAGAGGGCCAGGCCCACGGCAAGCATCACCCAGTTGACCACGTGCGTGGCCAGGCACAGCGGGCACACCGTGCGCAGCACCGACATCATGACGTACGTGAAGTAGACCGAGCCCGCTGAGCCGACGGCGCCAACGACCAGAGGCACGAGATGCCAGTAACGCCCAGTGTGGTTCGGCCGCCCGACCGTCAGGTACCACACGCCGAGAAACACGAAGTACATCAGCCCCACCAGGGCCGACGGATACTTGCCGATCACCGCATAGCGGCTCTGAAGCACACGGTCACATGCGTACTCATCCGCACCGCCGCACGCGCGGGATGCCCAGCCCGTGTCCTGGCCCGGATTCGCGCCGCGCAACAGCAGAGCATAACTCAGCACCGCACCGGTCAGCGCCAGGACCAGCAGCACGACGAGCGCGATTCGCGTAAAGGTCATGGTGGACTCGCCGGGTGGGTCAGATCAGACGGACCCGCAGCTCGGGGTCGACGCGTTCGAGGGCGAACATGAAGCCGCGGTGAAAACGGATCAGGACCGCAATGAGCACCACGAGGGCCACCGCGGGCAGGCCAAGGAACTGAAGGTACTCGCTCACCCGGTCGACCTGCGTCGTCAACGGCCGAGCCAGCGCCGCGTCGACGTCGGCGAACTGGTACAGCGCGCCGTGCATGGGCACGCCCTCGAGCTCGAGCCACTGATCCCACGGGCACAGCAGAAGAATCAGCACGAGGGTGTGGAAGAAACCGATGATCATGGACCTCGCCCCGCCGAGTCGCCCGGCCAACGACACCAGGATTGCCAGGAACATCGCCGTCGCCAGCAGCATGGCGGCCGCAGTGCCGACGAGCCGGCAGACCGGGAAAGCAACGGAAGCTGCGGTCCGAATCTGGGAGCGGTAGGCGCGAGCACGGTCGAGCAGGTCAACCGGTTGCGATGCCGGTGCCGTCGCAGCGGCCGGGGCGCTCGCCGCCGCACGCTTCGGTGAGCCCGGTGCGTCGAGGAGTCCCGCGAAACGACCCCCCGCGTAGAAGAGCGCCTGCGTCAGAACCGCGATCCACACCAGCAGAGCGAACAGACGCTTGGCGCCGCGGATCGTCTTCAACGACGCCATGTGCTCCTCGACCCCGGTCTCGATGTGTCGTGGCTCTTCCAGGGCCAGTTTCTTGGCCACGGTTTGCTACGCTACCTCCGTGAAGGCCTCGCGAGCCGCGGTGATGGTCGCGTCGATCTGCTCGTCCGTATGGGCGAGCGAGACGAACGCGCATTCGAACTGCGATGGGGCCAGATACACCCCGCGCCGCAGCATCGCGTGGAAGAACTTGGCGTACGCATCCGTGTCGCACTTTGCGGCCGACTCGTAGTCGACAACCGGCTCGGCCGCGAAAAACAACCCCGACATCGACCCCACGCGTGTTTGGTACGTCGCTACGCCCGCCTCGTTCGTCGCGGCGGCCAAGCCGTCGGCCAGCCGGGCGCTCGATGCCTCCAGCGTCTCGTACACGTCCGGGTCGGCAAGGGCTTCCAGCGTGGCAATCCCCGCCGACATCGCCAGCGGGTTCCCGGAAAGCGTCCCCGCCTGGTAGACCGGCCCCAGCGGCGAGATGTGGCCCATGATGTCGCGCCGACCGCCATATGCACCCACCGGCAACCCGCCGCCGATCACCTTCCCGAGGCAAGTCAGGTCCGGGGTCACGCCGTAGAGGGCCTGAGCTCCGCCACGCCCGACCCGAAAGCCGGTCATCACCTCATCGAAGATCAGCAGGGCCCCGTGGGCGTCGCACAGTGTCCGCAGGCCCGCCAGATAGCCTGCGGCGGGCGGCACGCAGCCCATGTTGCCTGCCACCGGCTCGACGATCAGGGCGGCGATGCGCGCGCCTTGATCCTGAAACAGCCGCGTGGCTGCCTCAAGATTGTTGTAGGGGATCATCAACGTGGACTCGGTTACGGCCTTCGGCACGCCCGGCGACGACGGCGTGCCGAACGTCATCGCTCCGGACCCGGCCGCTACCAGCAGCGCGTCGACATGACCGTGGTACCCGCCGTCCAGCTTGACGACGGCGTCGCGCCCGGTGAAGCCCCGGGCCAGCCGGATCGCGCTCATCGTGGCTTCCGTCCCCGAGTTGACGAAGCGCACCATCTCGACCGACGGTACGGCCTCCACGACGAGTTCGGCCAGGCGCGTCTCCAGCGTGGTCGGTGCCCCGAAAGACGCTCCCTTCGACACCGCCTTCGTGACTGCCGCGACCACCCGCTCATCAGCGTGACCGAGGATCAGCGGACCCCACGACCCCACGTAGTCGATATACTCGTTGCCGTCGACATCGGTAAGGACTGCACCTTTTCCCCTGGCGATGAACGGAGGTGTGCCCCCGACCGCCCGGAACGCCCGCACGGGTGAGTTCACACCCGCAGGCAGCAGCCGCGCAGCCGCCTCGAAGGCCGCTGCACTACCGGACGACTTCTGGCCGGTCGAGTTCCCTGCCATGGGCGGCTATCTTACGCGCCCAACCAGATCCCGCAACCACCAACCGCCAACTGCCGTGGACCTCCAAGCTCCCGGCGGCTGGGCACCAGCCTCATCTCCGCCGGGCCACCTGCGGTGTGCAGCCCCGCGAATTTGCTGGCTACGTGCGCCGTTTCGGTTATCATCCCACGTGCTGGAGCGGCGTGCCTCAAGGACGGCGGCGGGTTGGGGCTCCTGCTCACCCCCACCCCACGAGCCGGCTTGTCCGGTGGATCCCGCTGGTACTCCCCGTGTGTCCTGAAGACAGGTGACCCTGGCGCCTCTGAGCTGTGTGGCTATGCCCCCGGTGAGCGACAATACTTGGGCACGAACGCTTGACTACGTGCGCGTCCACCACCACTCGCTCGTGCGCGAGTGGTTCGACCGGCTGCAGCCCGCGGGCCTGACCAACGGAGTCCTCGAGGTCACGGCAGCCGACGCTACGCAGCAGCGGTACCTCACGGAGACCTGCCGCCCGGCATTCGTGGAGGCCGCCCAGGCCGCCACCGGCCGCTTGGTCACGGTCGCTTTCACCCTGGGCGCCGGGATCCCACCGCTTGCGGCCATCGAGTTTGACGAATCAGAGGCCGAGCTGCAGCTCAACCCCGACTACCAGTTCGAGCACTTCGTGACCGGCCCCTGCAACCGGATGGCCCACGCCGCAAGCGTCGCCATAAGTGACTCGCCCGGCCAAACTTACAACCCGCTCTTCATTCATGGTGACGTCGGCCTCGGTAAGAGCCACCTACTTCAGGCCGTCTGCCACAAGCTCCGGCACGCCCAGCTGGCCCACAACGTGCTTTACCTTTCCTGTGAGGCCTTCGCTAACCACTTCTTCAAGGCAGTCGAGTGCGGCGCTCTCCACCGCTTCCGCTTTCGCTACCGCCACGTCGACGTCCTGGCCATCGACGACATCCAGATGCTGGCGGCACGCGAGCGCAGCCAGGAAGAGTTCTTCCACACGTTCAACACCCTGTATCAGAGCCGCAAGCAGCTCATTCTCACCTCCGACAGTGCTCCGCGCGAGATCCCCAGCCTCGAGGAGCGGCTGGTCAGCCGCTTCAACTGGGGCTTGGTCACCCGAATTGACCCTCCCTGCCTGGAAACACGAATGGCCATCCTCCGGATGAAGGCCAAGCTGAAGTGCATCGAACTCCCGGAGGACGTGACCGAGCACATTGCATCGAAGGTGCAGGCGAACACCCGTGAACTCGAGGGCGCCCTGCTACGAGTCCACGCCCTGAGCCAGGAGCACGGCGGCCGCATCGACCTCACCATATCCGCCGAGGCCCTCGACGACAGCCCCGTGCAGCCCAGCCGCCGCATTTCTCTGGAGGACATCGTCGACCACGTCACATCACACTATCACGTCAAAGCCTCGGAACTTCGAGGCCGCAAGCGCAGCCGCTCGATCGCCCTACCCCGACAGGTCTGCATGTATCTGGCCCGCCAATTGACGTCCCTGAGCCTCGAAGAAATCGGTAACTCGCTGGGCGGCCGCGACCACACCACCGTCCTGCACGCCAGCCGCACCATCGCCAACCAGCGACAGGGCAGCGAAGAGCTCGAGCGCTCTCTGACCGAGATTGCCAACACCTTGAGACGCAGATGAATGCCCGTGCGTTGTGAGCAACTTGTCAGTAGAATGTGTCAGCCACTGATGCGCTGGCCGGTCGGTACCAACAGAGGCCGACCGCCACGCAGCCGTGCCCGGGCGTCTGAGGGTTCGGACCACCACTACGCACACCTGCGCGGTCCAAGCCTGCCACGTCCACGTTCATCGGAAGCTTCGGAGGCTACGGTGTTTACCAGTTACCGACCAGGAACAACGCACACAACACACAGGACCTGATAGGTATGACTGTAGGAGTTAAAGAACCAGAACTATAGAGTCACCTGCCGCCAAGTACTTGTCGGTCGCAATCCAAGCAGGAGCCCGGACTGATGAAAGCAACAGTTGATCGTGCGGCGCTGGACGCGGCGCTGGGGGTTGTGGGAGCGGTGGTTCCAAGCAGGACACCACAACCCGTTCTGCAATCGGTGCGCGTTCAGGCCGTGGCGGATGGTGTTGTACTGACGGCTACCGATCGATCGATTGGCGTTCAGCAGACAGTCTCGCAAGCGGAAGTGACCGACAGCGGGGAAGTGCTGTTGCCATCGGCGAAGCTGGCTATGATTGTCCGGACCTCGTCGGATGACACACTAGCGTTCGAGTCCTCGGAGGATCGCTGCCACATCCGTGGGTCGGACAGCCACTTTGAGGTCTACTGCCAGGACCCGGCAGAGTTTCCGCCGGTAGCGACGCTTGAGGGCGACGGTGATCTCGAGATCACGGCGGCTGCGCTTCGCGAAGTGATTGCTCGCACCGTATACGCGGCCGCCAAAGAGAATACTCGCTATGCCATCAACGGGCTGCTGTGGGAGAAACAGGCAAAGGAGCTGAAGCTGGTCGGCACCGACGGGCGCCGCCTGGCGGTAGCAGTAGCAACGGTGGAGAAGAGTGTTGGTGAAGGGATGCGGGCGATTCTGCCGGTGCGCACGATGCGGGTAGCCGAGCGGCTGCTTGGAGAGGCAGATCAGCCGGTGAGTGTGCGAGTCACGGAGAACCAGTTTCTGATGCGAGTCGGTGGGGCCCACCTGTCGTCGGTGCTGGTCGAGGGTAACTTCCCACGGTACGAGGACGTCGTGCCCGCGGATTGTGACATCAAGGTCGCGATCGCACCGGAGGAGCTAAGCAGCGCCGTGCGCCGCGCCGCCCTGCTTACAAACGAGGATTCGAAAGGGATTCGGCTGGCGTTCACGGAAGGCGAGTTGGTTCTGTCAAGCCGGGCACCCGAGCAGGGGGAAGCGACGGTGCGGATGCCGATCACGTACACAAGTCAGGCAATGGAGATAGGGTTCAACCCGACCTACCTGCTGGACGCGCTCGCGGTGGTCGGGACGGATGAGGTATCGTTGGACCTGAAGGACTCCGGACGCCCGGGCGTGCTGCGTGCGGGCCGGGGCTTCCTCTATGTCATCATGCCGGTGAGTCTGTCGTAGTGAGGCTTGGGCAGCGTGGACGAAAGCCAACTTCGGTGGGCGATGAGCAACCGGCGCCGAGCCGGCCGCACGAAGCGCATGGGCGAGCTATTGGACGCGCTTCCGATGAAGCGGTGGG
>CAYMME010000346.1:0-10340 GCA_964391465.1 uncultured Planctomycetales bacterium
GCCGCCAGTGGCACCCATCACGTGTGGTGGTGCCACGATTCATGAGATGCACCCTCGAGCACGTGCATCTACAAATCGACGTTGATACGCCGTGCTGACATTCGGTATGATTGCTTGTGCGTGCGTCCGTGGCGACGTCCGACATGCCCCATGAGAAAAGGTGAGGAGGGGCTATCGTGAATTCTCTGACCGTTCCGGTCCAGACCCAACCCGCAAGCCATGGCTGGGGTGGCCGCGTCTCCATGGTTTGCCTGGTCGTGACTGCGTTGCTTGCACCGGTCGTGGAGGCAGATGTATGGGGCGTGAAATCACATGACCCAGCCTCAGACCCACCGACCACACTGTTCCGATTCGTCGAGGGTGGCGGGTTCTTCACGATCGGCTTTGTGACCCGCAGTGGGTCGAACCTCGACGTGGACGGCCTCGCGATGAACGCCGACGGCGAGTTGTACGGCTTCGAGGTGTTCGATGGCTCAGCCTCGCAACTGCTCCGCATCGATACGAGCACTGCGGTGGCCACGTCGATCGGGCCACAGCTTGTCGGACGCGACATTCGCGGCGCGGTCTTTGACAGCCTCGGCCGGCTGCGCGTGCTCGACGCGGCAAGCAGCGAACTGCTGGAGATCGACCCGGACACCGGTGCCGTTCTCGGCTCCCCCGGGCCGCTTACGCTGGGCGGTAGCCCTTTCGGCCTGACCACACTGAGCGACATCGCCCAGCGGCCTTATGGCCCGTTCATCGTCTCTGACGTGAACAGCTTCTATGCTCTCGACACTTCCACTGGTGCGCTGCAGCTCCTGCACACCGACGCCGTGCCCGGACCGGACGGCTTCACGGTTTCCCTCGCGGGTCTGGCGCTCTCCCCGAATGCGAGCGATTCCCAGACGCTGTTCACGTACGACGTTACTCAGGACGACGATATCTTTGCCTACGATTCCGGCAGCGGCTTCGCACGGTCGCTGTTGCACCCGGACATCATCCCTGGATACAACGCCGGTCGCGGCGACCTGGCCGCCCCGCCTTTCCGCCACATGATTCCCGCACTATCCAAGCGGGCCGTGGTTCTGTTCGCCGGCGGGATTCTCATAGCAGGCCGCGTGCTCCTGCGCCGACGCCGAACCGTAGTCGCGTAACCCCAACGACCGTCGCCTCCCGAGGCGCGCCCCGTGGAGGCGTTCGCTGATCCGAGCCCCAAACGCAAGCGCGGGGTCCACTTGAATGCGTGTGAAACCCGCTCGCCTGCGCTCGGGACGCGGGTGAGGGTCAACAGACCGCAATCGGCACGCTCACCTTCGAGTCACCGCCAAACGCCCCGCGCTCTTCACACATTCGCACCCTTCTCACTTCTCACTTCCCTGAGACACCAAGGCACAGACTCTGATTGCTCCTCCCCTCTTCTTTGATGCACCGGGTTGCGACTGGCTGCCGGTTCGGGTGCAATGCGGCCATGAACACGAAACGAGCCATCCTGCTGCCATGCGTAGCGGGACTGCTCGCCGCCTCCGCCCGGGCCGGCGACTCTCCGTTCGATGTCGGCGACCGAGCTCAGCTCTTCGTCGACCGCGTCCTGGTCCGCTCCGCCGAGGGCGTGGCGTTCACATTGCACCCGGCCCGGAAGCACCCGGCCAACCCGCTCGTGAAGGCCGAGCAGCCCTGGGAAGGCTGGCGTCTCGAGATCTACGGCAACGTGATCTACGACGCGCAAGAGAAGCGCTTCAAGATGTGGTACCTCGGCGAGTCGCCCGCGGACTTCCCCGACTATGCCGTGCTCTACGCCACGAGCCCCGACGGCGTCGCATGGACCAAGCCGCAGATCGGCACGATCAAGTCCCGCCGCGGCGGCAAGCACAACGGCGTAGCCAACGGCTACCTGCTGGCCAGCATCATCAAAGACACCGCCGAGACCGACGCAGCGCGACGCTACAAGATGATCGCCTGGCGCCAGAGCAAGCCGCACGGACCGCACGTCCTGACCTCGCCCGACGGTCTGAACTGGACGCAGCTCAGCGAGAAACCGATCTGCCGATCCAGCGACGTCATCACCGGCTACTACGACGAGTCGCGCAAGCTCTACGTCGCGTTCCCCAAGCTTAACACCAAGGTCCGGGGCCACGTGCGCCGCTGCTTCGGCGTAACCACCAGCACCGACTCCCTCACCTGGACCGAGCCGCGGCTCGCGTTCGCCCCCGACCTCCGCGACGACGCCGGATCACTTGCTCGCATCGAGCAGGTGCGCCCGTTGCTCGACCGTCCGGACGACCCCAAGCTGATGCGCACCGAGTTCTACGGCATCGGCGCCTACCCGGCCGAGAGCTGCACGCTCGCGTTCCCGTGGGTCTTCACCATCAACAACAACGCCCGCTACGGCAACCACGAAGGACCGGGCGAGCTGCAACTCGCCGTCTCGCGCGACCTGACCACATGGAAGCGCCCGTTCCGCGTCCCTGTCGTCCCCCGCGGCAAGGTCGGTGAATGGGATTGCGGCTTCTTCACGACCCAGTCTCGCGCCCTGCGCGTGGGTGACGAGGTGTGGCTCTACTACGGAGGCTCGAACTACCTGCACGGCACGCCGTGCCTCTACCGCAGCGAGAACACCGGTCGCAAGAGCAAGTACACCGGCAGCATCGGCCTGGCCATCTGGAAGCTCGACCGCTTCGTCTCGGCCGATGCCCAAGCCGAAGGCGGCACCCTGACCACGATCCCCATCACCTACTCCGGCCAGACCCTGGAACTGAACGCCGCCACGAAACAGGGCGGTTCCATCGTGGTCGAACTGCTGGACCCGGCCGGAAACCCACTGCCCGGCACCACCCCATCCAAGCCGGTAGCCGGCGACAATCTCCGCCACGAAGTAGACTTCGCCGACCCATCAATCATCGCAACGTACCGAGCCAAGCCCGTGACCGTCCGCTTCCACGTGAAAAACGCCCAGCTCTTCTCATTCGCATTCCGCTGACCGGTTGCAGGGCACCAACGGACAAAGCCAACCCGTGCCCGAGGTGGGACGAGATGGGGTCAGAGCAGGGGCAAGGTGGGGTTAGAGTAGTGGCATCCCAGTCCCATCCTGACGGGGCTGAGGCTCCGTCGGAGAACAGACGTTCCGCCTTCGCTACCCCGCTCACGGGACAGCGCGCACGTTGCTTGGCTGCCGTCCGCGGCCGCACTGTGTGGTCGCCGCCTTCGGCGGCTCCGCCGCTTCCTGACGGGCGCGGTTCGGAGAAGGACAGCCACGTGGCTTCTGGGTTGCGGGCGAAGCCCGCGCCAAGCCTTTTTGTACCTTTCGTGGCCAGCCTGTTCCCCGTTCCCCGATCCCGGTTCCCTGTCTTCCGACCCGGCACCTACCGCACCGAGCGCATCACGCGACGCCGCGGACACGCAAGTCGGTGCGAGAGCGTTACAGCCACCGCCAACCAAGGCGGCTGTAGCCGTTCCCCTTCATCTTTTCTGAGATCTTCAAATCCCTAGATCACAGGAGACGCCGACCGACACGGCACACCCGCACGACGACCAACACCCTCGCCCCCACGCGCGCTACGACCGTCAACACATCAACCGCACGCGCAGCCGATCCGTGCGCGCCAGCCTCGCGCAATGACTCGTCCGCACCTGCGTCCGTGGTTTGATGCGCGACGGCATCAGCCGCAGTCGTAGCCGGATCAACGAGCGCGACGTCGCGAATGCCACGCCCAGATGAACACGGCCCGCCGTCGTTGACTTGGAACGGCACAGCCAAATCACGTATCATGATGGCAGTCACACGCAGTGACGGTGCGCCTGACGAAACCGGTTTGCACCGCTTTTTCGGCGCGCCGCTGGGGGATGTCGCATCAACAACGCCGGCAGGTGTGCCATGATTCTCGCTCGATCCGATCTGACGCGCAGTGTAACGGTCGTCCTGGCCGCAGTTGGGTTGTGCTCCGGGCCGTTCCCAGTGACGCCGGCCCATGCCGACGGCCTTGCAGAATGGGGGCACCGCAACGGTGGGCCCTCCCCGACGGCCGAGTTCACCGCGAACGTGACGCTGGGCAACGCACCGCTGACCGTTGCGTTCACCGACCTGTCCTCCGACAACGGTTCGCCGATCACCGCGTGGTCCTGGTCGTTCGGCGACACCGCAACCAGCGACGAACGACATCCGAACCACACCTACACCGCCGCGGGTAGCTACGAAGTCTCGCTGACCGTCACCACGGCCGGAGGCGACGCGACGGAAACGAAGACGGCGTTCGTCAACGTCGCCGACACGAGCGACCCAGTCACCGGCCCGATCGACCTGTCCAATGCAATCGTTGTGACCAACCCGGCCCCGTTCCCCAAGGCGGAGGCGATGGCCGCGACCGTCCTTGTCGATGAAATCGAGAAACGCACGGGGCTGGCATGGCCGACAACGACGGAGTGGCCCGGCGCGGGCACCATCATCGCCCTGACCGCGCGCGTCGATGCCGGGTCCGGGCTGGACCCCGAGGGGTATCGCCTCTTCGTACAGGCGGGCAATCCGGAACCGACCGTGGTGTGGGTCATCGGCGCCGATCCGCGCGGCGCCCTGTACGGCGTGGGCAAGCTGCTCCGCACCGTTGAATGGTCAGCGGGCCAAGCCATCTTGCCCGAGGCGCCGAATGTGGTCACGGCCCCGGTCTATCCGCTCCGTGGGCATCAGCTCGGCTACCGCAACACGGCCAACTCCTACGATGCGTGGGACGCCGACCAATACGAGCGGTACATCCGCGAGCTTATCATCTTCGGTGCGAACAGCATCGAGAACATCCCCTTCGACGGTAGCGACAGCGTTCACTTCCAAATGTCCAAGATTGAAATGGCGCTGGCGGTGAGCGCGATCTGCGACGACTACGGGGTGGAACACTGGGTGTGGACGCCCGCTCCCAACCTGTTCGATGCTACGGCTCGGGCCGCCGCCTTGGACCAACACGAAGAGCTGTACCGCCAGTGCGTGCGGATTGACGCGGTGTTCGTGCCCGGCGGTGACCCCGGTAGCAACCCGCCCGAAGTTGTGATGCTGTTTCTCGAGGATCTCGCCGCCCGGTTGGCGAATCATCATCCCGGAGCGGGGGTCTGGGTGTCGAATCAGGGCTTCGAACACGAGGAGAACGATTGGTTCTTCGACTATCTCAAGGACGAGGAGCCGCCGTGGCTCGCCGGTGTGGTGTACGGTCCGTGGACCAAGCTCTCGTTGGCCGAGCAACGCGCGCGCACGCCGGACGCGTACCCAATCCGCCGATACCCGGATATCACGCACAACGTCCGTTGCCAGTACCCCGTGCCGGCTTGGGACCGCGCCTTCGCCCATACCCTCGGCCGGGAAGCGAGCAACCCTCGGCCCGTCGACACCGCCCACATCCACAACGTCTTCGCCTCTCTGTCCACCGGGTTCCTGGCCTACTCCGACGGGGTGCACGACGACGTCAACAAGGTTGTCTGGGCTCAGCGCGGCTGGGACCCCGGGCTCGCCGTCGACGAGATCGTTCGGGACTACGCCCGGTTCTTCTTTGGTCCGGATGTCGCTGACGACGCGGTCGACGGCATCTTCGCCCTGGAGCAGAACTGGGTGGGCCCGCTCGCCGACAACAGCGGCGTGGACGACACGTTGACCCTTTGGGGCAACCTGGAAACACAGGCCTCCGGTCTCGCCGGTAACTGGCGGTGGCAACTCTGCCTGCTCCGCGCGTACTACGATGCGTACACGCGGCACCGGCTGCTGCACGAGACCAATCTCGAACAGCAGGCCAACGCCCTCCTGGGCGACGCCGAGATCCGCGGCGCGAACGCTGCGACGGAGGACGCGGAGGCAGTGCTTGCGCTCGCAGGAACCGCACCCGCCCGCCCGGACCTCCGCACGCGCATCGTCGGTCTGTGCGAAGAGCTGTTCCTGTCGATCGGCCTGCAAACCAGCGTCAACCCCCCATACTCTGCGAGGAGCTCCGAGCGCGGTTGCGTGCTCGACTTCGTGGATCATCCGCTGAACAACCGCTGGTGGCTCGAGACCGTGTTTACGGGCCTGCGTGCGGTTGGCACTGAGGACGAGAAGCTCGAGGCCATTGACGCAATCCTCGGTTGGGAAGACCCCGGCCCCGGCGGATCGTACGACGACTTGGGCGACGGAGCGAGGCAATCGCACCTGGTGCAGTCGGAGACGTGGATGGAAGATCCGGGGCGGGTCGAATCGGCTCAGGAGGAGTTCGGTTGGCACAACGGAGACCGTGCGCTCGAGAAGGGCGGCGGTCGACTCACATGGCAGGACCAAGCCCAGACGCTGTACGGATCCCCTTTGCTGATGCGGTACGACGGCTTGAATCCCGGTGCCGCGTACACGCTGCGAGCGATGTACCTCGGGCGGTTCCGGGCGACGATGACGCTGACGGCGGACGACCAGCACGCGATTCACGGACCGCTCGCCGCCGGCAGCCTTGTGCCGCATGAGTTCGCGATCCCGCGGGCCGCTACTGCCGACGGTGTGCTGGAGTTGTCATGGGATCTCGTCGAGAAGCGCGGATGTCAGGTTGCGGAGGTCTGGCTGCTGTGCGACGCCTGCCCCGACGATCCGAACAAGGTCGACCCGGGCCAGTGCGGCTGCGGGAACGCAGACACGGACACGGACGACGACGGCGTGGCCGACTGCAACGACCTGTGCCCGCTCGATCCGGACAAGGTCGACCCGGGCGTCTGCGACTGCGGCAGCCCGGACGTAGACACGGACGGCGACACCGTGCTCGACTGCCTCGACGGTTGCCCGGATGATCCGCTCAAGACCGAACCCGGCGACTGCGGTTGCGGTGTAGTCGACAGTGACGCGGATGCTGATGACGACGGTGTGATCGATTGCGTTGACGGTTGCCCGAACGATCCCGACAAGGCCGACCCCGGCGCCTGCGGATGTGGGATTCCAGACACGGACTCCGACGGCGATGGCAAGCCGGATTGCCGTGACCAGTGCCCGGACGATCCGGACAAGATGCGTCCGGGTGACTGCGGGTGCGGTCAACCCGAGCGGCCGGGATGCGGTGACGAGCCGGGGGACGATGCCGTCGATGCGGTACTCGCAAGCCGGATCGTCTCAGAGTGTGTGCCGAATGCCGCGCTGCTTCGAGTCGAATTCGATGCCGGCGACTCCGTGGCCCCGGGCGGCGCGACGTACGATTGGGACTTCGGTGACGGCAGTGCGCTAGCGGACGGACCGGCAATCGTCGTACATGACTACACGTCGACCGGCGCGATCAAGGCAACGGTCACCGTTCGTGACGGCACCGGGGCCTCTGACATCGCAGCGAAGACGATCGCGGTTTCATCGTGCCCGGTGCCCGACGACGCGGTCCGGGTCAGTCCGCTCCAAGGCCCCGCGCCGCTCGTGGTCACGTTCGACGCAACGGCGGTCCTGGGCGCGACTTCGTTCGAGTGGAACTTCGGTCTCGGCGCTCCGGGCACAGGTCGCGTCGTCAGACACACCTTCACCCACCCGGGCGGTTACGAAGTGCATCTCCTGGCAACCGACGACGCCGGTCGGATCGTCCTCGACCGAACGCTGCCGATGATCCTCGTGACAGGGGAGGCGGCCAGGATCGCTCCGCCGCAGGCCGGTATCGCAATCGATCCGGCCCAGGGCGAGGCCCCGCTGCAAGTGCAGTTCTCCGCGGCCGGGTCTACCGATCCGGACAACGAAATCGTTGACTACGTGTGGGACTTCGGCGACGGCACGGCACCGGATCGGCGGATGACGGGGGATCACGTCTTCGGTGCGCCCGGTACGTACGAGGTCGCGTTGACCGTAACGGACGCCACCGGGCAAACCGATCGGGCGACCACGACGGTGCTCGTGCTGCCGGTCTCGCTACCGCCGGCGAGTTCCGCGGATGTCCTGCCCGAGCCAACGGAGTCCGATCCGCTCTCCCTCATCGCGTCGCTTCTGGGCAACTGTGGCCTTGGCACCCTGATGGCGCTGGCCACGAGCCTGCTCGGTCTCGCGGGCATGAAGACGGGCTTCCGGTCACATCGCCGTTGACCGCAGCGCGGTTCAGCCGGCCGCCGCTCCGTTCGTGAGGTACTTGTGGATCGAGGCGGCGGCGACCGGAATCGTCCGTCTCACCCAACTCCATCTTGATGCAGCGGAGCGCCCGCACCCAGCCTTTCTCGTCGCCCAGAATCTCAATCGGGTTGCACAGCAGGTGGAGTATGATGCCTTCTTCTTCGGCGTGCTTGACCTCTTCGACCCGAGCGGGCATCTCCTGGCGCGAGCGACGATAGACCAGCGTGGCCGGCTCGGCCCCGAGCCGCTTCGACGTACGCACCGCATCCATGGCCGTGTTGCCGCCGCCGACAGCCACGATCTGGCTGGCCGGAAGCACCGGCGTGTCCGCGCCGGGCCAGTTCGCCGGCACAGGTCAGCCCGGCCGGGCCCGCTCCGACAACGGCCACCTTCTTGCCGCGGACGCTCCTTCACGGTCGCGGTTCGGATCAGATACGCCTCGGCAACTCTGAGACACAGCACTAGCGATTGATTTGGGCTAGGATTTCCGGGTCGGTGATCTTGTTGTCGGCGGCTAGGAGGAGGGCTTTGCTTAGGATGATCGCCATGGTGCGGTCGCCCTCGAACGGGAGGTAGATCTTGCCGGTGGCGGAGGTCAGCGAGCTGGCCTTGGGGACGATGCAGAGGTACTCGTCGTTCGGCGCCATCAGGATGTTACCCGAGCCGAGGTGGATCTTGTAGGTGCGCACCTTGCCCTCGACCACTAGGAACCGGTCTTCGAGCGCGCAGCGGTCGGCGATCTTCAGGCGCGGGATGAGCCGCTCGAGAATCTGCCTGCGGGTCTTGGCCGTGGCCGAGAGGTCGCCGAACGAGTAGCTCTGCCAGTAGTCGCGGTAGCGGCCCTCGGGGCCGCCGTCGGCCCAGCTCGGGTCGTTGCCGACGCTGGCCACGCCGACGAACAGGTCCACGTCGCGCATGATCTCGCTCAGTACGAGCGGTGGGATCTGATCGAGTGCGACCGGTTCGGGCTCGTTCTGTCCGCGCCACTGCCCCCAGCCGTAACCACCGCCGCCCGCGTGGGCCGAGAGCTGAGCAGCGTCGATGGCGTAGAAACGCACCTGATCGGTGGTCAGGTAGAGGTAGGTGCCGGTCTCGTTCGTGTCGACGCCGTATTCCTCGCCGGCCCCCTCGATCCAGAACTCGGCCCGCAGGTTCCACGTCGGCAGGTCGCGATAGGCAGGCGGATATTCGTCGTCGACCAACAGCCGGAGCCTGTTCTTCCAACTGCGGGCCGCGCACAGGGCGTTGAACTGATGCTGCTTGAGGATGTGGGCGGCGTAGCGGTTGGAATACGTGTTCGTCGTGCGCTCCGCATCCGTGAGCAGATAGACCTCGCGGTGGGCCTGCTTGAACGGTTGAACGATCTCGCGGGCGGCGAGGAACTCGCGCCATTGGGTGATCGTGTCGATGTCGTGGTCGATGGGGTGCCAGAGTGAGACAACGGCGGCGTCGGAGTCAATCTCGAGCGGCGAGCCGGCCACGTCGACGAGCCGGCCGTCCAGCCACATGGCCGCAGTCTTGCCGTGGCCTTGGTCGATGTCCCAGATCAGCCGTCGGGCGAGCGTGCCGACCAGCGGATGGTCGAGGTAGCGCTCGGCCCACGTTGCGTAAGCCCAGGTCTTCTGCTCAAGGTACAGACTGTCGATGCGCTCGCGTTGGGCCGGGAGCATCTTCTGGATGTCGTTGGACGCTCCCTTGAGCTCCTTCAGGTCGTCGGCATGCTGCTCCTTGACAACCTTGGGCACGGACTTCTGCGGCTTGCCGTCCGGCTTGATCCACCGGAGCTCGGTGGAGGTGGTGCCGGTCACGATCAGTTCGGCGGTGAAGTCGCCCAGGGTTTCGACGCGCTTGCCGACCTCGGTCAGGCCGTAGGCGGGCACGGCCATCTCCTCGAGTTCGTCGCGGGGCAGGCCGAGCCGCTCGGCGGTGGCGGTCAGCGCCTTCTCGATGCCCTTCTGGGCCGTGCCGAACTTCACGCGCACCTTCAGCACCGCGAGCTGGGACAGGCCGTGCTCGCCGGGCATGTTGCCCAGGGCCCACACGCACGCGTTTCCGATCCTCACCGCCCGCGGGCCGATCCCGGGCACCTTGCGATACGCCGAGATGGCCAGGGCCCCGATGGCTCGCGCCAGGTCGGCGCTCTCCTGCAACGAAGCCGCCCACACCAACCCCTTGAGGATGTCTGCGTGTTTGTCGATGATCAGGTTGTTCGGATTCGGCACCCACTCCGACCACTCGGTGATCTCTTGCGTTGTGAGTGCTCTCGCATCCTGAGGGTCTCCGGATCACGGTAATTGAGGCTCTT
>CAYMME010000347.1:0-10331 GCA_964391465.1 uncultured Planctomycetales bacterium
CCCTTCCCAATGCGCAGTTATGATGGCTTAATGTAGGTGGCGTTGGAGACGTAAGGCATTGGTAATAAGGAGGATAGAGATGCGAAAGGCGAAGACGACGAAGGCGAGAACAAGACGCGAATTCACAGGATACGCCCTGAAGCACGTATGGTCGGGCCTCTGGTGGACGGGCCGCGAATGGGCGCGGGGCAAGGCGAACGCCAAGGTCTACGGGACCTGGCAGCAGGCCGACCGGGCGAACGACGCCCGACGCCGCGAACTGGCCAAGGCCGGCCAGAGCTGGCACGTAGCCGAATGCGAAGTGTACGCATAACGAGGAAGGAGAAGGGCAATGAGAACATTGGCGATGGAAGTTGAGGGCGTTGGGTGTGTCGGGAAGCTCAGACGTCCGTGCAGCCGCTTCGAGACGACGGCGTGTGTCGCGGTCGAGATATGCTACGACGACGGCCTCGTGAAAGAGTGGTCGTGGGAGCGGGCAGCGGGTGAGCCCATCGAAGATGCGACCGACCGGCTGTTCGAGGTCGCGGTCGAGGTCCAGTCGTGCCTCGAGGGCCAGCGCGGAACGAATTCCATGACGCACGACGTGTACCGGTTGCTCGAGACGGTCGCGGGTCTGTAATCCTGGTCGGTCGGGCTCGGGGCGCGTGACCTCGGGCTTAGCGGGCCTCGGAAGGAGGTGAGACGAATGGCGAAGCGGAAGACCAATGTGATGGTCGCGTACTCCGGCGAGATGACGGACGTCCTGCGGGACGTCCTCAAGGACCATCTGTCGCCGGAGGCGGTGGCCGCGGTCGCGGGTTGCCTGACGCCGGCCGTCGGCAAGCGAGACAAGGTCGCCCGCGAGGTGACCTGGTTCCGCGGGTTCCTGATTGAGATGCTCGGCGCGGACGAGTTCAACCGGATGTGCGACGAGCGAACCTGGTGAAAGGAGGTGATGACGATGCAGTGGAGGCTCGAAGACATCTCGGTGGTCCGCAAGGTCGCGGACGAGATGTGGCAGAGCGACGAGGAGCACGTCCTGCCGGGCTGGGACCCGGACCATCTCGGCGGACGCGAGGTGGCCATCCGCACGGCGGCGATGGCGGTGTTCAACGGAATCAACCCGGACAGCGGCATGCGGGTCCCGGAGCGGGCGCTCGGTGCGCTGCTCCGGTACGTGGTGGACATACTGGAACCGTAGAAAGGAGATGAGACGATGGCAAAGAAGCAGAGCAAGAAGCAAGGCAAGAAGGTTGCGAAGAAGTCGGCTCACAAGAAGACGACGGCCAAGGCCGAGAAGGCTCGCGGCATCTGCCCGGCGTGCCGGCGGACGGTCGAGCTTCCGAACGGCAAGGGCCGGTGCGAATGCGGCCAGGCGCTCCTGGCCCGCGGCGAGCGGCTCTGCCGCATCAAGGAGACGCCGCACGGGCTTCTGAAGGGGCTCGCGGCCGCGAAGACGCTCAAGGCCGCGAAACCGGAGAAGACCGACAAGCCGACGCGCAAGCGCGCGGACGGCAAGCTGAGCGGTTTGGACGCGGCGGCGCAGGTCCTGGCCGAGGCGGGCGAACCGCTCGACACCAAGACGATGGTCGAACGGATGCTCGCCAAGGGCCTCTGGCAGACCAAGGGCAAGACGCCGGCCGCGACCATCTACGCGGCCATCATTCGGGAGATTGCGAAGCGCGGCGACGCCTCGCGCTTCCGCAAGACGGACCGCGGGAAGTTCGCTTTGGCCAAGTAGCATCATTCCCTCCTCAAGAACCCCAGTCGAGTCCGGCTGGGGTTCTCTCCGGCATCCGAGAAGCCTTGTTTGAAGGGCCGCTGCGCGCTACGATTCGGTGGTATCGTGATACCTCGCGTGGAGCACCGATGAACGCGGCCGAGTTTTTCAGAAGGAGCGAAGTGGCTCTGCCGAGGCAGAGAGCGGAGAGAGACTTTGCTCAGTACCTCTCCGAACTCTTTGACCTCTATCTCGAGACTGTCGACGGGCTGAACGATTCGTGCCACTTGGGCGCCAGTATCCGGCGGGAGAGGGACACCATCGACCAGATTGCTCGGCATGTGTTGGCCGCCGCGCGGTTGGGACTTCAAGACCGGTCTACGGAGGCCCGCGGGCGACTCCGCTCCGGGCTGTCGCTGGCGCAGCGCTACTTGGAGCGCCTGCTGTCTCTCCATCTTGATGCCGCCAAGCTGGGCGTGATGTACCGTATGCGGTTCGATGCTCCGACGGAGCCGACAAGAGCAGACCTGTTTCACGTTCCCTTCCAGCTGCGGCACAGGATTGCGGGTTGCCGGTACAGCATCGCAGGCGTTCCCTGCCTCTACGTTAGCGGTTCTCTCCGGTGCTGCTGGCTCGAACTCGGCGGTCACTGCGCAAGCGTGTGCCGCCCCGTGACCGTCGCGGTTTGCCAACTCAGGTGCCGAGAGGCCAAGAAAATCCGTGTCCTGAATCTTGCGTACAGGCCGAGCGTCGTGGCTGGCCTCGTCAGAAGCGTCAAACCAGATGCGAGCACGGACCCGAGATTCGCCGAGATCATCACCGGCTACGCTGTCAGTTGGCCCTTGCTCGCAGCGTGCTCGATCAGGCGGACGCATCACGACAACTCCCTCAAGCCTGAGCATGCGATCCCCCAGATGCTCATCGAGTGGGTGCGCGAGGAGCATGCACAACATGGTTGGGATGGCATACGCTACTTCTCCACAAGGATGGAGCCCAGCCTCGACGAAGAGGAGATCGATGACTCCGTCCTGCAAACTGCCAATTTCGCCTTTCCCACACGGACAAGCTCGGCTAAAGGGCACTGCGAGCACCTGCTCGAGAAGTTCGTGATGTCCGAACCGATCAGCATGCGAATAGAGAACCCTGCCGCTCAATTATCCGAGATGGAAACGCGCCTTTCCCTGCTCCCAGACTCAGCCTTCTCGGACGTCGTTTAACCTCTCCGCTTTGTTGCCCGTGAACTCCTTCCACCGCCGCACGATGACATCGCAGTAGAGCTGATCGATTTCCATCAGAAACGCCCGGCGCCCCGTCTGCTCGGCGCCGATGAGCGTTGACCCGCTGCCGCCGAAGAGGTCGAGTACGTTCTCGCCGGGCTTCGACGAGTACTGCATCGCCCGCACGGCCAGCTCGACGGGTTTCTCGGTCAGGTGCACCATCTTCTGCGGGCTGACCTTCTTGAGATGCCACAGGTCGGTCGCGTTGTTCGGACCGTGGAACTTGTGGCCCGCTCCTTCCCGCCAGCCGTAGAAACAGATCTCGAACGCGCCCATGAAATCCTTCCGCGTGAGCACCGGATGCTGCTTGTCCCAGATGATGCCCTGGCTGAAGTACATCCCGGCTTCTTTGAGGCGCGGCGGGTAGTTGCCGAGGTTCGCGTATCCGCCCCAGACGTAGAACGCCCCGCCCGGCACCAACACGCGGGCCATCTGACCGAACCAGGCACGCAGCATCTCGACGAACTCTTCGTCCGTGACGAAGTCGCCTTCCAGCGGACGGTCCTTCGCTCGCATCTTTCGCTTGGCCTTCTTGGGGTCCGTGACCCCGCGGGCCACGTCGAACGATTGGTGGTGCATCTTCTTCGACAGGTCCGGGTGCGAGCTGTTGCCGGCGGCGATGGCCGTGCTGCTGCGCGGCTCGACCTTGACGTTGTACGGCGGGTCGGTGTTGACCAGGTGGATCGACGCGCCGTCGAGTAGCCGGTCCACATGCTCGGCCTTGCCCGCGTCGCCACAGAGCAGGCGGTGGTTGCCCAGTATCCACAGGTCGCCGGGGCGCGTAGTCGCTTTGTCAGGCGGCTCCGGCACGTCGTCAGGGTCGGTCAGGCCGTCCTGAACATCGCCGTTCAACAGCTTGGCGAGGTCGTCATCGGAGAAGCCGGTCAGGTCGAGGTCGAAGTCCATCGCCTGGAGGTCGGCCAACTCGATGGGCAGGAGTTCCATGTCCCATTCGGCGAACTCGGCCGACTTGTTGTCGGCCAGCCGGTAGGCCTTGACCTGCGCCGGTGTCAGGCCCGTTGCCACGTGCACGGGCACCTTCTTGAGGCCCAGCTTCTTCGCCGCCTTCCAGCGCGTGTGGCCCACGATGATGACGCCCTGCTCGTCAACCACGATGGGCTGTCGGAACCCGAACTCCTTGATGCTCGCCGCCACGGCGTCCACGGCCGCGTCGTTGATGCGCGGGTTACCCTCGTAGGGCTTGACCGTTTCGATGCCACGCAGTTCAACCTTCATCGTCCGTCCTCCTCTTCTCGATATGGCCGCAGTTCCACGGGCACGAACATCGGCCCGTCCTCATCGTCCGCCGTCTCCAGGATCATCCGTGCGAGTGCCTTGCCCGCGTCCGTCAGCTTGACGTGTGTGGTCCGCCGCCGGCTGCCGGACCGAACTACGCAGCCCTTGTCCTCCAGGCGGGCCAGTTCGCGGGACAGCGTCCGGCGTTCCGCGCGGGTGGGGGCCCGGCCCAGCCACCGTTCGTAGTCGAGCCGCACGCCGCGACGCGCTACGTCTTTCAGGCCGGCCGTAATGCGCTCGATGGCACGCGGGTTCCGCCACGTCGCCGCAACCCTCACGGTGGCAAGAGCTTCCGCGTCCACGTAAACGCCGGCCAGGATGGTGTTTTCCGTGCTGTCTCTCACGGGTCAGTTTTCTCACAAAGAAACAAACTCTGTCCTACAAGGCGACTGTTCCCGCACGCCTCTCCTGGCTTCATTGGCCTGGAGTACCTATTCGATACGCTATAGCACATCGTATGTTCCATCCGTTCGCCCGTGTTGGCCGGTGTCGCGTTGAGCCCGTGTCTTGGCCACGGGTACGCCTTGGCGCGAGACGGTCGCCCATGGGCGAACACAGGTCGCGAGGGGGCGTCGAACAGCCATTCTGACCAATTTAACGAGTGGCGTTAAACTGGTCGGGATTCGTCCTTGACCCATTTTACGGCACTCGTTAAACTGGTCGGCATGAAGAAGCGGTCTCTCGCACAGCCGATCGACGAGCTGACGTTTTCCGGGCACAAGATCGCCTTTGTTTCCGGGCCGCGTCAGTGCGGCAAGACAACGTTGGCGAAGATGCTGCTGCGTCAGCGCGGGATCGGGGTCTATCACAACTGGGACGACGTGGTGTTTCGGCGCGCGTGGGCGAAAGACCCGTCTTTGGTCATCCCGCCGGGCAAAGGCGGTGCGGTTCCGCTCGTCGTTCTCGACGAGATTCACAAAGATCGGCGGTGGAAGCGGAACCTGAAAGGCGTGTTCGACACGCGAAAAACCCCGTGCGACATTCTGGTAACCGGCAGCGCGCGGTTGAACGTCTACATGAAGGGAAGCGATAGCCTTTTGGGCCGGCATTTCAGTTTTCGGCTGCATCCATTCTCGGTCCGCGAGATGACGACGCCCGACGTGTACGGTCCGGACGCGATGCTGGAGGCCCTCTTCGGCCGGGCTCGGCGGCACACGAAGGCCGCCGAGCGGCGTCTTCCGGCGCTGATGACCTACGGCCCGTTCCCCGAGCCATTGCTGGCGCAAGACGAACGGAAGGCGCGCCTCTGGCGGCGCAACCGCGAGCAGTTGATCGTTCGCCAGGACCTGCGTGACCTGAGTCGTCTGCCGGAGCTCGGCCGCATCGAGATGCTTACCGCCCTCCTGCCCGAACGGGTCGGCTCCCTGTTCAGTTGGTCGTCCGTGGGCCGGGACCTGGAGGTCAGCGTTCCGACAGTTCAGCGGTGGACGGGGTACTTGAAATCCCTGTACTACCTGTTCGAGATTAAGCCGTGGAGTAAGCAGATCGCCCGCTCGCTCCGGAAGGGCGGCAAGGTCTACCTGTGGGACTATGCGGCGATCAAGGACGAGGCCGTCCGATTCGAGAACCTGGTCGCCTGTCACCTCTTGAAGACCTGCCACTTCTGGACAGACACGGGGGAGGGGGAATTCGAACTGTTCTTCCTTCGCACCAAGGAGGGGCGTGAACTTGATTTCCTGATCGTCCGTGACGGCGTGCCTTGGCTGCCCGTCGAAGTGAAGTCCTCCGATATCAACCTCGCGCCGAGCTGGAGCAAGTTCGCCCCGGCGCTGCCCTGCAAACGCGGATTGCAGCTTGTCAACCGGCCTGCGTGGAAGATGCACCCGTTGGGTCCCCGGCAGATTCTCGTGGCGGGGGCGGCCGAGGCGCTCGGGTACTTCGCCTGATATACGACGGTCGGTCATCGTATCTCCTCCCTGCATCCGTCCCGCAAATCGGCCGCTGAGTCGTCGTGGTCCACCGTGTTCGCCCGTGTGGCGTCGTTCCCGCGTTCTTGGCAACGGGTACGCAGAGCGGTGGCACGGTAGCCCGTGGGCGGAGACGGGCCGCGACGTGGCGTGCCTCGACGACTTCTTTCCCCTTTCTTCTTTCACCCCCGGCCCTCGCGCGCGCACACGCCCGAAATCGGCATAAATGGGAAGCGCGCAGGGGTAGGGGTGAAAGAGAGAAAGAAGAAGATAAGTTGTTGATACATATAGAGATCTTCGTTCTCCACTTCTTTCACCTTCTTTCACCTTTTCACCCCCCGAATTCCGGTTTCTTTCACTTCTTTCACCTTCTTTCACCCCCCGATCAAACGGTAGACGAGGCCGGTCCGTCCCTGCGTGCTGACCTCTTCCTTGACGACCTGGCGGCTCTCGATGAGCGTGCCTGTCAGCTCGCGGAACTTCTTCGCGTCCATCTTCATTCGTTTCAGCAGCGTGCTGTGCGGGAGGGTCTTGTCTGGCGCCTCGCGCAGCTTCCGCAGCGCCTTCAAGCATTCGGCGTGGAACTCGTTCTCGGCCACGTGGCCGACGGCCATGTAAAGCATCCGTCGCGTCTGGTGATCGACGAAGTGCGACGCCCAGTTGGCGGCGTCGGCGGTGATGATCGGGTTTTGGTGGTTCTCGCTGCAGGCGTAGACGAGCGCCAGGCGCCGTGCTTTCTCGTTCGCCCGCGCCCAGATTGCCATGCCGGTCTGGTCCTCGTTGTCCTCGGCCTTCACGTACTTGGCGTCCGCCTGGTCGCGGTAGGCGCGCAGCGCCTCTTCCCCTTCCGGCGAATACGGGACAACGCGTGGCGTGGGGTGCAGCGGATCAAGGTTGCCGGAGCCGGGTTGGAACTTCGCCCACCAGCGCGCGATCTCGGCGATCGGTTCCGGCACCTTGGCGTTCTCGTTCGTGTCCTGGCCGTTCCCGCGCCTGCCGGCCTCGATGACCACCATCCGGGCGAAGAACCCGTTGGTGAGCATCTTCATCGACAGCGCCTCGTAGTAGTTGTCTGGGATGGCAGTGCCGAGCACGCACATGCAGGGCTGGTCGATGAAGCGCGCTTCCTTGCCGGCCTTGACGCGCAGTGAGTAGATGCCGTTCACGGACGTGAACAGCCGCAGGAGCACGTTCATCATGCCCTCGTAGCGGACGTCCCGGCCTTTGTGGATGGCGGTGATCAGCCCGTCGATCTCGTCGGTCTGGAAGAGGATCGACGGCTGGGCGTAGAGTGCGTCCTCGATGGCCTCGCCGCTCGCGAACGTCTCGGCGAACGCGCCGTGCAGGCCCGCGGCGAGCAGGACCTGCTGGTTGACGAAGCGCGGCCGGTTCTTGCCGACGCCGCTGTTCGCCAGACCGAGAACGTAGAGCGGGGTCCGGTTGTCCGCCGGGTCGCGGACCTTTCGGCCGCCGAGCAGGGCCTGAAGCGACAGCGCGCCGCAGAATGCCATGACGTGCTGCGGGTATGGCGAGGTCGCCAGCGTGAAGTCCACTACCTGCTCGATGAAGCCGGGCACCGCCAACAGGTGGTCCGGCATCGGACCGGGGTCCGCAGGTCCGTCGTCGCTCGACCTCTTCTTGCCGGCTGGCGGCATCAACGCCGAGATATCGACGTCGTTCGCTTCCGGCGGCGGGTCCGGGTCCGAGTTACGGAGCCAGCCGTAGGGCTTGTCGTGCGGTTTTGTGGCCGCGTCCTCGACCTTGTGAAGCAGTTCCTTCTCGGTCCACGGCGGCTGGCAGCGCGGGTTGTACTGGCTGAGCAAGAGCTGAAGGGCGTGGTCGGGCGAGAGACAGAAGCCGTGGACGAGTGCGACGGCGGCGGCGTAGGTCTGGCTATGCCCGCCCTGGCCACTGATCGCCGGGGGCGTCTTGTCCAGGTACGCGATGGCGCGCCGTTCGAGCACGTCCGCGCTCTGAGGGCGCGGCCCGGTGGTCGTGGTGGTCTTCTTCTTCGGCTTCGGAACGCCATTGGGATAACGCTCTCGGATGACCGCCTGGTAGAGCGCCTCGACACAGGCCTCGAGCATCGGCCCCGGCACGCGGGTTGGTTCGCCGGTCAGGACCGAGTACTGCTCGCCTTCGGGATGGATGCTCGGCCCGACGACGGTCTGCCCGCCGGTGCTGCGCAGCTCGACGATCATCTTTTTCGTCACGGGATCGCGGAACTGGCTGGTCTTGGTGACCTCGGCGTAATACCACCAGTGGGAATCGACCGCGCTAGGTCGGCCCGTCTTTGCCGGCGTGGTCGGCAGATACTGTGGTCCCAACTCGATGGCTTCATCGCAGTCGAGGTCCGCGTCCACCAGGGCGCCGCTCGGCTCACCGAGGATCAAGCCGATGTTGCTGCCGTTGCCGAAGTGGGCCGGCAGTTCGGCCTCTGTGAGCCGGAGTTTCTCCCAGCCGTCGAGAACGGGGAACTTCGTCCCCTTCGGCAGCGGCACGGGCATCCAGCCGCGTCGCAGGTATTCGGTTGCATGATCGAGTAGTGTCATCCGTCCTCGGCCGCTCTTGTTATCGCCTCGAACAAGGCGGCCACGTTTCCGGCGCCCAGCAGCAAGCGGCCGTCGACCGCGACCGCGGGCAGCAGCGCCGGTGATCCGTACCATGCCCACGCCGCCAGGCCGTCGACGGTGTCCGTGTCGTGTTCGACGAACTCGACGCCGGCCTCCGACAGCCGATGCTTCAGTTCTTGGCACCCGCCGCAGAGCCGGCGCGTGATGATCTCAACCCTCAAGTCGCTTGATCTCCCGGTCGATGTACCAGCGCGCCTTCTTCAGGTCCTCGACCGCGTTGCCTTTCAGACCGGCGCGCCAGAGGTACTTCAGCGCGTTGCCGAGGCAGAAGTTCATGTGCTCAGCGATGTCGATGCACTCGACACCCGACGGATGCGAGGTGTAGTGCTTTGGGTGGTTGATGGTGTTGTTCGTCTTCATGCCTGCCTCGCCCGCCCAAGTCCCCACCGCGCCCGGAACGCATCGTTGCAGCGCCGCTCGTGCGGACCGCGCGGACCATAGAACTGATCTCGCGCCGCGCGCACGCGCAGGGCGTGCTCCCGCGGCCAGAACCCGCTCGTGCGGCGCTCCGGATGATCGGCCGGGGCGCTCACAGCGGCCCCGCGCGCTGGTGCATCGGCTCGCCGTTCCACAGCGGCGAACTGGACGGCAGGTCCGGCATGCGTCGGTTCGCCGCGTTGCAGCGCGCGCAGAGCCGGTTCCACGGCCCCTCGCTCCAGAACGAGCGGCTGCACTTCAGGCAGCGGCGGCGCGTCTTCTTGGTCTTGGGCGGCTTCATCGTCCGCTCCTAGAAGGGAATGTCGTCGTCATCGATCCACGCCGCCACGGGCTCGGCCTGCGGCTCAACGTCGTCGTCTGCGCCCGGTTCCCGTGGTTTCGGGCCGAGCGTGTAGCCGACGATGCGCGGGTACTTCGTGCCGGATACCTGGCGGACCTTGATCGCGGCCGTTTCGGCGAGGGCGCCGGCTTGGGCGATCTCGACCGCCTCGTCGGCGTCGGCAGGGCACGGCTCGTCCGATCGCTCGCGCCACCACGATTCCGCCTTCTGCCGCGCCCAGCCCGAGTGCTCGATGCATATCCACTCCGAGACGAAGTGCGATAGGCCGACCTGGTACTCGACCCGCATCGTGCGTGGGTGGTCGGGTGGCGCGTCGCGTTTTACGTGCACGGCGTAGGTGACCGACTCGACCTCGTAGTCGAGCACGGTCACCTCGCCCGACAGCACGCTCTCGGTGCTCGCCTTCGCCTCGTGCTTCTGTCGTTCCGGCGGCGGGAACTCGTAGCCGCACTCAGGGCAGACCGCATAGCCGGCGGCGATCACCGCGTGGCATTCGGGACATTCCTTCGCCGGCGCCTCGCCGTTGCCCCGTGCGTCCGGCTCGCGGATCTTGATCTGGTCGACCGGGCCGTGGCGCACGATGTTGCCGGCGAAGTCGAGGACGAGGCAGTCGTCTTTGCCGGGGTGGAGACGGAAGCCCCTCCCGACCATCTGGTAGTAGAGACCCGGCGAGAGGGTAGGGCGGAGCATGGCCACGCAGTCGATGTTGGGCGCGTCGAAGCCGGTGGTCAGCACGTTCAC
>CAYMME010000348.1:0-10302 GCA_964391465.1 uncultured Planctomycetales bacterium
GGGGCGCACCTGCGCGAAGCGGTTCAGCACCGACTTGTCGGACCAGTCGCGCACCATTCCCGGCGTGACCGCACCCTATCCTGCGCTCGCCGACGCGTCAACGAGCGGCGCAACCGCGTCTGCGTTGCTGCCCGCCCACTTGGCCCGAAGTGAACCGATGATCAAGGATCAGGCGCGCCGCCGAAGCAGCAGCGCTCCCAGTCCCGGCACGAGAACCGACATCGCTACCAGACCCGCACCCGAGAGCGCAGGGACGGGAGGGGGAGCGGAAGACTCGACGACATAGCCCCGCACGCCCTCGCCGCTGGCGACGGCCAGATCGTTCCATGTCGAATCCCGAGGTGTGGGGTCGGCCCAGTAATCGGAGAACTGGAGGTAGTCTTCATTGTTACCCTGGAACTGGTTCGGCTCCCCTTGCGCCCAGTGCGTGTAGCCCCAAGCTTCTCCGGTCACCCATTGCCATTGCCCCTCGACCGCCGCGTCGGTACCGCCCAGCCACGGGCCGAGCTTGGTTCCGTAGGTGTCGGCGTACCAGAACGAGGGGTCGTCGATCAGACCGAACACGAACGCGTTCTCCGCAGACGATGTGATCGTCGCCAGGTGGCCGCCGGGCAGGATCGAGGCGGCCGCGGCCTCGGCGTCCGTCCAGCTAATCCCACCGGGCGTGTGGACGGCTTGGTACCAGTGGCCGTTGGCCCCCGGCCCGGACGTCCATTGAACCGGCTGAGCCCCGGCCGAGGCAGCAAGAGCAAGCAGGAAGAGTGCAACGCTGCACGAACGGAATCTACTCATGGTGGTACCTCGATTTGAAATGACTCGGTTTCCCATCCTTTGCCCGGCTCGACAGCGGTCGAGCGGTGTCATGCGACAGAGCACGCAGCCGCACCGGGCCGACCTTCGCGGTTCTTGGCCGGCACATGACCGACCCTATCGCCGCGCCGGCTGCCGGGCCTCGTAGCGTGCGATCTCCTCCTTGAGCTGATTGATGAGCCGCTTCAGCGACTCCATTTCCGCCTCCCGAAGCTCCTCGTCGTCGCCGGTCTCCTTCTCGTCGGCCTCGTAGAGCGCCTCTAACCGCTCGAGCTTCTCCCGCGTGTTGGCCAGCTCCTGTTCGTTTCTCAGGTCCATTCGTCGGCCTGCGATCGTACCTCCAGATCGTTCGGTTCCATTGTATCCGTGACGAAGCTGCCGTTCAAAACAATGCGCTCGACGCCAGCGGTGGGGTACGAGGAGGACTCGTTCAGCAAGGCCGTGACGCCAAGTAGAGCCCGGAATGCCCTTGTGAAGACGATCAAGGCCGGTACTGTTCAGGCCGACGCGCCTGGGGTACGCTTTCTTAAGGGGTACGCAGCAGGAACGCCAACGGAGATGTTCTGATGCTGACGGAACTGAGCCTGACCAACTTCAAGCCGTGGTCGCGAATCGACAAGATGCGCCTCGCGCCGATTACCGGGTTCTTCGGCACGAACAGCTCGGGCAAGAGCAGCATCCTGCACCTGCTCCTCATGCTCAAGCAGACGGCTGAGTCGAGCGACCGCCGGCAGGTCTTCAACTTCGGTGGGGAGTCGGACTACGTTCGGTTCGGGGGCTTTCGGGACGTCATCTTCCGTCACGATGAACAGAAGGCCATCAGCATCGAACTCAAGTGGGAGCTCGACAAGCCCCTGCAAGTTCAGGATCCATCGGCGAAGAGCAAGAAGGTTCTCTTCTCCGGCCAAGACATGACCTTCAGAACGGATGTGTATCAGGACGCTCAGGACCGACTGTCGGTTCGCGCGATCGCCTATGCGTTGGACCGTAACGTATTCGTGCTTCAGCAAAGCCCCGACAAGCCAGCCAAGTACGTACTGGATGCGACCGCGGTCGATAATGGAGACTTCAGGTTCATACGAAACCAAGGACGCGCCTGGCCCATCAAAGAGCGACCGACGAAATGCTACGGCTTCCCTGACCAAGTGAACGCGTACTACCAGAATGCCGGCTTCCTCTCGGACCTGGAGTTGGAATTCGAGCAGGCGCTCGGACGGATTCACTACTTGGCGCCGTTGAGGGAGTTTCCCAAACGGGACTACCGATGGAGCGGCGGTGAACCGACGGATGTCGGGCGGCGGGGTGAGCTATCCGTGGATGCACTCCTTGCCGGACGTGAACGAGGAAGGGTGATCTCACCCGGCTGGAAGAAGAAGAAGCAGACCATCGAAGAACGTGTTGCGTACTGGCTTCGTGAGCTGGGTCTGATCGAATCCTTCTCCGTGCGCCGTTTCGCCGACAGCAACGTGTACGAGGTCCGCGTTACGAAAGACAGAGGAGGAGCCGAAGTCCTGATCCCGGACGTTGGGTTCGGTGTTTCGCAAGTGCTTCCTGTTCTTGTTCTCTGCTATTACGCTCCCGAGGGCTCCACGCTGCTGTTCGAGCAGCCGGAGATCCACCTGCACCCCTCCGTCCAGTGCGGCTTGGCGGACGTATTCATCGACGTCGCCAAAAATCGCAAGATGCAAATCATCGTCGAGAGCCACAGCGAGCATTTGCTCACCCGCCTGCAACGTCGCATTGCCGAAGGCAAGGACGCGGATCGCGGAACGACCAGTGATCACGTTGCGCTCTACTTCTGTGAGGCAGGCAGGGCCGGTTCCACGTTGATCCCGCTCGATGTTGATCTACTGGGCAACATCAGGAACTGGCCGCCGGATTTCTTCGGCGACCGCTTTGGTGAGGTGGCCGCACGCCAGGAAGCCGGGTTGAGCCGTCAAGCGGAAGCGGTGGATGGAAACACCGAGCAATGAATGCCTATGTCGTCGACACTAACGTCGCGATCGTAGCCAACAACGACCGGGCGAAGACACCCCAGGCCAACCCGCAGTGCATTCTCGCTTGCATTGGGAAACTTCGTCAGTGCATCGACATTCTCAAAGGGAAACGCGAGGGCAAGCTGGCCCTCGACGGCAGAGGCGAGATAGAAGCGGAGTATGCCGGTCATCTCAACCGTTCGGGGCAGCCGGGTGTCGGCGATGAATTCCTGTTCGAGATCAACCGGCAGAGCTACGGGCCGCACTGTGAGCGCGTGTCGATCACGCCGCTGGGAGAGAGCTACGCAGAGTTCCCGGATGACCCGGAACTGGCGAGCCTCGATCGCAACGACCGCAAGTTTGTTGCCGTAGCGATCACGAGCCGGATCCACCCGGCAATACTCGATGCGGTGGACTCAGATTGGCTTCACCACCAGGCGCGGCTCGAAGCGGCCGGGGTCCGGGTCGAGCAGTTGTGCCTGGACTGCTTGAGTGTGAGGGATTAGGGCGAGGGCCGGTGTGCGTACGCTGGCGTTTGCATCGCTCGTAGGCCGCAAGCTGTGGAGCGTCCGACCAGACATGCTCGATTCTTGTCTCATGCATCCGGCCTGATCCGAAACACCGTCTTCACGCTTGCGGAGGTGTCGGTGTTCAGCGCCGTCCGGAGCGCGTCGCGGTAGTCGCACATGGCGAACGGTGAGCCTACGAGGGGGCGTAAAGTCGAGGCGTGTTTGGTCAGAGCCTCCAGGGCCAGGTCGAACGTGGTTGTCTTGCGGCCTTCGTGTTGCTCTTCGCCGTAGGCGTAGGTCGTGCGGACGGTCAGCTCCTTGTACCACATGGTCGTCCAGTCGATGCCGGACGGGATGGCGGGCATGCCGACGAGGACCACGGTGCCGCCCGCGGTCGTGAAGCGCAGGCAGTCGTCGATGCTGGTCGCCGACGCCACGCAGTCGAACGTGATGTCGGCCCCGCCGATCACCGTCGGCTTGCCGAGCTCCGGCCGGAACAGTTCGGCGTCGAGCGTCTCGGCCAAGTGCCGGTAGCGGTCGTTCACGTCGGGCATGTACGGCAGCACCTCGTCGGCGCCCAGCGTGCGGGCATGCTCGCGCTGGTGCGGATCCCTGGCGATCGCGGTGATGTGCGGTGCCGTGCCGCCCCAGGCGCTCGGGCCCAGGGCCCGGATGGCGGCGATGGTCAGCAGGCCGATCGTGCCGCAGCCCACCAAGAGGATGCGGGGCGCGGAGTGCGCCGAGCGCGAGTTGACGTTTAGCGGCGACCCGAAGGGGAGCGTGTTCGGATCTGATTGCGGATTGCGGATTGCGGATTGCGGATTGGCAGACGGCTGGTCGACTCTTGCTCGGAGTGCGGCGTGGATGGCGCACGCCAGCGGCTCGGCCAGGACGGCCAGTTCGTCGTCCAGTGCGTCCGGGACCTTGTAGAGCTGACTGGGGTGGGCCACGAAGCTCTCGCTCCAGGACCCGCCGGTGTCGCGGCAGTAGCCGGTCTGGATGCCGGGGGCGATGTCGCCGCGGGTGACGTTGCGGCAGAGGGCAAGGTGCCCGGTGGCACAGGCCTCGCACATCGGTTCGATGCCGCGCACCTCGCAACCGAGCGCCGGCTGCAGGACCACGCGATCGCCGACGGATACGCCCTCGGCCTGTGCACCGACCTCGCTAATCGTGCCGACCAGCTCGTGGCCCAGCACGAACGGCATCGAGATCAGCGGCGACAGGTACGGGCTGCCCTTGGCGCATACGGTGGCCAGGTCGGACCCGCAGATCCCGGTCAGCGTCGGCCGGACGCGCACCCAGCGCGGCGTGGGCAGCGGCGGCTCGGGTACGTCGCACAGCGACACGGGCGAAACAGCGCTCGTGTAGATGCCGGGCCAGCGCGGACCGATCGCGCGAAGCGTGAGATACCGGGGAATGCTCTTTCGGTACTGGATTGCGATCATTCGCCGTCGCCGCACCCGACCGTACACTTGCCGCCCGACGCAACTGCCCAGTGTAACACAGGCCAGCCCCGCTGGCGTGCGGTCGAGGCCAGCGCCCGGTCGGGGTTCACCACGTGCGGGTGCCCGACCGCTTCGAGCATCGGCAGGTCGGCGATGCTGTCGCCGTACGCCGACGAGGCCGCAAGATCGACGCCCTCACGCTGCGCGTAGTCGCGAATCCGCTTCGCCTTCTCGGCCTCGCCGATCGGCGGGCCGTCCAGGTCGCCGGTGAACCGCCCGTCGCGCTCCACCAGGCCCGGCGCGACCATGTCATCGGCGCCGAGAAAGCGCGCCAGCGGCTCGATCAGGAAGTTGATCGATCCGGTCACGAGCACGATCCGCCGGCCCGCGGCCTGTTCCTCGGCAATCCGACCGCCGGCCTCGCCGAAGAGGTGCGGCCGAATCACGTCCTCGAAGCACGCCTGGGCACAACCGCGCACGGCGTCACCGCGCAGGCCGCGGTAGTTGCGAAAGAAGCTGATGTTCAAACGCGAGCGGCTGACCTTGTCGAGCACGAGATAGTACGGCGCCTTGGCCAGGAACGCCCCGGTCCACAGGTCGCGGACGAGGCGAGGCAACAGGCGGCGACGAATGTAGACGTAGTGGTGGACGATGTTGCGGCCGACGAGCGTGCCGTCGACATCGAAGAATGCCGCCGCGTCCGGCACGATCAGACCTCCGCGAGCGCGACCCGTTCGCCCTCGCCGAGCGCCGCCACCCGAGCCCGTGTGTCTTCGGTCAATTCGCGGTAGATGCGGTACTGTTCGTCGATGTCATCCTCGTCGTCCGGCTGCGTCGGGAAGACCGGTTGGCCGAACGTCACGCGCACGGAGCCGGGCTTGATGAGGCGCCGGCCCTTGCGCATCAGATCGAACGTGTGGTCGATCCGCGTGGGGATGAGGGGCACGCCGGCTTCGACGGCCATGACGGCGGCACCGATCTTGAACGGCTGCATCCTGCCCGTCATCGACCGGGTGCCTTCGGGGAAGAACAGCACCCCGTCGCCGTGTTCGAGCACGGCCAGACAGCGGCGCAGACCGTTGAGACCCTCGGCGTGCCGGTCCACGGGGATCATGTCGAACAGGCTCTCGAAGACCCAACCCCTCAGACGCGTGCTGAAGAAGTAGTCCTGGGCGCTGGCGACCCAGATCCGGCGGCGTCCGGCAACCGCGGTGAGGACCGCGGCGGAGTCCAGGTGGCTGTTGTGGTTGGCCGCGAGAATGAACGAGCCCTTCGTGGGGAGGTTGCGCACCCCCTTGGCCCGCACGCGCACGTACGACCGGAAGAACAGGGACATGCCGCCGCGGGCCGTCCAGCGTGCGGGCAGCAGGGGGTCGAACAGTTGCCCGTTGTCTCCGTTGGACGAGACCGTCTCTCGCGGCCGCCCCGGGCGTTGCGATCCACGCAGCCGCTTTCGCCATGCGTCACCAGGCCGGGCCCTGCCGTGGAGCAGCGGGAGATTCTCGATGAGGGCGTACAGATCGCTCAGCCGCGTGACCGCCGCCGCCTGTTCGTCCGTGCATTTCAAGTCGAAGTGGGTTTCCAGTTCGCTGACCACCTGAAGCTTCATGAGGCTGTCGACCCCGAGGTCGAGCAGGAGGTTGCAGTCGGGCCGCAGTACCGACTCGGACTTGTGCGTCAGGCGGGCCAGCAGCGTGCGAACGAAGGACTGGCCTTCGGTGAGCGAGCCGGGGTCGACCGGTGCCAACTCCTGCGCCGGCTTCGACGCGGCCCGGTCACCAAGCGTGCCGGTGGCGTCGCCGACGAGCAGGCGCGAGCGGATGACGCTCCGCTTGGCCTTCATCGTCGTGGTCTTGGGCAGTTCCGTACGCCAGAAGTGCACGGTTCCAAGCTGTTGATGGCTGGGGATTGCCGCGCTGACCTGCGAGACCGCACCGCGGATTTCCTCTTCGATCGCGGCGCGGTTCGCGCCGTTCGCGTTCTCCAGATCGGGGACGATTACCGCATGCACGGCGTCGCCGACGCCGCCCGAGTTGGGCATCCCGAGTACGCACAACTCCTTGACGTGCGGCAATGCGCGATAGCGAAGCTCGACCTCATCCGGGTACACGTTCTTGCCCGCGTCGGTGATGATCATGTCCTTGACGCGACCGGTGAGGTAGAAATAGCCCTTGGCGTCACGCCGGCCGAGGTCGCCGGTGCGGAACCAACCGTCCTGGATCGCTTCGGCCGTGGCCTCCTCGTTCTTCAGATACCCCTTCATCACGTTCGGGCCGCGGGCCCAGACCTCGCCGATACCGTTGGGGTTGGCGTTGCGAATATCGAGCTCGACGCCCGGCACGGCCGGGCCCACCGACCCGGGCTTGCCCCCGTCGGACGGGCTGCCCGTGAGAATGGGGCCCGTCTCGGTCAGGCCGTAGCCCTCGCATACGATGAAGCCCATCCGGGAGAATGCGACGTGGAGGGCCGGATCAAGCGCCGAGCCGCCGCAGTAAAACTTCCGCAAGCGCCCGCCGAACCCGCGGTGGACCTTGCCGAACAACGCGCGACCCAAGCGTCCCCCGGAGAAGTCGGACAAACGCCCCATCGCACGAAACGCGGTCCGAGCAACCGAGCCGGCCTCGTCGACCTTGCGCTGAATCGAATCGTGGAACAGCTTGAGCAGGCGCGGCACGACGAGCATGGCCGTGGTTCCCGTCGACTGCATGGTCGCGACAATCTCCGGGCCCTTGAGGTGCTCCACATAGGTGATCGTCGCCCCGGTGAACAGTGCGGTCAGGAGGCCGGCCGTGAACTCGAAAGCATGGTACAGCGGCAGCACCGACAGGTAGTTCTCCTCCGAGCGCAGCGACTGCAGTTCGATGATGGAGCGAACATTGGCCAGGAAGTTGTTGTGCGTGAGCGGCACGGCCTTGGGCGCCACCGTCGTTCCGGACGTGAACAGGATCGAGGCGATCTGCTCGCCCGACACCGCAACGGGGGCCGGACCCGGATCGCGCGACGCGCCGGGTGGCGGCACGAACGGCTCGGTCATCCGCACGATGGGGCCGTCGAAGGCCGCTTCGGGTTCGGCATCGCTGCACGCAGCCGCGATGCCGCGTGCCGTAATGCCGAATCCGGGGCACTCGGCGGCGATGGTATCGAAGGTGGTGGCGCCGGCGATGATGGCTTTGGCCTCGGCGAACCGGGCGCAGCCCAGGACGTCCGCCACCGGCATTTGCGGGTCGAGGGGCACGGCGGTCAACCCGGCTCGCATGGCGGCGAAGTAGGTCAGGCCCCACTCGGGGCAGTTCTCACTCCAGATGACCACGCGGTCGCCGGGCGTCAGACCGAGTTCGGCGAAACGTCGGGCGATGCTGACCGTCGCGGCCAGCGCCTCGCCGAACGTGTAACGAATCCACCGGCCGGAGCGGTTGATCTGCAGAGCGATCTTGTGCTCGCACAGGGATGCGACACCTTCAAAGGCTTCGTAGACCGTTGCCGCCTTCGCCATCGATGCCCGAATCCGCCGATCGTCCGGCGCGACTTCGGTGTGCACCGGAGCCGGATGACGGTCGCCGCCCGTCCCTCCGAGCACGTACTTTCGCAGCCCCGGCACGTGCCGGTTGATGGCGTAGTCCTTCCAGTCGATCGCCTCAGCCGCGAAGGGGAACGTCACGCGGTCGTGCGGATGCATCGACTCGATCAGGGCGCGGAGGTTGTGGTCCAGGAAACGGCAGTCCAGGCACGTATACGGTGAGTAGATCCGGTCGAGGTACAGGAACTGCTCGATCTGCGCCACCGCCGACCGCGCCTTGCGGCGTTCGGCCATGGGGGCGTCCTCGGCGGCGAGTCGGTCGCGCTCGCGCACCGCTTCATCCAGACGCTGTTTCCACTTGCGGACGAACACCTCGCGCGGCACGGCCTTGAACTCACCGGCGTGGATCGCGTTCCCGGCATCGTCGAGCATCGGGCAGTTGCGGAACGACTCGCCGAGCCAATCGAGCAAGTCGCTGAGACGCAACGGGTGTCGGTGGCTCGTCCCGACGTGGTAGACGCGCAGGCCCGGCCCGTCGTCGGGCATCGGCATCGCGGCAACCATGGCATTGGACACGAGGTCGACGGGAATGATATCTGACGCCACGTCGGGATTCGCGGGGAACTCGGGCAGCTTTCCTCGGCCGAAGGCGATGATCATCGGGTCGGCCATGCGCAGCCCGTCGATCCAGCCTGGGAACGGTTCCTCGAAGCTGCTTTCGATGATGGCGGGGCGCAAGATCACGACCGGTACGTCTCCGCGGTCGCGGTTGACGAGCTGCTCGCCGAGCCATTTGGTGAACGTGTAGGTGTCGAACCAGCCGTAGCGGTTGGCGATCTCCAGCCCGGCCTCGACCAGGCTGCGCCGGCGTGAGCCGCCGTTGCGGTCGGGCTCGCTGACCAATCCGTCGCAGATGCGCTGGACCTCTTCGATCACTTCATCAAGGTCCAGCGTCGAGCCGTCGGACGGCCCGAGCAGGGTCTCGGGAATGTCGCCGGTGCGACGGCCGCTCGTGTAGCACGTGGACACCTGCAGCAGCGGCGCGTTGCCGCAGTCGCGGGCCAGCGTCAGCAGCCGTCCCGGCCCGAGCGTGTTCATGGCCAGAGCAAGATCGAGCCGCTCGTCGAAGGAGACCGCAGCAGCGCTGTTGACGATGATGTCGACCTCACCGGCCAGCGCCTCGTAGGCTTCGTCGGAAAGCCCCAGCCGATCCTTGGTGAGGTCTCCGCTGACGACCTGGACCTTCTCGGCCCAGAGTGCATCAAGGGCCGGGCCGAGCAGCGCGCCAAGCCGACTGAAAACGGGCGAGCCGAGGACTTCGCGTTCGAGCCGGTCCGCGCTCGACGCGCCGTTCGGTCCGGGCCGCACGAGCAGATGGATGCGACCCACCTCGGGCACGCTGCGCAGAAGCTTCTCGATGAACACCTTGGCCAACAGTCCGGTGACCCCGGTGACCAGCAGGTGGCGACCGCGCAACCGATCCGCGATCCGAGGCTGTTCGGGTTGTGCAGACTCCGTCATGTGCTGCACCCGTCTGTCACCGCCGCGACCGGCGGCGGAGCCGTCATCGAAACCGGAGCACTCCCCATCAGCCGATGCACATCACTCTGCAGACGATCCAGCAACGCCGCGCGGCTCATCTCTTGTACTTGCTGCTCCGGAATCGGTTCGTCGAAACACATCCGCACGGGGCCGCCGCGGACGCGAAACGACTTGCGCACGTGCACGTTGAACGACCCGTCGATCGCGAAGGCCGCGACGGGCAAGCCGGACCGCCGGCAGATCTGCATGGCGCCGCGCTTGAACTCACCGACCGTACCGTCCTCGCTGCGTGTGCCCTCGGGGAAGATCGCCAGCGACCGGGGTCGCCTCGCCAGACGCCTGAACAGACTGTCGATGCTTCGCTTGGCGTTTCGCGGACTCGAGCGATCGATGGGAACCATGCCGTGGGCGCTCATGATCCAACCCAGCACCGGAATGCTGAACAGACGCTTCTTGGCCAGAAAACGCACGCTCCCGCGGGTGGCGACGGCCAGCACCGGTAT
>CAYMME010000349.1:0-10296 GCA_964391465.1 uncultured Planctomycetales bacterium
CGCTCGCCATGTCCGATTACGGCTACCTCGAGCCCGGCGTGACCGGCCCGTTCGCCTTCGGCTCGGGCGTGACTCTCACGGGGCCGATTCCGAATCCCGGCCTACACTCGGGTGCGATCGTGGGAGACTTCGTGATCGATCCCGCCAGCTTCTCGTTGGTCGGCAACGGTGACATCACATCGGCCGCCCAGGTGCCGTTCGGCAGTGCGTATCTGGCAATGGATGATCCGACGGATCCCGTTCCGATTGAGCTCTCCTTCGCGACCTCGATGCTGCGAGTCGGCGCCTATGTAACCGGAGCCTCCGGGGCCATCACGCTCACGACGTTTGACACGGTCGGTGCCGTTATCGAGTCGACGACGCTCTCGAGCGTGACTGTTTCACAGTGGGGGGACAACTTCATCGGCTTGGAGAACACAAGCGGGATCGCCAAGGTTCAGTTCAGCGGCGACTACATAGTGCTGGACGGCTTGACGTTCGAGCCCGTCCCGGCTCCCGGGGCGGCCGCGCTGGCCATGATCGGCGTAGGCCTGTTGCATCGCCGACGCCGAGTCGGCAGGCCGTAGTCGCGACGGTCACTACAATCAGCCAACCACACGGGCCGCCCATCTGGGCGGCCTGTTCTTCGCGCGGGCTGTGCCCATCTTCATCCGAACCGGCCGCGGAACTGGTCGGCGGGGTACTTGGCGGCGTTCTTGACCATCTTGTTCCGCAGGGCCGTGGCGATGTCGATCCCGGTGGCGTTGGCGAATGACAGCGCGAAGCAGAGGATGTCCGCAAGCTCCTCGGCGATCTGTTCGCGGGTCTTGTCGTCCAGATCGTCCGGTTTCACCTGATCGGAGCGCAGCCACTGGAAGTGCTCCATCAACTCGGCGGCCTCGATGGCGATGGACATGCACAGGTTCTTGGGGTCGTGGAACTGCTGCCAGTCGCGGGCGTCGACGAACTCAGCGACGGCGGTCTTCAGGTCCTGAACGGTTGTCGTTTGATCGCTGTCGTTGCTCACGTGTGTCCTCGGGTTGGATGGTTTCGACGGTGCCGTCCGGAGCGATGCGGATGCGAACGGCGGGCCCGCCGCGCCGTTCGGGCTCGGCGATGACATTGATGGCCAAGGCCATAGGGTGCCGTCCGGCAGGGATGTAGGTCACCTCGACGCGATGCCCTTTCTCGAGCCGCGAATACGCTGAGTACTTGCCGCGATTGGTCACGGCCGTTCCGGAGACGGTTGTCAGATACAGCGACGGCTTCCGTCGGGAGCGGCGGGCGCGGCGTGTGCGCGTCGGGGCGCTGGTCGGCTGGGTTGCAGTGGGTTGCGACGAAGGTGCGGCGTCCCGGGCGATCCGGAAACGCCCGCTCCGGTCGATGGAGAGGATCCGGCCGGTGACTTGGGCAGTGAGGATGTCGATGGACGCGACCACGGGTCGCCCATCGGTCCGCCGGGTGTCACCCAGCGTCGCTCGCACGGGAACGTCACGCGCAAGCCATTCGTGCCGGGCTCTCTTGCCGTTCGCGGTGATCGGGATCGTGCGCTTCGCGTAGAGGCGATGCCGCGTGCGGCCGGCCTGCAACAGCAATGCACCGGTCCGTCGCTTGTACTCGACTACCGTGCCCTCGACCGCGGACTCGGACGTCTTGGCCGGCCGCACAGCATTCGCCGCGGGCAGTGCGAGCAGCGCCAGTGCAAGAGCGACCACCATTGCTCGTACGCCGTCGGCCATTTTGAATCGCTGATCCTCGTGAAGGCGACCGTCCGGACCGTTCGCGCGCCTATCGCGTCGCCGCAGCATTGTACCCCAGAACTCCGGACAGGTTCCGACCGCGCTCGATGCCTGGGTCGTTTGGATGATGCGGTGGACGATCACTTGGGAGACCGGGTTGTGGGGCACGGCACGATGGGCTATAGTGCCGCCCGGTGCGGTACAGCATGCGTTCGGAAATCGTGCTGCGAGCGCAACTAAGCGGTCGATAAGAACTTACACGGAGATCAAGCATCATGTCCACTGAGATCATCTACGTTGGCGGACGGGAGATTCTGGATTCGCGAGGGAACCCGACGGTTGAGGCCACTGTGGTTCTGGAGGACGGTAGCCACGGCAAAGCGGCCGTTCCCTCCGGGGCGTCCACGGGCGAGTACGAAGCGGTTGAGCTGCGCGACGGTGACAAGTCGCGCTACGGCGGGAAGGGCGTGCTCAAGGCGGTCGAGAACATCGACACGGTGCTGGCCGAAAGCGTGCTCGAGATCGATGCGCAGGACCAGGAAGCAGTTGACGCGAAGTTGCTTGCGGCCGACGGAACCGAGAACAAGGGCAAGTGCGGCGCGAACGCGATCCTCGGTGTCTCGATGGCGGCGGCGCGGGCGGCGGCCGAGAGCTGCGGGCTCCCGTTGTTCCGCTACCTCGGCGGGGCGTCGGCCCATACGTTGCCTGTCCCGATGATGAACATTCTCAACGGCGGGAAGCACGCCGACAACAACGTCGACTTCCAGGAGTTCATGATCCAGCCGTGGGGGGCCGAGACCTTCTCCGAAGGGCTGCGCTGGGGCGCGGAGATCTTCGCGACACTCAAGGGGGTGCTGAAGGGCAAGGGCTACAACACGGCCGTCGGTGACGAGGGCGGGTTCGCTCCAAGCCTCAAGAGCAACGACGAGGCCCTCGCCGTCATCGCCGAAGCCGTCGACAAGGCCGGCTACAAGCTCGGCGAACAGGTGTTCATCGCCCTCGATCCGGCCACGAGCGAGATGTTCGACAAGGACTCGGGGAAGTACCGCTTCTTCAAGTCCGACCCCGACCGGCTCGCCACCTCGGACGAGTTGATCGACATGTGGGCCGGTTGGGTGGACAAGTACCCGATCCGGTCGATCGAAGACGGGCTGGACGAGGACGACTGGTCCGGCTGGCAGAAGCTCGCCCAACGTTTGGGTGATCGCGTGCAGTTGGTCGGTGACGATCTGTTCGTCACCAACGTCAAGCGCCTCCAGCGCGGGCTCGACGAGCAGTGCGCCAACTCGATCCTGATCAAGGTCAATCAGATCGGGACGCTCACCGAGACGTTCGCGGCCATCGAGCTGGCCATGCGCAACGGCTGGACGGCGGTGATCTCGCACCGTTCGGGGGAGACCGAGGACACGACGATCGCTGACATCGCGGTGGCCACAAACGCCGGACAGATCAAGACGGGCAGCTTGTGTCGCACCGACCGGGTGGCCAAGTACAACCAACTTCTTCGCATCGAAGGCGCTCTCGACGAGCAGGCGCAGTACGGCGGCCGGCTGTGGAATAAGGGTTAGCCGGGCGCCGAGGCGATCCCGGACGATCGGGATCGTCGAGCCAGGGACAGGCACGGATGCCGCAGAACCGCACCCAATCCTCCGTTCGGCCCGCGGATAGGGACCCCGTACTGCGCACGCTGCTCTTCTGGTCGCTGGTAAGTGTGGCCGTGGTGCTGTTTGCCGCCTGCGCACTGCTCCCCGAGTGGCGCGAGACACAAGAATATGCCGCGCAACGGGATGTCATGCAGGTGCGCGTGGATGAGGTCCGCGGGCGGGTCGAGCGCCAGGAGCGGACCCTCGATGCCCTTCGAACCGACCCTCTGGTGATCCAGCGCGTGGCCGAGCGCGAGTTGCGCTTCGCTCACCCCGGAGAGGAACTCCTGTTCATGCCGCCGCAGCCCCAGGCCGTCGTGAAGGAGGGCCTGCGCGCCGCGGAGCGCGATCCGGAACCGGCGCCGTACCTCCCGTCGGCCCTTGCGGTACGGTTGCCCGGTGGGTCCTGGGTCAAGGTCTTCTACGACAGCCCCGACCGTGAGGTCTGCCTGACCATGGCTGCGGTGCTGTTCGTCACGGCATTCTGGCTGTTCCCGCCCCGGCGTCGAATGCGTGCCGCCCGGCGTCCGCACTTCCCCGACAGCGCGTGACCGGCGCGCTGGACCGCTGCTTGACGGACTCGTGAGCGTGCGATAGAGGAGCGGGGCGGCGCCACGCGCCAAGCAGCATGATCACGGTGATAGCCGGTCACAAGGAGCTCTTACGATGTCTCTGACACCTTCCACGATGGTTCCGCTCGGTACGCCCGCGCCGGACTTCTCGCTGCCTTCGACCGACGGGTCGATGGTTTCCCTGAGCAGCTATGCGGACAACGACGCCTTGCTGGTGATGTTCATCTGCAACCATTGCCCGTACGTGATCCACGTGCGCGACGAGCTGGCCCGCCTGGCCGAGGAGTATCAGAGTAAGGGCGTGGGCGTGGTGGCCATCAGCTCGAACGACGTGTCCACACATCCCGACGACAGTCCTGAGAAAATGGCCGCGATGGCCAAAGAGTTCGGCTTCACGTTTCACTACGTCTATGATGAGACGCAGGAGGTGGCCAAGGCCTACCGTGCGGCCTGTACGCCGGACTTCTTCGTCTACGACAAGGACCAGAAGCTGACGTATCGCGGCCAACTCGATGCGAGCCGTCCCGGCAGCGGTGTGCCGGTGACTGGCGAAGACCTGCGGGCGGCCCTCGACGCAACGCTGGCTGGCAAGCCCGCTGCGGCCGAGCAACGACCCAGCGCCGGCTGCAACATCAAGTGGAAAGCCGGCAGCGAACCCGAGTATGGGTAGGGCGGCCCGGGTGCACCGACACGCTGGCTGCGCGGCGCTGCCAGACGGTTCCGATCTGCGCGGCGGAATCGGGTCCTCCGCGTATGCTCCCTGTGCTACCGAGGTGCGCAATGCGAACGATGGGCGTCGTCTTCTCCGCTCTTGTCCTTACGGGCGTGTCATCGGCCGCTTCGGCGCCTGTGACGCGCGGCGAACTCGACCGACTCCTACGCTCGGACGTGCGCGGCTGGCGGTTCAGACTGGGTGAGGTTCCCGGCGCTCATGCGGTTGCCTTCGACGACACCGATTGGCGATTCGTGGATGTCGGTCACAAGTGGTGGCCGAGCGACTCGACCTGCTGGTTTCGCACACGCATCACGATGCCGGAGCGCATCAACGACGTCGACGTGAGTGGGGCTACCATCCGACTTCGATTGTCTATTGACAACGAGGCGCAGGCGTACGTGGACGGTGTGCTCAGGCAGCAGTTCACACGGGCCGACGGCGACATCGTGCTGACCGAGGACGCGCGTTCCGGTCAGACGTTTTCCGTGGCCCTACATGGAATCAACCGCCGCGGCTACGGACGGCTCGCCGAGGCCTACCTGGTGAGCAGCGCGAGCGAAGAGATGGTGGCGGCTCTGCGGACGATGCTGAAGGACGTGGACATTGTCACGTCCGACGCGTCCTACGTGCCGCCCGAGCACGCTCGGCACTGGGAGCAACTCGCTCGCCAGGCCTACGGTGCGATTGATCTGGCGGCGTATCGGGCGGGGCGGAGTGCGGCGTTCCTGGAATCTCTCAAGCGTTCCCGAGCGAGATTCCTATCCGACGCCGGCGAATTCGAGAACAGTCTGCGCCGGATCGAAGCGAAGCTCGCGAAGCTGAAGAAGCTTCTGAAGCAGGGCAGGGCGGCAGGCTCGCAGCTTGCCTACCGACGCGCGGAAGCACGCGTGGTCGAGAGATTCCTGCAGTACGCACGGGACGACATGGCCGATGAGGCGCTCACGTACAAAGTGCGAGCCCTCAAGATCGCGACGTTCCTCGACGGGCTCTGTGACGACGCGCTGCGGGCAACCGCGGCCGCTCTCGAGAACCCGGATCTCGATCTACGTGTGCCGACCTATCGAACGGGGGAGATCGAGGTCCGCGACGGAGCGTTCCGGCAGGAGGGTCGGCCCGTGTTCTTCACCGGCGTGGGGCACTTCGGGCAGGTGCGCCGCGACGCGCCGGTCCTGGCCGACTTCGGACTGAACATCATCCAGTTCGAGATCGGTCCGTCCGGCGTCGTGACCGGGCCCGACAAGGTGAACCGTGACGCGATTCGCAAGACGGTCATCCAGACGCTGGACAGCGCCGCCGAGCATCACGTTGCGGTCAACCTGCTCATCTCGCCGCACTACTTTCCGGGATGGGCGATCGAACGCAATCCGGAGCTGGCCAAGTGCGGTCACGGCTTCATCCGGTACTGCATCGAGGCTCCCGACGCGTGTGCGATCATCGAGAAGTTCCTGCGCACTCTCATGCCGATGATCGTGAATCACCCCGCGCTGCACAGCATCTGCCTGAGCAACGAGCCGCAGTACAGCGGCAAGTGCCGATACGCCCGCGAGGAGTTCCGCACGTGGCTGAAAGCGAAGCACGTCACGATCGCGGCGCTCAACGCCGCGCACGGCACGAGCTTCAATGGGTTCGCTGACGTGCCGATCCCCGCCGACGCGTCGAATCATGCTTCGTACTACGACTGGTGCCGCTTCAACCAAGAGCGGTTCCTTACGTTCCACGCGTTCGAGCGCGACATCATCCGCGAGTACGACCCAGACCTGCCGGTGCACGCGAAGATCCAGGCCCACGACTACCTCGACCCGAGCTACTTCGAGCTGGGGCTCGACTACGAGACGTTCAACTCCCTCGGCTCGATCTCCGGCAACGACTGCGTTCAGATATTCATGGGCGATGAGGAAGGCGGTTACTTGCAGGACTGGCTGCGAATGGCCCCGAGCTACACGCTTCAGCGCAGCACGGCACCCGCCAACCCGATCTTCAATTCCGAGGACCACGTCATCGGCGACGGGGACGGGCGGTTCGTGCCGGCCTCACACATCCGGACGGCGTTCTGGACGCAAGCCTTGCACGGGCAGGGGGCGTCGACGACCTGGGTGTGGGATCGGAGCCGGGATCCGAGCATGTCCGAGTGCATCCTCACGCGGCCGAACTGTGTGGTCGCAATCGGGCGAATCGGGCTGGACCTGAACCGACTTGGTCGTGAAGTGGTCGCGCTCCAGCGGGCGAAAGCCGAGGCGGCCATCCTCTACTCGCACGCGTCGCTGCCATTGCGCGGCGTGTACGACCGCGAGGCCGGCACGGCATTTGAGGGCGCCTACTTCACGGATGCCGTGTGGAACTTCGTTACCGAGCGGCAGGCGGTTGCGGGCAAGCTGAAAGACTACAAAGTAGTGGTGGTCCCACGCGCCCCGCACGCACCGGATGCTGTGGTCAAGGCGTTCGGGGAATACATCGAGTCGGGCGGCACGGTGGTGACTGTGTCGGACTGCTTCACACACGACGAATACGGCCGGTCGCGCGGCACCGGGCTCGAGCCGTCCGGCAAGGGCCGCCTCGTCGTCTATCCTGATCCGCTCACGGCGCGAGCGTACCGTGACATCCTCAACGGCGTGCTCGATAGGGCGGGTGTGGATCGTCCGATCCGCATCGTCGACACCCACGGCGAACCGGTCTGGGGTGTGAACCTGCGTGCCGTGCAGCAGGGGGGAAAGCTGGTCGTGTCACTCGTGAACTTCCTGCGGCGGGCGCAGACGATCCGCTTCGCGACCACGCCGCCCGTCGCGAGCATCGTGAACCTGTTCGACAACACCCAGATCACGCTGCCCGTCACGCTGCCGCCACTGGAACCTGCCCTGCTCGTGATTGACTTCGCCACGCCGTGACAGCGGCGGTAGCTCAAGGTATTCTGACGGCAACCATGCCCGGCTACGTGGTTGGGCGGCGTCGGTATTGGGAGGCCCAGCGAAGATGGCACGACGGCTAAGCACGATTGCACCGGACTGGTGGGATTACACGACGCTGCCCGAGGACCTGCTGGCGGAGGCGGCGCGGCTGACGCCCGACGACATGGTGAAGCTGTCGCGCGACGGTTTTCGGGTGCTGATGTACGACTCGCTAGAGGACTTCTACCTGGCCGAGGCGCTGGAGTACATCGAAGCGTGGCGGCAGGCGACGCCGGACGATCCGGTCGGCATCTGCGGGCCCATCGGGCCCACCGAGCAGTTGCCGCTCGTGGCCCGGCTGGTCAACGGCATGGAGCTCAACCTCGAGCATGCCCACTTCTGGGGCATGGATGAGTGGTACGCCGACGGCAAGGAGATTCCGACAACGCATCCATTGTCGTTCGAGAAGGCGGATCGAGAGCTGTGCTTCGACCGGATGCGGCCGGATCTCGTGATGCCGGACGCGAACCTGCATTTCCCCAAGGCCGACACGGCCGCGTTCATCAAGAGCTGGGATCAGGCGCGGTGCGCGATCATGCAGGGTGGGCAGGGCGACATCAAGCACTGGGCGTTCAATGATCCGCTGCGTCGCGAGGCTCCCCACAAGGACGAGCCGCCGCCTCCGGCCGAGTATCGCAAGCTGGGCACGCGCGTCGTCGAACTGCATCCGCTGACGCTCGCCCAGAACGCGCGAACTTCCGGTGGCGGCAACATCGCCGCGGTGCCGGACAAGGCCATCACGGTCGGGCCGACCGAGACGTGGAAGGCCGGGCGCGTGTCGATCTGGCACGCGGGCACGCACGACAACCCATTCGGGCAGCGATTGACGCCGCTGATGATCTCGAAGGGCATTGCCGACAGCTCGGTGCCGATGTCGCTGCTGGCCGAGCATCCGAACGTGCAGTTCAACTACTACCGACCGGGCATCGGCACCTGTGCCGCGGAGATGCATTAGTGCTGACGCGGGGATAAGCCACGAGCGATCAGCTCTCAGCCAATGGCCAACAGCTAACAACTCCAACGGAGGCTTTGTGCATTCATGAAACCGTCTCCCGTCCGTTCCGCCGTTTCGATGTTGCTGCTTCTGGCCGGCCTCGGCTGTCAGGCCAAGTATCCGACGATCGGCCAGGTTGTGCGGCTGGACCCGCGTTTTGACAAGCTGGTGCCCCCGGGGGCCGAGATCGAGAAGCTGGCCGAGGGGTTCGAGTGGTCGGAAGGGCCGGTTTGGGTTCCCAACGGTCAGTACCTCCTGTTCTCCGACATTCCCAACAACGTGATCGTCAAGTGGAAGGCGGGTGAAGGGATCAGTGACTTCCTCAAGCCGGCCGGCTACGCGGGTTCGAAGCCGCGCGGCGGCGAGCCGGGCACGAACGGGCTCCTGCTTGACGGAGCCGGGCGGCTGGTGATGTGTGAGCACGGCGATCGCCGCATCACGCGCCTGGAGGACAACGGCAAGAAGACCGTTCTGGCCGACAAGTACGAGGGCAAGCGTTTCAACAGCCCGAACGACGCGGTCTTCCGGTCGAACGGCGACCTGTACATCACCGACCCGCCATACGGGTTGGAGAAGGGATGGAAGGACCCGGCTCGCGAGCTCGACTTCTGTGGCGTGTACCACGTGTCGGCCAAGACCGGCAAGGTCACCCTCCTGACCAAGGAACTCGCGCGGCCCAACGGCATTGCCCTCTCGCCCGACCAGAAGACGCTCTACGTGGGCAACTCGCAGTCGAAGCCGGCGCTCTGGATGGCGTACGACGTGAAGGACGACGGCATGGTCGCCAACGGCCGCGTCTTCTTCGACGCCACACCGTGGACGAAGACGCTCAAGGGAGGGCCCGACGGCATGACCGTCGACCGACACGGCAACCTCTTCGCGACCGGGCCGGGCGGAGTCTGCGTCTTCGGCCCGGACGGCACGCCGCTCGGCCGGCTCGAGACCGGCGTGGCCACCGCCAACTGCACCTTCGGCGGCAACGGTTCGACGCTCTACATCACCGCCGACATGTACCTCTGCCGAATCCGCACGAACACGAAGGGCATCGGCTTCTGAGGACGAGGCCCCCCGCCGGCTCTGTCGGTTCGTGGGCGGCCCGAGCGCCTACCCGCGGATTCGCGAGTTCAAGAAATCACAGAGGACACCGCCATCGGCGCCGCCTTCATGATACTGTGCGGCGCACAGTCCAATCCCCGCGAGCGCGGTCATGTTGCACGCGAGGATCGTCGCCGGGTCGCACCATGACCATCCGGCCACCACGCCATGCACCGTCCACACGCCGTGCAGGGCGAACACGACATGCTGTGAAAGCATGACGAGGATCGCCAGCGCGACCGCCAGTGTCGTGCAGAACCAGCTCGTCATGCCCGCGGCGCGGTGGACAACGCGGAAGAGCACCCAAGCCACGCCGAACGCGCACGCCCCTCGCAGCATCCAGTGAAGGCACGCATACGGGAAGTGCCACGCCGCGATGTCGGCAAACAGGGCGCAGAGCAGGGCGGCCAAGGTGCCCCCGCACAGCGCACGGCAGGCGCCTCTGGCCGGGGTCCATTCCTCGAACGTCGTGTCGCACGTGTCCTGCATGCCTCGGTCCTCGACAATGCGGCTCGTGACGTGCGGAGCCGCTCACTCCTCACATTCTCGATGGACGCGGAGCACGGTGTCCCTCCGGCAAGCGTGCATGAACTCCCCTGAGCGTGCTGGTACCGTCA
>CAYMME010000350.1:0-10284 GCA_964391465.1 uncultured Planctomycetales bacterium
GGGCCGCCACGACGGGCCGAGCCCCTGAAAACCCGAGTTGTTACGGCGGAATCATACTTCCCCGACGCCTGGCGGAGATGCCGGATTGCCCTCAGACCGTGCGCGACCTGCTTCCCCGTCCGACACACGCGGCCAAGGCAACGCCGATTCGCAACGCGCTCAGATCCGTCATCCGTCAGACAGACGACGCGAATGAGGCGCCCGCGATGGACGACGCCGAAGTCATTGCCGTGGCCCGGGCGCTGCTTGAGGCGGGGAAGGTGGGCCGCGACGAGGGGCAACCGACCTGGAGCGTTCTGGGTCGCATGCTCGAGGAGGTTGTGTTTACGCAAACCGCCCGCAAGGCGTGGCGGCTACGGTCGTTGTTGCTCGTGCTGCCCGGCGAGTACCTCGACGGCATGCTCCCGCTGTTGGCCGACCACCCCTATCGCCGTTACCTGCAGAGCCTTCGGTACGGAGCGCCGACCCAGAACTACAAGATCATTGAAGTCTGCACCGGCCTCGACATCGTCGACGCCAATCACTACATGCAGCAGATGTTCCTGGCGAGCCTGTCTTCGGAACTGCCCGAGCACACAACAGGATATGCAGCATGGAGAAACGCCCTGTCCCATACCGACGCGGCTGCGCACGATCTCGAGAAGGGCCTCGTCGCCTACGACGAGAGGGGCTGGGTCTCGGGCCAGCATGCGCATTGGGCGGGATTCGCCCATCGACTGCGTCGGGTCAGCCCACACGCACCGCTGGCGATCGCCTTCCTGATCAGGAAAGACTGGCGTTTTGCGAAGCCCCACGCGCAAGCGTGGGAAAAGGAGTTCGGCCGCCACCCGGTCGTCATGGAGGCGTTCGCGCGACACTACACGGACGCAAGGCAAAAAGGGCGGGCCGAGCGATACCTGCGATGGTGCATGGAGCATGCTCCGTCGAAGTGGTGCTATGAAACACTGGCCAAGGACTACCGGGAGCGCGGCGACAAGGAGAAATGGGCTGCGATTCTTGCGGAGTTCGCCGAGAAAGAAGACGGCAGTCTTGAAGCGGCGCACGTACAGGCCCGCCTGGCCAACGACCTGATGGCCAAAGGGGAATGGGAGAAGGCGCTGCCGCACGCTCTGGCGGCTGCCGAGTGTGGGACGGGATCGGGGATGTACGCGGCGGGCCGCTGCTACGAGGGCTTGCGGCGATGGACCGCAGCCGAATCCCACATGCGATGGCTCTCTGAGCGATACTGGGGCTCCCGCTTCGATTGGTACTACTGGTGTCGGCGAACCGGACGTGGCGACGTAAAGCGGGCCCGCACCCTCGCCCTCACGCGGATCGCGAACCTAAAGGAGGTCACGGAGAAGGAGGACTTCTCGAAGCTCAATTTCAGCCGGACCGCGTTCGGCGTGTTTTACCTGATCGACCAGAACCCGAAGGCAGCCAAGGAGATGTTCCAGAGCGCCGTCGATCGCTGGCAGAGCCCCTACGCGGCGCTGCATTTGGCGTTGCTCGAGGGCGCGGAACGGAATGACGCGGCACGGGATGCGGCGCTCAAGATCGCGGGGGATCATCTCGTCGATCGCGGCCTCATCCCGCCTCAACCGGAGTACGCCCACCTGGGACCGATGTTCGCGCGGCACCTTTCCGGTGGAGCGTCCTCTCGCGTCGATACGGAATCACTCGATCGGACAATTGATGCGATGGATGCGGGCGACGCGTCCGGCGTCGCCTACCTGGTCGGTCGATTCCTTCAACTCCAGGGCGATGAGAAGAAGGCGATACGATTCCTGCAGCGTGCGGCCGCGCCCGGAATCAGACCCAATTGGAATCGCACGCTGGCGTGTGTTGCGCTGCGGGATCTGGGAATTCCCGTCAACGAAGCTGCGTCGAAGCCCGCAGCGGAGTAGGCGCCCCCCTGGCGCCCGCATCGCACGCGTCCATGTCCACGTGCAGAATGTGACGCTCGGCCGACGTGCTCATGCGTTCGCCAGCGGAGGCCAAGTCCTATTCCCGCCCAATGCAACTCTCAATCTTGCCGGGACGCCGCCTCTCGCTTACCATGCGCATCCGCGGTGCGGACCCCAGGATACCCCGCCGCATCCGACTGGGGTAGGTGCCGCGCGACCTTGTCGGAGATCTTGTCCATGAGCCGATATCAGCTCGCGCTTTGCGTCCTGCCAGCGCTGATCGCAACATGCCTGTGTGCCTGCGACACAGATGACTCGGTCGAGTTCCGGCGCCCGCCGGAGCTCCACGAGTACGCCGGGCCGCCCCCCGAGATACTTCTGCTAAACGTCCGCGAGCCGGACCTGCCCCGGGGCAAAGGCGACGGCGGGATCCTGATCCGAGAGATCCTGCGTCAGGGTCTCCTGGTTGCCGCCCGCGATCAACTCGGGGTGCCCACACGCGACGCAGCACTCCGCGAGCCGTTCCCCGGAAGCACAACCGACGGGGTTCTTCCGCTCGACGTCCGGACCCTGGTCGTTCCAGGGCAGACCACGAAGATCGAGATCACTCGGGGGAACGACGAGGAGCTCCAGCGGTACGGGTTGATCAGACTGCCGAAATCGCCGCCTCGGCATTTCGACTACCTCGCTCTGGTGGAGCGTGTCGAGGTCGCCACTCGGAACGAGTTCCTCGATGTGCTCAATCGTGCGGGCTTCCGCGGAACACCCAACACGACCAAGCCGACCGCCCCGCTTTCGGACGAGGTCGAATCCCGGCTCCGGCAGATGAGCATTTTCGCCCAGTTCGCAGCCGCCCGCGAGATTCACCACGCGATCCGGACCGACGGCGAATCGCCAGAACGCCTGGGCGGTATGATTCGTGCTTATGCGAACCTTGGCCAGCTCACACAGTTCCACTGGAACGCAACGCACAAGGTGTTCAAGGCGCGGGCGCTGCTATACGCCCAACGGATGGTCGTCGCGAGCGGCGGCTCGACCTGGGCCTTGTGGCACCGGGCTTATGCTCGGGCCCTCGTCGGATTGCATCCCGCCGCGCTGGACGATCTGGATGCCGCCGGCACCGAACCGGGAGCCGCCCCCCCACCAGGATGGGTGGCGTTGCTCGGACCGTACTGTCGGTACGAGTCGGAGGACCTGGCCGCCGCCGCCGAGGACATCCCCAAGCACGCGGCGCTTGCCATGCTGCTGCGATTCCTCACCGTGGAACACGGCCGCCCGGCGGCCCGGCGTTACGAAGCAGCATCCGCCGCGCTCGCTTCGAGCCCGGACTGCCTCCGCATCCACGACGCCTTGTGCGACATCGAGAAAATCGGAATCCAGCATCGCGCGACGACGGTCGCATTGGACGCGCTGCCCCAAGTCGTGGCCGCCCGCATGGCGGACATGCCCGGATGCCCGGCCAACGTTCGTGCGCTGCTCTCCAAGCCGAAGCCGGCGTCGCAACCAACGCCCTTGCGGAGAATGCTCAAGAGCCTCATCGGGGGCTCCAATGAGCCCCCACAGCCCCCGCCGTTCGACATGGAGTCACTCATCCGGTTGACCCGAACGATGATCGAGAGCGAAGCATCGGAGGAAGATCGGGGTGAACCCTCGTGGGGCGTGCTCGGTCGGATGATCCAGGAAACCACGTTCGCCCTCGTAGCGCGGCGGGGCTGGTTCATGCGTTACGTCTGGAACGTCGACGCGACTGCGTTCGCGGACGAGGCCATGCCGTTCGTGGCCGATCATCCGTACGCAACGTTCGTGGATTCGCTGAGGCATCACGCGTGGAGAGATGAAGACAAGGTCACCGCCGCGCTCGAGGGCCTGCACATCGTGGATGCCGATCACCACATGCGTCCACTGTTCTCGGTATCGCGGAAGGTCGATGACACCGACCGAATCGTCGGAAGCCGTGCATGGGTCTACGCGCTGACTCACAGCGACGGCATCGCCCGCGACGTCGAGAGGGGCATCGTCGAGTGCGTCAGAGGCGGCGAATCACATCGGCGCAGCGTCACGCGCTTCGCCCGGTCACTCCGAGAGGTCAGCCCGCATTCCCCCATGGCGGTTTCCACTCTCATCGAACACGACTGGCCCTTCGCCAGGCAGCACGTCGAGCAGTGGAAAGATGAGTTCGGCGACGTACCGGTAGTCATGGCCGCCTTCGCTCGACAGTACACGGCTCAGAAGCAGTATGCCGAGGCAGAGACGTACCTGAAGTGGTGCATGCGACACGCCCCGGAACGGTGGGCCTTCGAGATGCTGGCGGACAACTACTGGGCCCAGGGCGACGAAACACAGTGGGTCGAGACGCTCGACGCCTTTCTCGAAGAGGAAGACTTCGGCATCGATCACGCTGTCGTCCAGGAGCGGATCGCCAGCTTCTTCATGGGCAAGGGCGAATGGAAGAAAGCCTTGCAGTATGCCGACGAAGCCGCCCACACGTGGCGGGGCCCGGGCATGCGGCTCGCGAGCCAGTGCCATGAGGCCCTCGAGCAATGGGAAGAGGCTGAGCTCTGGATGCGCCGTCTGTCGGAGCGCTATGAAGGGGCACGCGTCAACTGGTACTTCTGGTGCCAGCGAACCGGGCGCGGAGATCTGCGCGATGCCGAGAAACTCGTCCTGCAGCACGTGGACGTCATCCGGCCTCGCAAGAGCCGCGAGAGTCTGGGTGGCCTGGGCATTTTCTTCATCCTGCGTGGTGATCTCAAGGAGGCCAAGCAGGTGTTCAAAGAAGCGCTCGACCTGGAGCAGGAACCTTACGACGGGCTGCACACGGTCATCCTGGCCGAAGCCACGAACGATGAGACGACGCGCGACGAGGCGCTGCGGACGACGGAGAAACACGGCTTCGATTACGAGCGCGACGGGGTGGGCGTCACGCAGTACGGCCAGCTCGCGTCCATGTTCGGCCGATGCCTGACCGCCGGCACCTCGGGCAAGCTGGACCTCGAGGCCGTCGATCGCTTGATCGCCGGGGCGAGAACGGACTACGCGGCGAACCTCGCCTACTTCGTGGGGCGTTTTCTTCAACTCCGGGATCGACAGGAAGAGGCGCTGCGCTACCTACGGCAGGCGGCCACCTCGACAGCCACGCACAAGTGGAACCACGTCCTCGCCCGCGCCGCCCTGCGTGATCTCGCCGTTCCGCTCGACGAACCCACGTCGAAGCCGGCGGACGAGTAGCCGGTCGTTCGTTGCCCGTATCGCGCCTCCGGACCAGCAAACCGCTATGATGTGCGGGTCGCGTCGAACGAAGGAGGTCCGACCATGCGCGTGAAGATCAAGGACGTTGAACTGTGGCACGTGCAGATTCCGTTGCACGAGCCGTTTCGGATCTCGACGGCCGAGGTGGCGGTGAAGGACGCCATCGTGATGCGGGTCGAGACCTCGGCGGGCGTGGGGTGGGGTGAGGCCTCGCCGATGGCGGGCGACTTCTACATGGCCGAGACGCCGGAGTCGTCCTGGGACGACCTCACGGCGACGCTGATCCCGGGCCTGCAGCGGCACGACCCACTCGCGTGCAACGAGGTCGCCGACGTGCTCGACGAATTGAGCGACCAGTCCTTCGCCAAGACGGGGCTCGAGTCGGCGGTGTGGCACGCGACGGCCGCGGCCCAGGGTAAGCCGTTGTGGGCGCTGCTCGGCGGGCGGTCGCGGCCGCTGCCGTCGGGCGTAGCCATCGGTATCACCGACACGGTCGACGACCTGGTCGAGCGCGTTCGGCGCTACCTGGCCGAGGGCTACCGGCGAGTGAAAATCAAGATCAAGCCGGGCTGGGACGTCGAGCCGGTCTCCACCCTGCGTCGCGAGTTCCCCAAGTTGCGGCTGATGGTCGACGCCAACGCGGCCTACACGATCGACCAGGCCGACGTGTTCGAGGCGCTCGACGAGTACAACCTGATGATGTACGAGCAGCCGCTGGCCGGCGATGCCCTCGACGAGCTGGCGGCCCTACAGCGCCGCGTGACTACGCCGATTTGCCTCGACGAGTCGGCCGAGGATCTGGATGTTCTCGAGACCATCATTGCACGGGGCTGCGGACGCATCATCAACATCAAGATTCAGCGGGTCGGCGGCCTGCAACGGGCAAAGCAGATGCACGACCGGGCCGCTCAGGCCAACCTGCCCTGCTGGCTCGGCACCATGCCTGAGTTGGGAATCGGCTCGGCCCAGGGACTGCACCTCGCAACGCTGGAGAACTTCGCGTTCCCGACCGACGTCGAGTCGTCGGCACGCTGGTTCATCGACGACGTGCTCGAGCCGCCCATCGCCATCGACGCAGCCGGCATGCTGCACATCCCCGACGGCCCGGCCGCAGGCTACCGCGTCAACCCCGAGAAGGTCGCGAAATACGCCACGCGGACGGAGACGATTCGCGCATAGCGGGAAGTAGGGTGGGTCGAGACCCACCAACGGTTCGGGAGAATGACGAAAGAATGTCGAAGCCCGAATGACCGCAGGAGGAACGGCAGGTGGGTCTCGACCCACCCTACCTACCGTTCGGATTTCGGCATTCGGGTCTCTTTCGTCATTCGTGCTTCGTCATTCGTCATTCTCACTCTCACGGCCCCATGCGGAGACCTGATTCAATGAAGCTCTACCTCGTTCGGCACGCGATCGCCACGCCGCGCACGTATCCACCGATCGGGCCCGACGCGGACCGGCCGCTCACTGGGAAGGGTCGCAGGCGGATGGCCCTGCACGCCCAGGCCCTTGTCGTGCTCGGCGAGCACATCGACCTCGTCGTGACCAGCCCCTACGTCCGCGCCCGTGAGACGGCCGAGATCCTGGCCGACGCGTTCCGGGTCAAGCCGCCCATCGAACTCGACAACGGAATGGCCCCCGGCGGCAACTACATGAAGATGCTGCACGCGCTTGCCCAGCGATGCGCCGGACAGGCGGTGGCCCTCGTCGGGCACGAGCCCGACATGAGCGAGATGGCCGAGACGCTCCTCGGTCGGTCGTCTGACATCGACATCGAGTTCAAGAAGGGCGCCGTCTGCCGTATCGACCTGCGCGACGGAGCCGAGACGTTGGACGGTGAGTTCCGCTGGCTGCGCTCCCCCAAGGAGCTTCGCGCGATCGCCAAGGGCAAGTAGCGTCGGGCGCGTTGACCAAGACTACGACTTCGCCGCCTGACCCGTACTCGGATAGTCACCGAGCCCGACGCGCGGCGGCTCGTGGCCGGGAACGCACTGGTAGATCGAGAAATCCGTCACGCCTTCGGCGCGAAGCACGTCCTCGTCGAGCAACGCCCGGCCGCTGGACTCACCCGGCGGCTTCGTCACCAGCGCGAGCGACGAGTCGGCCAGGATCTCGGGCTTTCGCCAGGTTTCGGGCGTGCCGATGCCGAACGTGCTCGTGGCAGCGCTTTCGATGGCCGTCACCGGCCACAGAGCGTTGATCGAGAGCGGCCGGCCGCGCATCTCGTCGGCCAAGCCCATTGCGAGCATGGTCATGCCGAACTTGCTGATCAGGTACGCGAGCTTGCCGCCGAGCACGGTCAGGTCGATGGGCGGCGAGAACACGAGCACGTGCCCGCCGCCGTCGGCCAACAGGTGCGGCAGGCAGGCCTGCGTGCACGCGAACGCGGCCCGACTGTTCACCTCGTTGACCAGGTCGTAGCGCTTCATCGGCGTCTCGACCACCGGCCGCCACCATAGCGCCCCTGCGTTGTTGATCAGAATGTCGATCCGGCCGAACGTCTCCATCGTCCGCTCGGCCATGTTGCGGATGTCGTCGTCACTGCGCACGTCGACCTTGATCGGCAGCGCCCGGCCGCCGAGCGCCTCGACCTCTTCGGCCACGCTGTGGATCGTCCCGGGCAGCTTCGGATGCGGCGCATCACTCTTGGCCGCGATGACCACGCTCGCCCCCTCGCGAGCGAACGTCAGCGCAATGCAGCGTCCGACGCCGCGACTCGCCCCGGTAATGATCGCCACCTTCCCCGCCAGCCTGCCGTCCATTGCCATCGCAACCTCCCAGCGTTCGTAGTATCCGACACAGCGCAAGACCGCATCCGAGACGCGACCGTAAGGGAGCGTGAACGATACGGCAAGATGCCGAGATCCCGTTCACAGAGAGCGTGCACTATGGCGCTCCCGCCGCCTGCCGGTGCACACGGAGATTCCCACGCTGATGGCCGCTTCCTGACGGTCGCGGTTCGGATCAGGGTGGTGCGGCACCTCGGCCGGACCGAGCGGACGACGGTGGGCGAGCGTCCTACGGCGGCATCTCGTCTCGCGCGGGCTTCTCATGGCCGATGCGATAGACCGTTCCTCTGAACACCCGACCGTCGATGGCGTCGGGGCGTGGGATCGCCTTGCACTTCGCCTCGACCTTCTCATAGGCCAGCGCGGCCTTGTGCAACGCGATGTGAAACGCCTCGGCGCCGTCACGTTTCTGGTCCGCGACAAACGCTTGGCCGCCCGGCTTCAGGCGAGTGGCGATCAGCTTGGCGATGGCGTCATGACTTCGCTTGTCGTACAGGCAGTCGCCGCCCACGATCATCGTATAGCGCTCGGCCGGGGGATGGCGCCAATCGAGCAGCTTCACCTCGTGCAGCGTCACTTCGTTGAGTCTCGCACTGGCTCGCACGAACTCGAGGGCGTCCTCGTCATAGTCGGTGATCGCCATGCGGTGCCCGGCCCGAGCCAGTGCGATGCCCGCGAGCCCCAACCCGGCCCCGAGTTCGAGCACGGGCTCCGGACCGGGCTCCACGCACGCGATCACATGCTCGGCCAGCATCACCGCTCCCGGCCAGGGCGTGGCCCACCAGGGCGCGTAGCCGTCCTGCTTGAATCGCTCCTGCACCTTCGGATCGTCACGCACAGAATGCGGCCGCTTGGGCCCCAGCAGCCGGAGCGTCCGTCCCGCCACCGGGATCGCGTATTCCTGCGTCTCGTAGCGCCCCACCATGTCAGCCCGCCTCATCCCGCTTCCGGTGACGGCTTCTCGATACGATAGAGATGCGTGTCGCTTCGCAAGTAGATTCTCCGACCCACGACGGCCGGCGACGCGAATGTGCGGCCGTCGATCCGGTTCGTGGCCAGCTTCTTGAACGTCTTGCCCGGCGCGATCACCGTCGCGACGCCCTCCTCGCTGAGGAAGTAGATCCGCCCGTCCGCGAACACCGGCGAGGCCGAGAAGCCGCCCCCCAGTCGCTCGTGCCAGTGTTGCTTGCCGGTCCGGGCATCGACGCAACTGGCGATGCCCTTGTCACTGACGACGTAGAGCTCATCACCAACGAGCAGGGTTGACGGCGTCTGCGGCGCTCCGCGCTTTCGCTTCCAGGCCATGTGCGTGTCGGTGACGTCGCCGGCACCGTCGGCCCGCACGGCGTACAGCACCGCGTTGTTGAAGCCGCACGAGAAGAACACCAGCCCGTGCCCGTACACCGGCCGCGGCACGACCGAGAAACCCTTGTACCGGAACCGCCAGATCTCCTTGCCCGTACCGGGGTCGTACGAGACCACCTGATCGCCGCCGGGACTGATCACTTGCTCGCGGCCGCCGGCGTGGATCACCTGGGCCGTGGCGTAGGCCATCGGGCCCTTGCGGTCCCGCTTCCACCGGATCTTCCCGGTCTTCTTGTCGAGGGCCACGACAAACTGCACGTCGGTCCCGTCGCAACTGAAGATCAACAGATCCTTCCACAGAATCGGCGAGCCGGCAGGACCGTGGCGATGATCGTACTTCAGCTCGGTGTTCCTCCAGATGATGCGCCCGTCGGTCGAGAGCCCTGCGGTGCCGTGCGCGCCGTAGTGCACATATACCCGGTCGCCGTCGAGCACCGGCGTCGGCGAAGCGTGACTGTTCTTCGAGTTGATCTTGCCGGGGTCCGACTTCTGAAACACCTCCACATCGTGCAACGGTCGCCCCGTTTCGCGATGGACACACACGGCCCGCAACGAGCGCCCCTCATCGAGTGCCGTGGTCATCCAGATCTGCTTGCCCGCAATCACGGGCGACGACCAGCCGCGTCCGGCAATCGGCACCTTCCACACGATGTTCTCGGTTTCGCTCCAGGTGAGCGGCAGATCGCGCCCGGCCGCGTGCCCCTCCCCACCGGGACCGCGAAACTGCGGCCAATCTTCCGCCGGCACCGGCGCGACCAGGAAACCCGCAACCATCAAAACCGCAACTCGCTGCATCGCATACTCCTCAAGCACCCCGTCGTCATCTTCCTGGAGCCGCATCTGCGATGCAAGCAACCGGCCGGGTGCCCCATCCTTCGCGGTTGTTTGCGAAGGGTGGGGGACGGACACACCCGACGCGCATCGGTCCCCGCCACCGGTCTCACTTCGCACTTCTCACTTCACACTTGGCAGCTCCCCGCCTTGACAATCACGAC
>CAYMME010000351.1:0-10281 GCA_964391465.1 uncultured Planctomycetales bacterium
GGGGTTCCGCTTCGCTCCACCCCTGGCTACATTCGGTCGCCCCTTTGGGGCGAATTCCCCCGGCGACGCCGCGATGGAGTCTGCGGCGACGTCTTCCGACCGCCGGTTGCGCATGGTCTCTTCTGAGGATCCGGGCGATGCGCCGCAGCTTTGACGTCGACACCTTGAATGCGTCGCGAGATGTCGTCGGCCTCCATCCGACGAGTCGTCACCCTCGGCTTCAGTCCAGGTACTCCATCAAAGCGACCAACAAAATGAAGCCCGCGATGCAGACGGCGGGAACGAGCAGAAACACAAGTCCCAGAGCGAGTCGCGTGGAGGCCTCCCCCGGCGCGCGGCTGAGCACGACGGCGCTGATCGTGCACCACCAAAGCAGGAAGACGCCGACACTGGCGGCGAAGATCGCGGCGATGAGAAGTGGCGGTGCGTCCTCGGCTCCCAGGAGTAGAAGCAGCAGCGGCGCCAGGACGGCGAGCAAGGGAACGAACAGCAGCAGGTGCCCCGCCGAGTACTGAACGATCGATCGCCACGGACGGAAGTGGTGCCGGCCGTCCGCATGCACTACCAGTGCGGCGAGAGTGAGCGGCACCAGCCAACCGGAAACCACGATCGTTCCGAGGAACCAGCAAAGACAGATGAAGGCCGCCTCAGCCACATCGGCGGGAATTGACTCGAACAGCGCAAACCCTGCGAAAGCCGCTCCCAGGGCGGACGACGCGATCAAGACGCAGCGCCAGAAGTAGCTCGTCGCCCGCGTGCGCTGCGGCTGCACCGAGAAGGCGAAGGCGAACCGCTTGGGTTGTGCACAGGTGATCCGAGACGTGGCCCAGAACGTCGACCACGAGCGGTCGCATTTCGGATTGTCCCAGGGGATCAGGGCCAGCTCGTCGACGAGCTGGGCCTCGCGAAGCTGCCGCCGGTCGAAGAGGCTTCCGCATTCGGGGCACCGGCCGGAGGGAAGCCCGGTGAGATTGTAGTGACAGACGGGGCAGTATAGGCCTTCGTCTTCGAGCGGGCCGCCGGCATCGGGCTCGGCCGGCTCAGGCGTCTGGGGGCTTGCCGGCTCCGTTGCCATTGGCCATGGCCTCGTCGAGGATCTGGGCGATGTGTCGCACCTTGATATCGACGCCCTCGCGGCGGCAGGCCCCGCTGATGTTCATGGCGCAGCCGCCGTCGTTGCACATGAGCACGTCGGCCTTGGTGGCGGCGATGTGCTTGACCTTCTCGCGGACCATCGCGCCGGAGATGTCGCCGAACTTGACCGCAAACGTGCCGCCGAAGCCGCAGCACTGATCCATCTGCTCGAGCGGGCGGTAGTCGACGCCCTCGATGCGTTGCAGCAGGTCGACGGCCTCGGTGGTCATGCCCAGGCCGCGAAGGTGGCAGGAGTAGTGGAACGTGACCGACGCGTCATAGCGCATCGGCCACCGACTCCAGTCGACGTCGAGCTTCTTGGCGAGGAACTCGGTGAAGTCGAACGTCTTGTCGCCCAGGGCCCGGGCCTCGGCGAGCATCGCGGCGTCGTGCTCGAACAGGTGGGGGAACTGCGTGCGCACCATCGACGCGCATGAGCCCGACGGCGTGACCACCAACTCGCTGTCGGCGAACACGTCGATCATGCGGGCCGCCACCACCCGGGCCTCGTCGCTGAAGCCGCTGTTGAGGGCGGGCTGGCCGCAGCAGGTCTGCCGCTTGGGGAAGTCCACCTCGACCCCCAGCCGCCGCAGCACGCGCACCGCGGCCACGCCCACGTCGGGGTAGAACATATCCGTCAAACACGTCACGAACAGCGATGCTTTCACGCCGCAAACCGTAGCATCGGACGGCCGCCGTGTACATGGGTCCCCTTGGCCGTAGCTGCCACACGCGATAGACGCTAAGATGCCAAACCGGAAAACCCATCTTGGCTGCGAGTATGGATAGACAAGACTGCCGATTGAAAGGGGTCGCCATGTATCGTCGTTCACGCACGTGCGCGCGTCGGGTTTGCTGCTTGTTGGTCGTGGTGCTGACCGCCGAGGCGGTGGGTCAGGCCCCGCCGGTCGACCTGGCCGCGGTCGTGCCCGAGAAGACGCTCCTCTATCTGGGGTGGTCGGGCACCGAGCAGCTTGGCCCGGCGTCCGAGGGCACGGCGTTGGGCAAGACGCTGGCGGACCCACAGGTGGAACGCTTCATCGAGGCGTTCCAGTCGGCGCTGGACTCCATCCTGACGAGGGCGACGGCCGAGGAGGGCGCCGAGGAGGCGTACGCAGCGGGCAAGCGCGTGCTGCGCACTCTCGGCCGGCGCCCGACGGCCCTCGCGTTCATCGACGGCGGATTCGGGGAAGAGGGGCCGTTCGCGCACCTCGCGATCGTGTGCCATGTCGGCGAAGGCGGCGAAGCCTTCCTGAAAGATATCCAGACGCTCCTGCAAGCGGCGGAGCTGCCGCCGAGCCAGCCGATCACCATCGCCGACAAGTCGATGCAGCAACTGCTGCTCCCCGTACCCGGCGGGTTGTTCTTCGGGCTGGTCGATCAGCACTTCATCTTTGCCCTCGGCAACACGACCGTTCAAGAGATCGTCGCGCGGTTGGGCGAGTCGAAGCCATCGCTGGCCACGAGCGAGCGCCTGGCCGTCGCCCGCAAGAAGATCGGCGGGGATGCGGAGGCGCGAGCGCTCACGGTCTACCTGAGCCCGGCCGGACTGATCGAGCGAATCACGCCCCTGCTGCCGCTGGTGACGCACGGAGACGAGGAGGCCCAGCGCGCGATTCAGGGCATCATCGCGGGCGTCGGGCTGAACGCCTTGCGGTCGGTGACCTATGAGCTGTCGCTCCGCGAGGGTGGCTGCATCAACGCCGTCTACGTGTTCGCGCCGGACCGCGAGGGCGGGCTGCTGGGCATGCCGGCCGGCAAGCCGCTGACCGACGCGGACCTGGCCATCATCCCCAAGCAGCCCACCTGGGCCCATGCGTTTCACTTCGATCTGGGTGGGTTGTACGCGGGGCTGTTGTCCCTGCTGCAGACCCTCGACGCCGATGCGCATGGTGATGTCGTCGAAGCCATCGCTGAGTTGGAGAGCAGGCTCGAGCTGAAGCTCGACAAGGACCTGCTCGATTTGCTCGGCGACAAGTTCGTTCTGTTCGATGCACCGGAGAACGGCGGAATCTGGCTGACCGGGATCACGGCCGTCATCGATACGCCGGACGCCGCCCGCGCTCAGCAGAGCCTCAAGAAGGTGATCGAGGCGATCGCGGAGGAGGCCGAGGGCGCTGCCGGGGTCTCGGTGGCGTCGACGACCTATCGGGACCACGAGATCGCGTTCGTGAACGTGACCGGCGTGCCCATGCCCTTCGCCCCGGCCTGGACGGCACATGAGAACCGGCTCATCTGCGGCCTGTATCCGCAGATGGTCATGACGGCGCTCGATCGCCTGCTCGACGGTGGTGCCGGTCAGGATTCGCTCCTCGGCAACCCCGACTTCGTGCGGGCCCGCAAGATCCTGGGCGGGATCGGGTCGAGCGTGTCGTATGTCGACGTGAACGCGGGCGTGGAGGCAATGTACCCGTGGGTGCTCGGTCTGGCTCAGGTCGGGGCGGCCATGGCCCAGGGTGAGGGTGCTGAGGTCGACATCGGTGTATTCCCCACGCGCCGGGCCGTGACCCGGCACCTGTTCGGACACGTGGGCACGTCCCGCAACGACGAGCAGGGCGTGCTCTTCATAGCCTACGGTCCGTTGCCGGTTGCGATCCCGGAGGTGGGTGGAGCGGTCGGGGTGACGGCGATGTCGACGGCCATCCTGCTGCCTTCACTGGCCCGCGCCCGTGATCTCGCCAAGCGGTCCGTGTGTGCGGCCAACCTCAAGGGCATCGGCAACGCGTGCCACATCTACGCAAACGGGAACGCCGGTCGGTTCCCACCGGACCTGGACACACTGGTGGGCGAAGGCGCAATCAGCCCGAGGGTACTCCGCTGCCCGAGCGCCGGCGAGGACGAAGACGCATACGTCTACATTCCGGGACGCTCTCCCGATGCTGCCGACGCCGGTCGAACGATCCTCGCCCACGAGCGGCGCACAAACCACGACGGTGAGGGCGTCAACGTGTTGTTCGTCGACGCCCACACCGAATGGATGACTGTTGAAGCGCTTGATCGTGCACTCGAGGCCGACAGGAAGCAGCAGTAGCGTAGTGTCTCAGAGTTGCCGAGGCGTATCTGATCCGAACCGCGACCGTGAGGGAGCGGCCGCGGCAAGGCGAAGCGTTGCCGCTCCCTGGTCCCGATGTACATCGGGGCGGTTCGAAAAGGATGCAATCTGCCTGAGACGTCACACGAACTCGGCGGCTCGGGCGAAGGAGCAAGCGCCTCGAACGGTGTGCTCCGCAATGATGGTCCGGCGATGCGTGGGTGCCCCATCCTTCGCGGCCTTTTGCGAAGGGTGGGGGACGGAGATTAGTCCCTGCCGATCTGTCCCCCAACCTAGTCACGCCTTCGGCGTGCCAAGAATGGGGCACCCACCGCAAGGCACTGCGCGCGCCGCGGACCACAATGCGCAAACGCTACTTGTTGCATCGAACGAGATTGTCAACGACAATCAACACCCGTTGCACAGACACCCACCATCGTGCGGGGAAATCAGAGGGTTCTCACCGGAGGCAACTTCATGACCAGACGCATCAGCCGGCGCGGCATGCTCGAGACCACCACGGCCGTCGGGGCCGGATTCTGGCTGGGCACGCGCCCGAGCACCGCCCTGGCGAAATCGCCGAACGAGAAGCTCAATGTCGCCGTCATCGGCCTCGGGGGACAGGGTCGGGCCAACCTCAACGCCATGAAGGGCGAGAACGTCGTCGCCCTCTGCGACGTCGACGACAAGCGCGCCGGTGATGCCTACGAGAAGTTCCCCAAGGCGAAGAAGTACTTCGACTTCCGCCGCATGCTCGACGAGATGGACGCGCAGATCGACGCCGTCGTGATCAGCACGCCCGACCACACGCATTTCCATCCGGCCATGATGGCCATGCGGATGGGCAAGCACTGCTATTGCGAGAAGCCCATGGCCCACTCGGTCTGGGAAGTGCGGGAGATGACCCGCATGGCCGCGAAGATGAAGGTGGCCACGCAGCTCGGCGTGCAGCGCCACGTGATGGTCAACATGCATCGCGTCGTCGAGCTGATCCAAAGCGGGGCCATCGGCGACGTGCGCGAATGCTACTGCTGGGTCGGCGGCTCGCGCGGCGCGCCGGAAATCCCCACGGAGAAGCCGCCGGTCCCGTCGCACCTGAAATGGGACCTCTGGGTCGGCCCGGCCCAGATGCGTTCGTACAGTCCGGCCTATGTTCCCTACAAGTGGCGCTTCTGGTGGGATTTCGGGTCCGGCGAGACCGGCAACTGGGGCTGCCACATCCTCGACATCCCGTACTGGTCGCTGGGCCTGAAGTACCCGACCAGGGTCGACGCCTCCGGCCCGCCGGTGCATCCGCAGACCTCGCCGAAATCGATGAAGGCGCGATACGAGTTCCCCGCCGAAGGCAAGCGCCCCGCGATGACCTTGCACTACGACCACGCCGCGACGGGCCCGGACGTGTTGCGCGAGCACAACATGCCGCACAAGGGCAACAACACGCTCTTCATCGGGACCAAGGGCATGCTGCTCTGCGGGTTCGGCCAGCGGAAGCTCTATCCCGAAGCGAAGTTCGCCGACTTCGAGCCGCCGGCCCCGTCCATCCCGAAGTCGCCCGGCTTCCATCAGGAGTGGATCCGGGCGTGCAAGGGCGACAAGACGCCGCCGACCTGCAACTTCGCAGACTACACCGGGCCGCTCGCCGAAACCGCAATACTGGGCAACCTCGCCTACCGAGCCGGCGGTGGCTTCGACTGGGAGGCCGACAAGCTGAAGGCGTCCGGGAACGCCAAGGCAGAGGAGTACATAAGGCCGGTGTTTCGGAAGGGCTGGGAAGTGTGAGGCGGGCGCAATGACGAATGTCGAATGACGAATGGCGAAAGAAGCCCGAATGACCAATGACGAAACCGCCGGGTGGCCCACGTTCTCAAACGTGGGGGACACGATTCCCCGCACGCCATGGGTGGGGGCCCCGCATTCGTCATTCGGGCTTCGTCATTCTTTCGTCATTCGTCATTCGTCATTAGGCATTAGACATTGAGCATTGCACCCGTACCCGTGCTGAGCGGCGGACGGGAAAGAACGCCACGCGTGGGTTATAATGCCCCGCGGTTTTCAAGATCTGTGCTATTCAGCGAAGGAGACAATCCATGCCACGCCAACGCACCTCGCGGAGACGTTTTCTTGCTCGCGTGTCGACCGGCCCCGCGGTGGTTGGCCTCAGCGCGGCCGCGGCGCGAACCGCGTACGGAGCCAACGACCGGATCTCGATCGGCATCATCGGCACCGGCGGCCGGGGAACATCGCATCTCAAGGACATCCTTTCGAAGGCAGAGAAGCACAACGTCGCGATCACCGCGATCTGCGATGTGTGGAGGAAGAACTCCGACCAGGCCGCGGTGAAGGTCATGGAGGGGGGCGGCAAGGAGCCGTATCGCTGCACCCGTTTCGAAGATCTGCTCGAGAAGGGCAACGTCGACGCGGTGGTCATCGCCACGCCCGACAACAGCCACACGCCGATCATGATCGCCGCGCTCAAGGCGGGCAAGGACGTCTACGTCGAGAAGCCGATGTCGCTCGAGGTCTCGGCCGCAAACGAGGCGCTCGACCTGGCCCGGGCGAAGAAGCTCGTCGTGCAGGCCGGGACGCAGTACCGCAGCAACGGCGGCTACGCGGCGGCGGCGAAGGAGCTGGCCAACGGCGTGATCGGACACGTCAGCCGGATCGCGGCCACCGCGAACTTCAATCACGCCCGGTGGAAGCGCGGCTACGACGACTGCAAGAAGGCGGACGTCGACTGGGACGCCTACCTGTTCAACCGCCCCAAGCGCCCGTTCGACGCCAAGCTGCTGCGACGCTGGCATCTCTACAAGGAGTTCACGAACGGGCTGTCCGGCCTGTGGATGAGCCACTATGTGGACGCCGTTCACAAGCTCACCGGGGCGAAGTACCCCGCCAGCGCCGTCGCCCACGGCGGGACCTACGTCTGGAAGGAGGGACGCGAGCACTGTGACACGTTCCATGCCCTGCTCTCCTATCCCGAGGGTTTCCTGATGGACTGGGGCATGGGGCTGGCGAACTCGGCGGGGACTTCCTTCACTGTACACGGAACGCAAGGCACCCTCGAAATCAACGACGGCAAGGGCTACAGCAACCCGAACCGCCTGATGCTCTCGGCCACCGGCGGCCTGGAGGGTAGCAAGGTCAAGCAACGCCAGATCAAGCCCGAGCCGAGTCCGTCTCACATGGGAAACTGGCTCGAATGCATGCGTTCGCGCAAGCGGCCCAACGCGGACATCGAGTTCGGTCATCACCACGCAGTGGCGACGATCATGGCCGCGGCCGCGCTGCACACCGGCAGGCGGCAGGTGTACGACGCGAAGAAACGCGAGATCTCGGCGGCGTGATTGTGGCGTGGGTGCCCCATCCTTCGCGGCCGTTTGCGAAGGGTGGGGGACGAACGCGGGTAGGAGACAGTACACATGGCCTCACCAACGCGACGTGAATTCCTCAGCGGCACGGCGGCCGGGTTGGCCGGCACGCTGTGCTGGGACCTTTGTGCCGAGGGCACCACCTTGAAAACCGCAACCATTGCCAAGGTCGAGACGTTCCCCATCAACTATCCGGTCGAGGGGCGGTTCAAGTTCTTCGAGGGCCCGAAAGGCCGGCCCACGGGTCGGCCCACCGTGGTCATCAAGATGACGGCGGACGACGGCACGGTCGGCTGGGGCCAGAGCGTCCCCACGCCGCTGTGGAGCTACGAGACGCTCGAGTCGGTCCTCACCACCATCAACCGCTACCTCGGCCCGGAGCTGATCGGGAAGAACCCCTTCAACTTCAAAGACGTCCACGCGGTGATGAGCCACTACATCGCGGCGTCGTTCTCGACGGGCCAGCCGATCTGCAAGGCCGGCATCGACTTGGCGTTGTTCGACCTGACGGGCAAGCTGCTGCGGCAATCGCCGAAGCAGCGGTGGCGCCTCACCGGCCGCAACAAGGTCAAGCTGAGCTGGACGCTGAACCCGCGCAAGCTCGACGAGATCGAGGGGCTCATCGAGCAGGGCCGCAAACGCGGTTTCGCCAACTTCAACGTCAAAGTCGCACCGGACCCCAAGTTCGACCTCGAGATGTGCCGGATCGTCAAGCGGCTCGTACCCGACGGCTTCCTCTGGGCCGACGCCAACGGCGGCTACGACGAGGCCACGGCTCTCGAGGTCGCCCCGAAGCTGGCCGACATCGGCGTCCCGGTGTTCGAGCAGCCGTTGAAGCCCAACCGCATCGGTGGCTACCAGCGCCTCAAGAAGCAGGGGGCGCTGCCGATCATCATGGACGAGGGAATCCTCACGCACGTCGAGATCGAGGAGTTCCACAAGCTCGGGATGCTCGACGGCATCGCCATGAAGCCGGCGCGGTGCGGTGGGATCACCGAGTGCCGGCGCCAGATCGAAACCGTCAAGCGACTCGGATTGATGTTCCTCGGCAGCGGCCTGACCGATCCGGACATCGCCCTCGCCGCGTCGCTGGCGTTGTACGGGGCGTACGACCTTCAGTACCCGGCCGCCCTGAACGGACCGCAGTTCCTCACCACCAGCATCCTCAAGAGGCCGTTCAAGGTCGTCGACGGCCACCTGCCCGTCCCCGACGGCGCCGGCCTGGGGGTCGAGGTGGACGAGGCGAAGATCGAACAGTACCGGCTCAAGGAGTTTCGTTGACCGCGCCGCCACGGTGCGCGAAGCGATGGCAAGCACATGAGATCGCACTACGACAGCCTCGTAGAGGCGAAAGAGACTAGCCCAGAGCGTAAGCCCTGCGTACCGGTGCCCAGACGCATCAGAGCCCCGGAGGGGCGAAAGATCATGCGCGAGCACCCACGGTCGTTGCATCCTGTGTGCGTCGCGCTTTGGCTGCTCCTGTCATCACTCTTCGCCGCCGCTGATGCGGCCGGTGCGGGGGATGGACCGATCCTCGCTGTTCCCGCGTCACCATCGACGCTGTACATCACGGCACCGCTGCCGAAGGGTCTCGAGTCCGCGACGGACGCTACCTGGCAACTCGTCGAGGTGGGTGGTTCGGGCAAGCCGATCGCCGTTGACGTCATCCCCGGCTCGACCGCCGACGGTTCGCTCGACGACGGCGCGGGGCAACTCATCGCCGCGATTCCTGCGCGGACCGACTCGTCCAAGGCGCGCCGCTTTCGGCTCGCACCTTCTGCCCAAGGCGCGGCGCCACTCTTTCGCTTCGCCGACATCGACGGCAAGTCGCTCGGGTTGTGGGAGGGCGAGCGGCCCGTGCTCGCCTACAACCACGGCATGATGAGCAAGCCGGGCGTACCTGCCGACCGCACCCGCAGCAGCTACGTGCATCCGATCTACGGCCCCGAAGGCGAGGTGCTCACCGACGACTTCCCCGCGGATCACTACCACCATCGCGGCATGTTCTGGGCCTGGCCGCACATCCGCATCGGCGGCAAGGAATACAACCTGTGGATGTTCAGGGACATCCAGCAGCGGTTCGAGCGATGGCTCGTTCGTCGCGCCGGTCGCGCCGCGGCCGTGCTCGCGATCGAGAGCGGCTGGTACATCGGTGAGAAGAAGGTCATGCAGGAACGCGTGTGGCTGCGGACCCACGCCGCGTCCGCAGGTGAGCGGGTGATTGACGTGGCGCTGACCTGGACGGCAATCGGGGAGCCCGTCACGCTGTGGGGAGCGGAGGGCAAGAGCTACGGCGGTTTCAACTTCCGGTACGCCCCGCGGACCGAGACGGTGATCACCACGCCCGGCGGCCGGCAGCCCGAACGTCTCAACCTGGTCCGATTGCCGTGGGCCGATCTCACGGCCCGGTTCTCCGGGGCCAAAGGGCCGACCGGCGTGGCCGTCTTCGTGGATCCGAGTCACCCCGACTACCAGCCGATGTGGATCACGCGCCCCTACGGCTTCCTCGGCGTGGGCTGGCCCGGGATCAAGCCCGCGACGCTCCAGCCCGACAAGCCGGTCTGCTGCCGGTACCGCGTGTGGATTCACCGCGGGTCGGTCGATGTCCCCGCCCTCGAACGCGTGCAGAGAAGCTACACACTGCGCGACAAGGTCACGTGGGAGAGCAGCGCGGAGTAGTCCGTTCGCGGCGGCGTGGTCCTGTAGCGGCCTGCGCCTCGCAGGCCGCATGATGGAGGGCCCCGAAGG
>CAYMME010000352.1:0-2634 GCA_964391465.1 uncultured Planctomycetales bacterium
GACAACGGGGAGGGAGTGGCCGGCTACCCCCGGCCTCTCCCTTACCCTCTGGAGGGAGGGTTGCGGAGAGACTCTAACCAGGGGTTGCGCTTCGCTCCACCCCTGGCTACGTTCCGCGGCCCCTTCGGGGCCTGCCGCGCGGTACGCATCGCTCACCACGCAAGTGCTACGCGAAGGTCATTCGAAGGGCCTCGGCAACGGCGGAGACGAGGGCAAGCATGAAAAGAACGACACAAACCACAACCACAGTCGTCCGCCTCGTGGACCTTGTTGGCGGTGCCGCCCGGAAGTACTGCATTGCGGCAATCATGCCGAGAAAGCCGAATGCACCGGCCCAATGAGCGTCGGAGCTGATCACAAACACTGAGAGCCAGAGAATCATTGCCGCGCAGACCAGCACGCAGCAGAACGCAAGTGAACTCACCTTGGGCTGGGCCGGATCTGACATGAGCGCGCTTGCTTCAGCACGAGGCTTCGCCCTCAGAGTCGGTCGAGGGCGCGGTAGACGGCCTCCACGTTGACGGGCGGGACCTCGGACAGAATGTTGTGGACGGGGGTGAAGACGAAACCGCCGCCGGGGGCCCAGATGTCGACTAGTCGGCGGACGTGGTCGTGCACTTCCTGCGGCTTGGCCCGCGGCAGGATGCTCTGCGTGTCGCACCCGCCGCCCCAGAACGTCACATCGTTGCCGAACGTGCGCTTCAGCTCGGACGGGTCCATGTCGGCCGCGTTGATCTGCACCGGGTTGATGATGTCGATACCCGTCTCGATCAGGTCGGGCAGCAGCCGGGAGATCGATCCGCACGAGTGCAGGAAGACCTTCATCTTCGATCGCTTCTTGATGTGCTCGAAGAGCGTCCGGTGCCGAGGCTTGAACACCTCGCGGTAGAGCTGCGGCGAGAACATCGGCCCACCCTCGGAGCCGAGGTCGTCGCCCATCTGGATGATGTCCACGTACTCGCCCACCGCATCGATGACCTTGTCGAGGTTGGCCAAGTGCATCTCGACCAGGGCGTCGAGCAGCGTTTCGACGCCCTTGCGATCATCGAGCAGGTCCATCAGAACATTGTCCATCCGGCGCAGGAACGTCGTCCACTCGAACAGGTTGCCGCCGAAGCCGATCATCAGCGCCCGGTCGGTGGTCTCGTGCAACCGCCGGGTGTGCTCGCGCATGCGTTGCAGGTTCTCGTCGCTCAGCCCGTCGTGGAACATGGGCACCGGCATCGCGGCCCAGCTCACCTTGTCCATGGCCGCCGCCAGTCCTTCGGTCGGAATGGCCAACGACTCGGCCATCGGGTGACAGGACTGCGTGAAGTACACGCAGCTCTTGGGCATCTCGGCGATGCACACGCCCTCGGTGTTGTACGCCCGCCACGATCCGTCCTCGCGCACGGGCCGGAACCACTCGGGTACCTCGCCCGGCGACCCGTCCGGCAGCGGCCACGAGCGCCACTCGGTCGGGAAGTCCCAACCCGCATCGAGCACGTCGGCCCCGATCTTGTCGAGCACTTCCGTCTCCGGCTCGGCAAGCTGCTGCACCAGGTCGTACACGCGCGTGTGTCCGCCGGTCAGACCCCAGTGAGCCTTGAGTCGGTTGTAGGCAATGGCTTGGATCCCGGTGGACCGCATGCCTCCCATGTCGAGAGCGAGGCGATCGGGCTCCGTATGCGTGACTGTGGCGTGGATGCGTTCACGGTGTGTCATCGTGGTTCCTCCCTTGCGGCCTGCGCCCCGCAATCCGAACGGCCGGCGAGGCGCCGGCCGCTACCGCTGCATTCCGCTCGCGCTGGATGGTCGCCGGCCTCTCCGGCATTCACGCTCCCTTACGGTCGCGTCTCGGTTCGGGTGTTCGCCGCCGATTCCGTGGCACTACGCTAGCGCTTCAGGTCGTCTTCGATCAGGCACCCTTCGCACGGGCAGAAGGCGCGGATGTTCTCCTCGGGCGTACCCGGCGGCACCTCGCACCCGGGCATCAGGATGAACCGCGCGCCGGCGTCGGCGATGCATCGGCGCGAAACCGCCGCGACATCTTCTGCGCTGCCCTGGAGCAACACGGCCGTCGGATCGAAGTTGCCGCACAGTGTCACGTCCGGGCCAACCGCCTCTCGCGCCTCGGCCAGCGGCACCATCCAGTCCACATCGATCACATCCGCACCGGTCGTCGCAATATGCCCGACGATGGGTCGGATGTTCCCGCAGATGTGCACGCGGACCGCCGCCCCGGCCTCACGAATCCCGGCGAAGAGCTTCTTCTCCCAGGGCAGGACGTGCTCTGCGTACAGCTCCGGCCCGACCAGGCTGGCCGCGGCGTCCCCGACCCCGATCATGTCCGCCCCGGCTTTGATCTGGGCACGGGCGAACGCCAGGGCGTTATCCACCATGACCTCGGCCGCCCGGTGGAACACCTCCGGTGCGTCCATCAGGTCGAGCATGGCCGGTTCCATGTTGCGCAGATCCACGTACTCGGCCATGGGACCTTCGACCCAACCCAGAACGCTGTGCGTTTCTCCGACCTCCCGCACCAGCCGGGCCACCATGCCCACCACCAGGTGCTCCTCCTCCAGGCCCAGCTCCCGCCGCTTCTGCTGCCGCGCGCCTGGATACCGGTCCCGGTCGAAGCGCCGCTCGTCGATG
>CAYMME010000352.1:2644-10230 GCA_964391465.1 uncultured Planctomycetales bacterium
AACCCAGAACGCTGTGCGTTTCTCCGACCACCCGCACCCCCCGGGCCACACTCTCGACACGCTGTCGCATGCGAGGTGCGGCCTCGACGTCGAGGCGCCCGAGCCGGACCACATCGTCGTGCGACTGAATGAGATGTCCTCGCGGGATGCCCGTACCCTCCGCGGGATAGTCGAATGTCATCCCGTACCCTTCCGCCTCGCGCCACGGATCGCTGATCGCGCTGACCTGATCCATGCCGAACGCCCGCGCCGCAGCAAGTTGCGCATCGGCGAGCACGTCACCATCGAGGTAGTAATCGCGATACGACCGCCCGATGTAGTGCGCGGCCCAAGCCATGAAGATCGGCATGACCGGAACGCGATCGCGCGGCTCGCCGCGAATCGTCGCGTACACGCGTTCCTTGGAGGTCATGACCCGGTGTCTCCGGCCGCGAGCTTGCTCACGAGCGGATCGATCGGGGCGAGATCCGCACCCTTGCCCCAGACCTTGCGGGCGGTCTCGAGATAGAAGGCGTAGTTCGTAAGCGGCACGTCCGGCGGCACGCGGTGGTCGCAGAAGGGAATGAACCCGCCCTCTTCCGTCAACGGCGCGAGACGCTCGACCTCTCGCGCGATCTCGTCCTTCGACCCGGCAAGGATGCGCTTGTTGAACCCGCCCATCATCAGCAGATCCTTGCCGTACTCCTTACGGAAGCGATACGGATCAGCCCCCCAGGTGCCGATCTCGATGGGTATCATGCAGTTGACGCCGGCCTCGAGCCACAGCGGAAGCAACGCGTCGATCTGGCCGTCACAATCCAGCCAGATCACGTCCACGCCGTGCTTGCGGAGCAACGAGGTGATGCGCTCGTAGTGCGGCACGAGGAACCGTTTGAAATGGTCGGGGCTCATCAGCGGCCCGGCGTTGTAGCACATATCCTCCCACATCGACGCAGCCTCGAACCGCGCCCCGCTCTCCAGCACGCGCCCGAGCACCGCTACGATGCAGTCGGAAACCGTCGTTACCATCTCCTCGAACCAGGACGGGTCGTCATACAGAACCATCGAGAGGTTCTCGAGACCCGTCCAGTTGCGGATCCAGCCGTAGAGGCTCCCCGCCGGCAGAAACAGCGGAAACGCCCGCTCGGGGTCGGCCCACACCTTGACACACTCGTCAAAGTTCGGCGGATAGCGATCCGGGTGCTCAGGGTCGAGGCGGGGCTTGTAGTGCCGCTCCCAACTCTCGCGATCGGTGAGCAGGTGCCCCGCGTCCAGCGGGATCGTGCTCATGTACTTCTTGCGGAGCACGCGAGCCCCGTCGACCTGCTGGACCAGTTCGTAGTCGCCGCGGTCCTCGAGCACGGTCTCATCGAACAACGGCACGAGGCCGAGGCGGACTCCGCCCGCATTCACGCCGTAGTCTTCCGGGCTCTTCCGGATCAGGACGCTCGACTCGGCCGCCGCGACGTAGCGTTCCAGGCCGTCCATGCCGAAGAACGCATCGCTGTTGGCCCGCACGACCGATTCCGGAAGGCCCTGGCCCCGCCAGTGGACCAGCGTCTCGTCCCAGAAGCTGAAGTCCACCAACGGTACGCGGTCGCGCGACTCGTAGTGCATCGTCGCGTGGAATCGCTGACGTTCGTTCATGGTTTGTCTCGATGGCCGGACAGAAGCGCCCGCGCACCGATCAGCGCGCGGCGCATCGAAGTGCTCATGGCGTCGCCAACACGCACCAGGAACCGCAGTCAGAGGCAATCAGGCCGCGACAAGCTGCCGGGCAACGTCGACTGCGCTGGCGGCATCGGCTGCGTACCCGTCGGCACCGATCTCATCCGCAAAGGCCTGGGTGACGGGTGCACCGCCCACGACCACCTGTACACCTTCAAGGTTCCCGGACTTGATCGTTTCCACGACGGCCTTCATCGCGGGCATCGTCGTGGTCAGGAGCGCCGACAGCCCAACCACCTGGGCACTGTGTTCCTTCACCGCATCCACGAACTTGCCCGGCGGAACGTTGGTCCCGAGGTCCACCACGCCGAAGCCGGCGCCCTTCCACATCATCGCCACGAGATTCTTGCCGATGTCGTGCAGGTCGCCCTCGACGGTACCGATCACGGCCGTGAACGCAGGACGGATCCCCGCCGCGATCAGCAGCGGTTCGAGCAGCACCATGCTCTCTTTCATGGCCCGCGCCGCAATCAACACCTCAGGTACGAAGACCTCGTTGGCCTTGAACCGACGACCCACGTCGTCCATGCCCGTCACCAGCGCCTGCAGGATCTTGTCGGGGCCGGTTTTGCTGTCGATGGCCTCCTGCGTGGCTCGCGTCGCCTCGGTGCGATCGCCCTTCTTGATTGCTTCGGTCAGGTTTGACAAGTCAGCCATGAGTTTGTGCTCCGGATGCAGCTCTGCTCGCGCGAGGCCGAGGCCCGCAGAGCTTCTCCCTATTGTGCGATGCGCGCTCTTGAATTACAAGCCGCGACAGCCGTATACTGGACCTCGGCTGTCAACGATCCACGAACCCAATATGGAACACGCCGAACCCGATCCCGTCAAGCCGCAGGACAAGCCCACCCGGCCGCCCCCACGAACCGCCGTGCTCACATGCGCCGTGCTGGAGGCCGAGATCGCTCATTTTGCACGGGATCTGGCCCACATCGTCCACGTCGAGGTCCTCGAGCAGGGCTTGCACAACACGCCGGACAAGCTCCGCAGCGAAGCCCAGGCCGCCATCGAGCGTATCGAGAACGACACGGACGCCGAGGCGATCGTGCTGGGGTACGGCCTGTGCAGCCGTGGAACCGAGGGCGTGCGGGCTCGCCGCGCCACGCTCGTCATCCCCCGCGCTCATGACTGCATCACGCTCCTGTTGGGCGATAAGGATCGCTACGCCAAGTACGTCGCGGAGCACCCGGGCACGTACTGGTACAGCCCCGGATGGAACTGCCACCACACGCCTCCCGGCCCGGAGCGCCACGAGAAGTACTACCGCGAGTACTCCAAGAAGTACGATGCGGAGACGGCTCGGTACCTGATGGAGGTCGAGCAAGGCTGGTTCCAAAACTACAACCGGGCCACGTACGTGGATCTCGGCGTCGGAGCCACCGAAGAGGACTTGGCCTACACGAGCCGGTGTGCCCAGTGGCTGGGTTGGACGTTCGACCGCCAACACGGCGACCCGTCCTTGCTCCAGGCGCTGCTCGGCGGGGCGTGGGACGACGCCCGGTTCGTCGTCCTCGAGCCGGGACAGACGATCCGCTTGATCCCCGACGATCGCGTAATCGAGGCCATCGACGCCGACGCCTCCGAGTACGCCCCCCCGCGCGACAGCAACCCCGCACCCCGGAAAGCACCCGATGGCGGCCCCCCTGCAACTTGAAGTCGAGTACCCGGACGGCCGACGGGCGATCGCCGTCGATGCCGAGCGCAAGGAGAAGCGACTCACCGAGTTGCTGCGCCACGCCGAGTTGCCGCTCAACACGCGCTGCGGGCAACGCGGCCTGTGCGACGGATGCGTGGTCGAGTTGGTTTCCGGCACGCTGCTGCACACACGCACGAACGAACCGGTACAGCCGCATGAGACTCCCGTGCGCGTGCACGGCTGCGAGCATCGAATCGCGAATGCCGGACCGGTTCACATCCGCATCCCGCCGCAGTCGCTGTTGGCGCACCGGCCACAGGTCGTCACGGATTTCGAGATCAACGTCTCGCGGGCTCACCAGCCTCTGGCCGCGAGCGGATTGGGTTTGGCGATCGACGTGGGCACCACCACCGTGGCGGTGTTGGTCGTCGACCTGACCGATGGAACGATCCGGGCGCAGGCGGCCGGGCTCAACCGCCAGGCGCACCTGGGCGACGATGTCCTCACGCGCATCAACCTATGCTCGACCGACGCCACCATGTTGAAGCGCATGCAGACCAGCGTCGCGAGCGAGACGCTCGGACCCCTGATCGCCGAGGCCGTGCGTGAGGCGGGGGCGTCGGTGCAAGACGTCACGTGCATGGTCGTCGCCGGAAACACCACCATGCTGCACCTGCTGGCCGGCGTGGACCCCACGTCCATGGGCATCGCCCCGTTCACGGCAACGTTCCTCGAACACCGGGTTCTGGACACCGATGCGATCGGGCTGTCCGCGTGTGGTTTCGACGCGAAGCAGGCCCCGCCCGTGCACCTGCTCCCGGGAGCCGCCGCATACGTCGGCGCCGATCTGCTCGCCGGTGTCGTGGCCTGCGGCTTGGTCTACCACGACCGTCCGACGCTGCTCGTGGACGTGGGCACGAACGGGGAAATCATCTTCAAGCACAAGGGACAGTTGCACGGCTGCGCTACGGCCGCCGGCCCCGCGTTCGAAGGCGCCGGACTGACCTGCGGCGTACGGGCCGGCGACGGAGCCATCAGCCACATCGCATTCGAGAACGACCCGCTTTCCGTGCGCACCGAGATGATCGGCGACGGTCGGCCCAACGGCCTGTGCGGCTCGGCTTACGTCGACTTCCTCGCCGAGGCGCGACGCGTCGGTCTGCTCAGTGCCACCGGTCGACTGGACAAGACTGCCGCGATTGCCATCAGCGACGATCGGCTCGCCTGCGGCAAGTCGGGATTGGCGTTCCGCATGGCCTACGGATCGGGCAAGGAGGAAATCGTCGTCAGTGAAGTCGATGTCGCCCACCTGCTCCAAGCGAAGGCCGCAATCGGAGCGGGTATTCTGACGCTCCTCGAACGCGCCGGTCTGACGCCGGCGGATGTCGAACGGCTCTATCTGGCCGGCGGGTTCGGCCAACACCTCAATCCGGCCCATGCCATCGCCTGCGGCCTGCTCCCCGGTTTCGTACCCGAGCAAGTGCACGAAGTGGGCAACACGTCGCTCGGCGGCGCGTACCTCGCCCTGCTCGACAAGACGGCCCTGCACGAGATGGAACGCACCGCAGCCCGGATGGAAGTCGTCGAACTCAACCTCGATCCCGGATTCGAGGATCGTTACATCGAGCAATTGAGTTTGCCCGAATGAGCCAGTGCAGCCAACCGCGTCCACGCATCCGAGACGCGACCGTGAGGGAGCGTGAAGCCGGTAGGGTCCGCCGTGCGGACCATTCGGCGCACCCGCAGTCTATCGGTCCGCATGGCGGACCCTACGTCAGAATGGAGCAACAGATGACAACAAGGCAGACCCCACCGGCCTCAACAACAAGCCGCCGAGACTTCGTCAAGACCATGAGCGGCGCGGTAGTCGCATCCGCTGCCCCAGCCCTTCTCACCTCGCGCAGCGCGGCGGCCGAGAAAACCGCACCCTGGAAGATGCGCCTGTCCACCTCATCGATTCACTTCCTCCACCTGCCGATCGAGCAGGCCTGCGAACGAATCGCCAAGCTCGGCTTCGAGGCCGTCGACATCTGGTCGGCCCACCAGAACTGCCCCCACCTCGACGACGCCGTCAAGCGGCTCCGTCCCGACGGCCTGCGGACCGTGCTCGCAAAGACCAAGCTCAAGCTCTTCGCCTTCTCCGTCTATCGCGGAGGCTACCCACGCTACGCCGAGTTCCTCGGCCAGGTCGGTGGCGGCGTCGCCGTGCGCAGCAGCACCAAACCCTGCAAACCCGAAGACCTCACCGCGCGGATGCGCACGTTCCTGGACGAGTTGAAACCCGAGGTGGAGTTGGCGGAGAAGCACAACTCGTATCTCGCAATTGAGAACCACGGCCACGCTCTGCTCGATTCGCTCGACTCATTCAAGGCGTTCGTGGACATGAACCGCTCGCCGCGGCTGGGGATCGCACTCGCCCCCTACCACCTTCAGCGTATCAAGGCGTCGGTGGAAGACGCCATCGCGATCTGCGACCGACAACTCTTCTTCTTCTACGCCTGGCAGCACGCCAAGGACACCGACCAACTCCCCGGCCACGGCCCGACCGACTTCACGCCGTGGATCGCCGCCCTCGCCAAAGCGCGCTACGCCGGATGCGTCAACCCGTTCATGCACGGCGACCTCGAACCCGACGCAATGTCCGCAGCCCTGGCCAAGGCACGCGACACGCTAAAGTCATGCTACGCCAAAGCCGTACCGCGCTGACCAAACGCAACGCCCACACCGAGACGCGACCGTAAGGGAGCGTGAAGCCGGCAAGGCCGGCGCCTTCTGGTCACTGCGTCGTGTGCCATCGGTCCCGACGTAGCACTCCGGGTGCCGCTGGCGGCTTGCCCGCCAGTGAAGTAGGGTCCGCCGTGCGGACCATTCACCACAACCACGATCGTTTGGTCCGCACGGCGGACCCTACGGCATCTGCCCGGGACACCCATCGCCCCCGGCTTGCATCGAACCGGTCCGGATGCGAGCATACCACCACCGGAATCGCATCACGCTCAACGGTTGCAGGAGACAAGCATGAAAGACCGGAAGCTGGGAGTGGCCATTCACGGCGCAGGTTCAGTCGCCCACGCGCACGCCGCCAGTTGGAAACGTTGTCCGCACGCCGAACTCGTCTCGGTCAGTAGCGGGCGGTCCGAAACCGCCCGGCGGCTCGTCGACGAAATGGAACTCGGCTGCGCGGTGCGCGATTCGTTCGACGACGTACTGAAGGACGACCGCGTCGACATTGTCAACATCAGCGGCCCGAACCACGTACACACCGAGCAAGGCATTGCCGCGGCAGAGGCCGGCAAACACCTGCTCATGGAAAAGCCCATGTCCATCACCATGGACGAGAACCGCGCCCTCCGCGATGCGGTGACCAAGGCCGGCGTCAAGAGCGTCGTCAGCTTCGTCTTGCGATGGAACCCGCTGTTCGAGAACCTCAAGTCGCTGCTCGCGTCCGGGGCCATCGGCGATCTGTTCTACGTCGAGGTGGACTACTGGCACGGCATCGGCGAGCGCTACACCGGCTGGGACTGGGCAACGAAGAAGAAGACCGGCGGAAGCACGATGCTCCTCGGCGGCTGCCACGCGGTGGACGCCATTCGCTGGTTCTCCGGGGACGAGGTCGCCGAGGTCTCGGCGTTCGGCAACAACATGAAGGGGCGCTACGAGTACGACGCGAACGTAGTGGCGATTCTCAAGTTCCGCGGCGGCGCCATCGGCAAGACGTCCGCCCTGTTCGACTGCGAGATGCCCTACAACTTCAACATCGACCTGGCCGGCACCGAGGGCACGCTGCGCGACAACCGCCTCTGGTCCAAGAAGCTGCTGCCGGGCCAAACCTCATGGTCGACGCTCCCGACGATCATGCCCGACTCGGGCGACGTGCAGCACCACCCGTTCGACGGCGAGGTCGACCACTTGGCCGAGTGCATCCTCGAGAACCGCGAGTCCCACTGCAGCATCGCCGACGCCTACAACACCCACGAGATCTGCCTGGCCATCGACCAGTCGCTAGCCGAAGGAAGCCGACCGGTCAAACTGCCACTGTAGACCAGAAAGATAGAACCCATTCCGAACCGCGCCCGTAAGGAAGCGGCCACTCGCTGGTGCGAGAAGCGATTCATCGCTGGTGCGGGAGTCCCTTCCCGCGGCCCCGGAGGGGCCTACGATTGTAGCCAGGGGTGAAGCGAAGCGCAACCCCTGGTTCGCACGCCCCGGGACGCTTCCGCCCCCGCAGGGGCGGGCGCACGCATGG
>CAYMME010000353.1:0-10201 GCA_964391465.1 uncultured Planctomycetales bacterium
GCCGAGGTTCTTCGACGGGAAGAACGAGAAGCAGCCCACGTCGCCCAGCGAGCCGGTGCGCTGTCCGTGGTGGGTCGCCCCGATGGCCTGGGCCGCATCCTCGACGACCGTGATGCCTCGAGTTCCGGCCGCTTCCCGGATCGGGCCCATCTCGACGCACTGGCCGAACAGATGCACGACGATGATCGCCCGCGTCTTCGGCGTGATGGCCTCGATGAGCTTCTCGGGCACGATGTTGTACGTGTCCGGCTCGATGTCGACGAACACGGGCGTGGCCCGCAGCCGTACCACGCAGCCGACCGTCGCGAAGAAGCTGAAGGCCGGGACGATCACCTCGTCGCCGGGGCCGATGTCCAGGGCCATCAGCGCGCACAGCAGGGCGTCGCTTCCCGACGAGACGCCGACGCCGTGCGCGCAGCCGCAGTACTCGGCCACACCCTGTTCGAGACGACTGACCTCCGGGCCGAGGATGAACCGCTGCTCGACCAACACCCGGTCGACCGCCGCCCGAACCTCGTCCTCGATGGTCGCAAACTGCGCACGTAGATCCAGCAAAGGTATTTCCATCTTGGATGCGTAGCCTACTGTCTAATCGTCCGGATGCAAGCCCGAGGGATCCAGGGTGGTCGCCGCCGGCAGACGCACGTGGCGAGCCGCATGATTGTGGTCGGCTGCCGGAACCGAAGGGCTGAGCCGCGAGGCGATCGCACGGAAAGGGTTGACCGGACGCCCCATTGCGGCTACCATGTCCGTGACGGCAGGGCTGAGGGTGGTCTTCGGTGAGGGGAGAGAATGCTCGGCGCATGAGGCGGGGCAGAAGCGCGCGGCGCCGGTCACGTCCCGAATCCGTAAGACGACAACTCTCGACCCGCATTGGGCAATCGAGGTCTCTGTCATTGTGGAAGGAAGTCTCATGATCGCTACGCGCCTGCTCGTACTCACCGTTGTCATCTTCCTCATATGCATGCCGATCACGTCGGAAGCCGCCGTCGTGTATACGGATCGCACCTTGTTTGAAGCGGCCGTGGGGACGCCGGTGCTTGTCGAAGACTGGGAGGCGTTTCCTCTGAATGCCGAGGGCTACGGGGCCTTCAGCAACGGTTATTCCTTCGGGTATTTCAGCGTTGCCTCTCTTAGCTTGAGCAGCGATGTCAGCCTGAGGGACACGGATCTGGCCCCGACCGGCCTCGCCGGGACCTTCCTCGTTGACGAAGTGGCGGACGGAGCGAATGTTGCCGTGCGCCCCGGCGGACAAGGCGGTGTGGGCAGCCCCGAAGACGATGACGACTTCCGCATCGACTTTGCCGTGCCGACCAACGCGGCGGGGCTGCTGATCATGAACAACCGTACGGATGAGGGCGGTGAGAGCGTAGAGTTCCTTGGCCCGGCCGATGCGGTCATCGCGACTGCGGCACTACCGGGAGGCACCGCGGGCTCCGGTAGCCCGGGGTTCATAGGGGTCACCCGAGAACCCGGAGATCCACCCATTGCCGCGATCGTGGTGTATGAGGGCAGCACTATGGATGATGACATCCTGTTCGACGATGTTGTCTTTCAGACGCCCGTGTCGGTCCCTGCCATCGGACATCCGGGGTTGATCCTGATGGCGCTGCTCCTGGCCGCGGCGGCGCTGATCGCTCGTCGCCCGCGCGGGACAATCGGGTGAGTAGCGTCTTCGCCCCTTGCTCTCGTTGCCTTTCGCCGCGGACGGCTTCGTCTCCCTACGGTCCGGTCACAACGAGCCGCATCTGCCACGGGTCGATGTGAGGGATCACGAACTTCCTGTACGGACCGTCGGTGCCGGTGCTGGGGATGGTTTGTGCGCGGCAGTTCATGTCGAACACGTCGATCGTCGTCTTGTCCGTCAACACCCGAAGGGAGACCTTGACGGCGGGGTCGAGACTGGAATTCGTGAGCGTCATGGCGACTGTTCCGTCGTCGGGCTCCCGGACCCACAGATTGACTCTGTGAAACGACGAAACGTACGCGGGCAGGTTGTCCTTCGACAGCCAGCGCGTGATCGATTTCATCTGGGTGGATTTCGACAGGCTGTGCAGGAACTCCCATGGGTAGTAGCCGGCCACGCACACTCTGCCTCCGAGTCGATTCTCGAACACGCCCATCGTGCAGGGGGCGATCTCGCTGTCTGCATAGTCGATCAGCTTGGCGAGCGTCTCGGCCCTCGCATCGTGTTTCTTCAGGATATGAGCGGGCCACTTGTAGAACGACTGCCGGCCGTCACGTTCGCGGCCGGCGAAGCCTCCGTTGAGCGGGTGGTCCGTCAGCTTCTCGATGCAGTCGATGTGCTGCGTGCGCTCGACCGTGAACCCTGTCAGTTCGCGGTATCCCATCTGGTTCAACTGGCTGAGGGCCTCGGCGTCCATGAACACGCCCGAGGATAGCAGTTGCAGGATCTCGTCCTTTGTGAGGGCGCGCACGTTCTCCGCCGACAGGAGCGAGACGGCCGCATCTTGCCATGCGTAGCAGGGCGGCAGTCCGATCTGAAAGACCCTCGGCGCATGTTGCGAGAGAAACGGCCCGTAGGCGGTCCAGTTTCCCCCGGGCAGGTCGCACGCGGCCGCGGTGTCCTTGTTCCACACGGGACAGATACCCCGTACACCTTTCCTGCCCAGGTGCTTCGCGAGCAGGTCGAAGAACGGTCTGGTCGCCTTGAGCTTCGCTACGAGGGGCTCGTATTCCTCGAGCGGCTCGTCGTACATCGAGAGCACGTTGAACGCCGTGCCCGTGCAACCGGCGGCGATGTGCGAGGCGGCCTCGAGGGCGGTGATGTGGGCCGACTTCTTGAGGCGCTGATACGGGAAGTTCTCGATCTCCGACTGGATCGTGACCACTGCGGCCGGGAGCACCGAGACCTGCCGGCCGATGTCGTGCGATTTCTGGGCCAATCCGTCGGGGTACTCATCCCGATAGAAGCCGCCCCCGGGCCGCCAGCGCACGACCGCCCCGTCCGGCCCGGCCAGAATCCTCGCCCAGTTGTCGAAGTCGTAGCCCTCATAGAACCGGTCACCGGTCATGAAGCCCAACGGCAAGTCCGGCTTGACGTCGTGCACCGTTCGTTCAATGAGCTTGAACAGCCGTGCGATCGTCCGACGGTTGTGCTCCAGCCAGGCCTTGCGGATCTCGATACGATCGTCCAGCGTGCCCGTACGGAAGGCCGCTTCTAAGGTCGGCCGCGTGTACTTCGTTCCGGTCTCCTTCTCGAAGATGGCCAGGCAGTTGTCGCAGAAGCACGTCAGATGAATGGGCATGTGTCCGGCCAGTCGCACGTCGTCGTCGATCCAGATGTAGTCGGGGCCGGCGGCCGCGACGGCGCGATAGATCTCCCGCGCATACGCGCGCAGGTTCTCATCGTTAGGACACAACGAGCCCAGGCAGACCCGGCCGTGAATGTCCACGGTGGGTGTGTAGTTGCCGGTGAGTGACGTGGGAAGGCTCTCGTTGTGATGCCCCATGGTGGCCAGAATGTTGATTCCTGTGCGGTATCCCAGCTTCCGGGCCGCCTGCATTCGAAGGGTCAGCAGCGCGGCCCGCCTCTTGATCACGTCGAGCGGGAGAGGCGGGTGCGTCTCCGACGTGAAGAAGGTGATCTCGTCGGTCACGCCCTTGTACTTCTCGAACATCGCGAGAAGCTCACGGTAGCGCTTCTCCGGAACCCATTGCGGCGTGCCGATGCGAAAGGCGATTGAGGCTTTCCGAATCGTAGGCTTGACCGAATCGCCCCCGCCGTCCTGCGCGGTCCGGGCGATCCTCGAAACTCCGGTGTTCGTCGTTTCCGCGCAAGACGCCGTAGCCCCGCACTGCGCGATCAGAGCGCACACCGTTGCCCGCACAATACCGTGTTGCATCATCCGTACCTCTCGGTTTGTCGCGCGAAGGGAGGTCCTGCCTCCGCGCAAGCGGCGCGCGAGATTCTCGGTGCGCATCGCGTCAGCCTGCTGCCCCCGGTCCGTCAGACCTCGCGGAAATGCAGTATATCGCTCGATTCGACCGCAGGAACAACTGGTCTCTCGAGACGGCGGGCGTTGCGTTGAAGTCGCTCTCATCATTCAGCGTGTTCGTGGTGATCAGTTCGTACTTGGGCCGAGCGGCCAGGATCACGGTGCCGGCCCTGCGCGTGACCACGATCAGCCTGTCCCCGGCGAGGACCGGAGAGGCGTAGACCGGACGACCGCTACCGCCGCTCAGTGCCAGCCGCTCCCGGTACTGTGTTTCCCCGGTTGTCGCGTTCAGGCAGACTGCGATGCCCTTGTCGTCCACCCAGTAGAGATGCCCGTCATGCAGGACGGGCGACGCGACGTAACTGCTTTGTCGAACGGACCATCGGACATGCGTGTCGGTCACATCTCCGTCCCCGCCGGCGGCAACTGCCACCGTGCCCTTTCCGCGAAAGCCGCCGGTGGCGTAAATGATGCCACCGTGGGCGGCCACACTGGGAGAAACATTGCCCGTCATCGGGACGGTGGCGTACCAGTTCAAGGTGCCTTTGTCGGGATCCAGTCCCCACAATTCTCCCGGCACACACAGGGCCAACTCCGTACGCCCGTCGGGCAGCTTGCCCAACGTGGGGGTGCCGAAGGACAAGTCCAGGCTCTTGGTGGGAGCTTTCCAGACTTGCTGTCCCGTCTTCTTGTCGAGGGCCCAGATCGACCGGCTTTCGCTCGCGGCGTTCACAATCACAAGGTTCTTGTACAGAACCGGACTGGACGCCGAGCCCCAACGCCTGCCGTCGGATCGCGTGCCGAGGCTGGTGCGCCACAACTGAGTGCCCGCCAGGTCGTATGCGACCAGACCGCTCTTCCCGAAGAAGGCGTACACGGCCTCACCGTCGGAAACGGGCGTGTGGCTTGCATAGCCGTGCTCCGTCAGGTACCCGTGGAAGCGGTCTTCCGGAACAACTGCGGCGACGTCGACCGTCCATGCAACATTCCCATCGATACGGTTGAGGCACACCAGGTGTCTCTTCAGTTCCCGTATGTCACCTGAGCGGGCATCCTCGGTTCCATAGCCGCTGTAGCACGTGACGAAGACGCGATCGCCCACCACAATCGGGCTGGACGATCCCGGACCAGGCAGTCTCGTCTTCCAACTGAGGTTCTTCGTGTCGCTCCACTCCAGTGGAATCGTCGCATCGATGCTCGCACCGCTGCCTTCAGGACCGCGAAACTGAGGCCAGTCAGTTGGAGCGAGCGTTTCGCTGACCGCTTGGGTCGAGGTTCCACTCATTTGCCCCGCGTGCGCGCTCCATTTTTGGGGGTCTCGCCTGCCCGACAGTTGCGAGAAGGTGAACGCGATCGCCGCAAGAGCGGCGACGACCATCGGCTTGGGAACCGTGACACGTCGGATTCTGCTCAGTCTTGTCATATCTTCGCTTGAACGTGCATCAGGAAGGACAGGGGCTACACCCACCGCAACCAGCACTCCCTTCCCAGAACTTCGCATTGGCTTGCTCCCGGTAGGCAATCTTGCCCAGACAAATCTCTTCTCCGTTCCCAACGGCTGATTGTTACGCATCCTCTCGTCTCCAGCAGTATCGTGACATTGCCGTTTGCCTGCCGTGCTCGTCGAGAAGCGGGATAGTCAGTTGTCCCCGCTTGCACAAGACTACGGCGCCGACGTCGCGTCACGGACGAGGCGGACGAAGTTGAACACGCGCTGCACGTCGCCCTGCGGGCCGAAGCCCAGGGCCGGGAAGTCGTTTGGATCTCCATCCTTGGAATCGCTGCGCTGGCAGCCGGCGCCGTGGACATCTTGTACGGTTACGCCGTCGTACGTTCCCAGACCGCGTCCGAAGGCGATGTAAACGCCACGGCCACCGTCCCCGTCCGGCCCCAAGTGGGTCGTGCCCGTCCAGAAAAACGGGTAATCGGTCTGTCCGGCCAGGTTGGCGATCGCGGTCGTGTCGAAGACCGGGTCGATCGCCGGGGAATTCGACGTGTCCGGCGAACGCGTGTAGTCGACGATGCCCTGCAGTTCCTTGGCGTTCGGCAGCCGCCAGTCGCTGTATCCGAGGTAGTTCTCGGCGTTGCGTTCCTCGACCCAGGCCAGAGCGTCTTCCCAGTTCAAGCCTTCGCCATTGTCCGCTTGGCTCCACATCAATCCGCTGGCGTCGTCCGCTACCGTGCCGTCGCCGTTGTCCACGGAGCTGTTCGCTCCGTAGCCCGTGCCCCCACGCACGCACATCACGCAGAACGTCTTGTCCCGTCCGAAGATCGTCAGACCATAGCCCTTGATCCGACCGTCGGCAAAGTTCACGCCGAAGAGCAACTGTTCGGTTGTGGTCGAGACATACAGCGTGCTGGAGGCGTACTGGGCGTCGATGATCCGCTCGCCGGCGGCGGTGTCGCCATAGGCGAAGTTGAAGACGCTGTCATCGATAAACGGGATCATGCCCGTCGTGTCCGTCCCTTCGGGCGGCGGATCGGTGCCGCGGAAGTCGATCAGCGAGTACAACTCCTTGATGGTCGGCAAGCGCCAGTCGGTGTATCCGCCGTAGCTCTCGGCGTTGAGAGTAGCCGGATAGGCTTGCGCCTCGGTCCAGGTGAGCTTATCGCTGACGTCAATGTCACCGTCCCCGTCCGTATCCGGGCTCTGTTGCCAGGTCAGACCGGTGATGCTGTCGTGAACCGACAGTCCGTCCGTGCTGAGCGTGTAGCTGGGTTGCGCACCATCGTACTGGGCGTCCTGGCCGCAGAACGGTTCGCCCTCGGCCGGACAGGTGATCTCGTTCGCGTTGTCGTAGCACAGGTCCTGTCCGGAATCGACACCCGTCCATGTCTCCATTGTGACTGAGGTCGTGTCGCCGGTGGACGTCGAAGCATCGTCGTTCAATGTGGACGTCACCGCATCCAACGGACATCCCGCCATCAGCGACGCGCCTCCAACGACTGTCGCAACGAGCCACACGCCGTGCAACCAAGTTCTGCGGTTCATCGTCGGTCTCCTTCTTCAAGAGAGAGTGCGTCGAGCGGTGGCCGAGATCGCGAGACCCCACGGGCCACAAGTAGGGAAACGTGCCCAGGGTCGGATCTTCTACCGCTCCAGCAATTCTTTCCCGTCAGGGCAATGCTTGGCCCTGCAAAGAGGGATGCGAGTTTCGTGGAGCCCGCGCGCATGGAGAACCGCCAGAAACTGTCTCTACGCAGTCCCTAGCGGTTCTTGAGCGAGCTTCTACCGGAGCCATAGCCCGCGCGGCGTCACTGATCGCTCGCGTCGCTCACAGCGCGGACGTAGTTGCAGATTCGCTGGGCGCCTTCCCCACCGGGGCCGCCTTCTACCTTGCCGTCGAAGAGCATGGCGCCGGCGCCGTGCAAGTCCCCGCCGTCCTCATCCGGCGCGGTCCCAAAGGCCACGTACCGTCCGTAGTAGTCGCCCGGATCATCCGGGTTGAAGTCAGGCGCTCTTCTCTGCTTCATCGGATTTTGCCCGCGGCTTCTCCATGGCATGACGCGGGCCCATGGGCATAAATGTAGCCGCGACCACGGATCGTTTTGATCCGGTCACGGTCTCCGGGCCGCGGCCCCAGTTTCTTGCGCAGCTTGCTGATGTGCACGTCAAGGCTCCGGTCATAGGGCCGCATCCTTCGACCGAGGACCGACCGGAAAAGCTCTTCTCGCATCACCACGCGACCTGCCGATCGCAGAAGCACCTCGAGCAGGTCAAACTCGACTCCGGTAAGCTCGACGATCTCTCCACGGAGCCGCACGACACGGGCACTAGGAACCAGCGCGATATCACCGATGACGAGGCTTTCAACAGCTTGTGCGTTCCCGCTAGCGCGATCCGTTCGCCGAAGGATCGCGTGAATCCTTGCCAACAACTCCCGTCCATTGAAGGGCTTGGGAAGATAGTCGTCTGCTCCGAGCTCCAGCCCCACAATGCGATCTGCGTCCTCTCCCCTCTCCGTGAGCATCAGCACCGGCGTGTCGGACTCCGCTCGGACGCGTTTCAGGACATCAAAGCCATTCATGTCAGGCATCATGACATATAACAGGACGAGCGCATACTCACCGGCGAGGATGTGCTCGATGCCGTGGGCAGCGTTGTTGACCGCCGCCACGTCGAATCCTTGTGAACCGAGGTACTTGGTAAGGAGTTCGCACAGCTCGGTGTTGTCATCGACGATGAGCAGGCGAGCCTTTGGATGCCTGCTAGCTTCGGGGTATGCTTCGATCATGCGGGATCTCCGGTCGCGCCGACTTGTGCTGCACAGGATGCAGGAGCCGCCTCCTCCCGTGCGTGGACAAAGTCGAGCTTGGATTCCCGTGATCCCATGTTCCGCTGATCCACGGGCACCGTACACGGGATCACGTCGAGTCTGCCGTGCCGCCCGGCAGGCTGTCTGGACATACAAACGCGAAGCCGCCGCCTCGTTCTACAGCCCCGTGTGGCTTTGTTCCGCGGCAGCGATTGCGTGTCGCCGCCGTTACCCCGGCCCCAGCCGTCGGGGACACACCACACGATCAAGGCGAACAGACACCGGCCGCCCTACCTGAGGACGGCCGGCGCGTGAATGGGCCACATTCTCGTGTGAACTACGTGTTGCAGAGCAACTGTCAGCGGCGGCCACGGCGCGGCCCGGCGGGCCTCTCCGCCGCTTCTGCTCCGGACGGAGGATCGCCCGACGGCTGTTCCCCCGCGTCCGGTGGCCCACCCGGTCCGCGGCGATGATGCGGCCGACGCGGCGGTGGCGGGGCCGCGGCGGCTTCGTCTTTGTCGATGCCGCCGTCCTCGTTCGTGTCGATCTTCGCGAAGACGTCCCTTAACGGCGCGGCGAACTCCTCGAGCGTCACGACACCATCCTCGTCGGCATCGAGCCGCATGATGTGGTCGCCGGGCTCGACGCCCCCCGGCGGCTCCGGACGGGGCGGCCGCAGCTCGTCCTTGCTCAGCGTGCCGTCTGCGTTCGCGTCGAGCGTGAGCAACGCCGCCGCGGCGTTGCCGAGTTCCTCCGCCGAGATCTGCCCGTCCTTGTCCGCATCCAAGGCCGCCACGAGCGGATTCGGGGGATGGCGAGGCGGCGGGGGCGGCGGCCGGTCCGCCTCGCTCACGATCCCTTCGTCCGTCGGTGGCGGACCTTGCTGGGCGATCGCGAGACCGGCCAGACATACCGCCGACAAGCCCACTCCGAGTAGGACTCTAATTCGCATGGGACACTCCTCTCTACAATCCATTCAGGTCGCGTCGCGGCCATTCCACGATGCCTGATCCTGGAAACGTTGGTGGGGAGGGGTTTTCTACAGGTCCGCAGAGATTTCCGGGGCCGAGCCGCAATCCTCGCGGCCGCGAAGCGCTAAGATGATGTGTGGCGATGCCGGTGTCGACGAAGCCCGGTCGGGAGCATGGATGGCGGTGCGGGACGATAACAGCCAGGAAAGGGAGCCGGCGCATCCGGATGACCGGATCGGGCGGGTGCGCGACGGGGACACCGACGCCCTGGCCGCTGCGCTTGACGAGTATCGCCCCCGCCTACTGAGGACGGTTCGGTTTCGCCTGGATCCGCGCCTTTTCGGTCGCGTGGATCCGGAGGACGTCCTGCAGGAGGCGTACGTCGGCGCCGCCCAGCGCTGTGCCCACGTCGAAGGGAGCACGGAGCAGTCGTTGTTCGTCTGGCTGCGGCTGATCGTGACGCAAACGCTCGTCGACGTGCACCGCCAACATCTTGGCGCGCAGCGGCGTGATGCGGGCCGGGAAGTGGCGTTCCACCGGGCGTCCCCGTCGGCTTCCGCAACCGTGTCGCTAGCCCAGTGGCTTCTCGCCAGCGTGACGTCACCGTCGGGGGCATTGCACCGGGCCGAGCTTGGCGAGCGCCTGCGCAATGCGTTAGGCCGAATGGACCCGATCGATCAGGAGGTGTTGGCGCTGCGCCACTTCGAGGAGCTTACGAACCAGGAGACCGCGGAGGTACTGGGCATCCAGCAGAAGGCGGCGAGTATCCGCTACGTTCGGGCGCTGCGTCGGCTGAAAGTCATCCTGGACGAGATCACGGGAATGAACCCGCTCCGGAGTGGGGGCTGATGCCCACGGATTGATCCTTCATGCCAAGGGATGCAGGCGATGACGGAAAACAACAGCGATCGTGACCCGCTCGAGGCGCTGGCGGCCGAGATGACCGAGCGCCGTCGTCGAGGGGAACACCCGTCCGTCGAGACCTACGCCTCGCAGCATCCTGCGATGGCCGACG
>CAYMME010000354.1:0-10177 GCA_964391465.1 uncultured Planctomycetales bacterium
CATCACCTTCACGTTGTAGATCTTCTCGATCGCCTCCCGGATCATCGGCTTGGTCGCGTTGGGGTGCACCTCGAACGTATACGCCCCTGCCCGCGCCGGGCGCGATGCCGTCGCGTCGTGGCTCTGCTGGGACTGGTGCGTGCCCTTCTCGGTCACCAGCGGTCGGATCACCGTGTGGTAGATATCCATAACGCACCCTCGTCAGGCAGAGCCTTCCTCCGAAGTCGCTTCCCCACCACCAATGACTCGGTCGAACGCTTCCCGGGTGAGAATGAGCTTCCGGCGTCGGAGGATCCCGTACGCATTCAACTGCTCGACCTGGCAGATCTCCGTCTTGGGGATGTTGCGGCCGGACTTCCAAATGTTCACGTCTTGCTCGTGCAACGCCAGCAAGCAGCCCCGATCAGCACCCACCGCCGCCAGCAGGGATGCGAATCGCTTCGTCTTGGGTTCGTCGAAGGCCAAACCGTCCACGACCAGTATGTCGTTGGCCTCAGCCTTCGCGAGAATCGCACTGTTCCGTGCGAGGCGCCGCATCTGCTTTGGCATGCCCTTCGAGAAATCCCGCGCCTTCTTGGCGAACGTGTGTCCGCCACCACGCCGGACGGGCGTCCGCACCATACCCGCACGAGCGTTGCCGGTACCCTTCTGGCGGTAAAGCTTGCGGGTCGAGCCGACCGTCTCCGACCGACTCCGCGTCGCCGCACTTCCCTGCCGCCGGTTCGCCTCGTACATCACCACCGCCTGCTTCAGCAGCGCCAGTCTCACATGCCCCCCGAACCGCACCGCGTCCAACTGGACAGTGTCGATCTGCTCGCCTTCCGTGTTGTACACCGGCACGTCGATCATGATCCGCTCAACTCTTGGTCTTGGCCTGCCGCACGATCACATATCCGCCCGCGGGCCCCGGAATCGCACCGCGGATCAGCAGCAGGTTGCGGTCCTTGTCGACCCGGACAAGCTGTTGATTCCGCACCGTGCGCCGGGCGGCGCCGTGCTGCCCGGCCATACGTTTGCCTTTCTTGACCGACCGGCCTAACCCCAGCGGTGCCGATCCGCCGATGCTCCCCGGCGAACGGTGTTTCCGTTCGACGCCGTGACTCGCCGGCTGACCGCCGAAACCATGGCGTTTCATCACACCGGTGAAACCTCTTCCCTTCGTCGTGCCGATAACGTCCACATGCTTGACGCCGGCTTCCTCGAACACCTCGACCGACACCACGTCGCCGGCCTGTCGGTCCGTCGGCTCGGCCAGGCGGATCTCGCGGACGAACGCCTTCGGCGTGCTGCCGCTTGTCGCCGCATGCCCGATCATGGGCAGGGTCGAACGGTGCGGCTTCACATCGCCGTAGCCGAGTTGGACGGCCTCATACCCGTCGCGGTCCGCGGACCGTACCTGCAGCACCGTGCACGGTCCCGCCTGCACAACCGTCACCGGCACCGCCCGCCCGGCGTCGTCGTACACCTGCGTCATGCCCACTTTCTTGCCTAGCAGTGCCGGCACCATACGGTTACACCCTTACCCGACGCATCTTCCCAGATGCCCCTGCCGCACGCGATCCCGCTCACGTGCCTGTCGATTCACGCGTAGATAGAAGGAAAACCGACCGACCCGACGACCGCGGAGCGCGCCGCCGGCGGTTCAGACCCGCACATCACGCCTTTATCTTGATGAACACGCCAGCTGGCACCACCAGCCGGTTTAATGCCTCGACCGTCCGCGGCGTCGGCTCGAAGATGTCAATGACCCGTTTGTGGGTCCGCATCTCGAACTGCTCGCGTGACTTCTTGTCAATGTGGGGTGATCGAAGCACCGTGTACCGCTCAATGCGCGTCGGAAGCGGGACCGGCCCGCTCACCCGAGCGTTTGTCCGTTTCGCATGCTCGACGATCTCTCGCGCCGAGGCGTCGAGGGCACGATGATCGTACGCCTCCATCCGAATGCGAATCCGCTCCGCTTGTACTCGTTCAGCCGCCACAGTTCAGAAAACCTCTAAGTCTTCATCTGCCCAAGGTTTGGACAGAAAGGAGAACATCGCACGAACTCACCATCCTGTCAAGGTCACGCTACCGAATTTTCTTGGGAAATTTCACCGGGCTGGTGAGACCGAGCCCCGAGCCCCGGTCCAAACACTCCGATCGGGACCGCCACGCACCCTGCCGAGACCCTATCCGACCTCGAGCAAAGCGGCCGCGACCTCCCGCGGCGCCGGCCGATAGTGCGACGGTTCCATCGCCCACCCCGCGCGGCCCTGAGTGAGGGACCGAATCACCGTGGCGTACCCAAACATGTTCGCCAGCGGCACTTGCGCATGGATGATCCGCCGGTCCCCGTGCTGGTCGGTGTGGGTGATCATCGCCCGTCGCCCCGATAGGTCGGCGTTGACGTTCCCGAAGCACGCTTCAGGAACGGCGATCTCGACCTTCATGATCGGCTCGAGCAACTGCGGCTGGGCCTTCTGCATGGCCAGTTCGAACGCCAGCCGCCCCGCATGCTCGAAGGCCAGCTCCGAGCTGTCCACCTCGTGTTCCTTACCGTCGAGGATGGTCACGTTCAGGTCGATCACCGGATATCCGGCCACGACGCCGCTGTTCGCCGCCTCACGGATGCCCGCCTCGACCGCGCGGAGGTACGGTTGACTGATGTGGCCGTCGCGAACCTGGCTTTCAACATGCAAGTGGCTATCCGTCTCTTGAAGGTCAAGAGGCTCGACCGCCAACCGCACCACTGCGAACTGGCCTCGCCCGCCGGTCTGACGGACGAACTTGCCATCCGCCTCGCCGCGCGTCGTCACCGTCTCGCGGTACGAAACGCGCGGAGTGCCGACGGTCACGCCGACCTTCATGTCCCGCTGCAGTCGGTCGACCAGCACCTCCAGGTGAAGTTCGCCCATGCCGGATATCAACGTCTGGCCGGTCTCGGGGTCGACGCGCGTCTGGAACGTCGGGTCCTGGCGCGACAGTGCGGCCAGCGCCTCACCTAGCCGGTCCCGGTCCGCCGCCGTCCTCGGCTCGATGGCCATCGAGATGACCGTCTCGGGAAACTCGATGCGCTCGAGCACCACGGGATGCTTGGGGTCGCAGAGCGTGTCACCGGTCAAAGTGTTCCTGAGCCCGATCACCGCAACGATGTCGCCGGCCTGAACCTTGTCGCAGTGCTCGCGTCGCTTGCCGAAGATCCGCAGGATCCGGCTCACGTTCTCCTTGTGCTTGCCGTGAGTATTGAGCACGCGACTCGATGTTTTCAGCTCCCCCGAGTAGACCCGCATGAAATACAGGTCCATGGGTTTGTCGGAGACGACCTTGAAGACCAGCCCGGCAAACGGCTGGCCTTTGGCCACGGAACGCTTGATCCGCTTGTCCGGGTGGGCCGGATCGACACCCTCCACCGGCGGCACGTCGGCCGGGCTCGGGAGGTAGTCCACGACCGCGTCCATCAGCCGCTGGACGCCGATGTACTTCAGCGCCGAGCCGCAGTAAACCGGCTGCAGCCGGTTGGCAATCGTCGCCTTCCGCAGCGCCGCCTTGATTTCCGGGACCGGAAGAGGCTCGCCATGAACGTACTTCTCGAGCAGCGTGTCGCAGGTTTCCGCGACCGTCTCCTCGAGCTTGTGGCGCCACTCCTGGGCCACTTCCTGATAGTCAGGTGGAATGTCCGCCTCGGTGATCTTCGCCCCGAGCCGATCCGGCTCGAAGTACACCGCCCGCATCGCCAGGAGGTCGATCAGTCCCTTGAAACCGTCCTCGGCCCCCATCGGAATCTGCATCGCCACCGGGTCCGCCGCCAGCCGCTCGCGAAGCGACTCGAAGGCGGAGTCGAAGTGGGCCCCCAGTTTGTCCATCTTGTTGATGAAGATCAGGCGAGGCACGCGGTACTTGTCGGCCTGCCGCCAAACCGTCTCCGATTGCGCCTCGACGCCCTCTTTCGCGTCGAAGACGGCCACCATGCCGTCCAGCACCCGCAGGCATCGCTCGACCTCGGCCGTGAAATCCACGTGGCCGGGCGTGTCGATCAGGTTGATCGTGTGGTCCTTCCACGGGCAGGTCACCGCTGCCGAGTAGATGGTGATCCCCCGCTGCTGCTCGTCCGGGTCGAAATCGGTGATCGTGGTCCCGTCGTCGACATCGCCCATCCGGTGGGACTGGCCCGCGTAGAAGATCACACGCTCCGTACACGTGGTCTTGCCCGCGTCGATGTGGGCAGCAATGCCGATGTTACGAATCTTGTCCAACTCAAAACTCATGACTGCAATCCCAAATCCTCTCTCGCTCCGCAGGCCCGCCCCGATCGACCCATACAAAGAGCCCGCAGTCACCGTTTGACCGCGGTGGGCAAAACTCCCGGTTTTGCGAACCCACCGCCCGATCCGACGCTCGTCACGCTCGGATCGGAAACGGCCCCTGCGGGCCTCGCTCTCCCGCCCCCAACGGGGTCAGGAGCCAATATGTGATTCTCGCACGTCCTGCTCATGCAGGCACGTGCAGGTGACGCGCTTGCATGAGCCTAGAGAGGCTCAATCTTCACTTGACGCACCTCCCAATAGGCTGAAACTTCTGCTTATCCTTGAATATCTTACCGACGCTCCGGCCGGGACACAAGGACTAAGCCTTGATTTTCAACAACTTATCGGCATTTGCCCCCGCTCGGTTGATCCATATCCAGGCCCCGCTGACAACGCGGGAGACACCACGAACGCCCCGCCCAAGCCGGAGACGGGTTTGATGTCCCACGAGCCGTGTGCTCGATTATAGGACGGTTGGGACGCATGCTGCCCAAGGGCCGGGCTGCTCGCAACGAGTACGTCCAGGAATCGCGGCCGTCCGACCCTCGTCGTGGGGATCAACGAACCGGCAGCGCGCTCGGCGGAGGAGGAGGCACCGTCTGGATCTGCGTCGCCTACGACAGATGTGAGAGCGACTTGGCGGACGAAACCGGCAGCGCCACCCCGGTGGACGTCATCATCACCGGCTTCACCGGAAGCGACACGGATGGCAGCGCCACCGACGATCTGCAGGACTCGGGTCGCACGGCGGAGCAGGACGCGGGCGGATGGCCGACGCGTCCTTCGTCAAGCGGGTCAGCGGGATTCCAAGGCCGGACCCCGTGGTGGTGGCATGGTGCGACGCCCTCAATGGGGCCAGACACCGCGCCCATGAATGGGGCCGGCCCGAATTATGTTCTGTGGCGCGTCGCCACGCGACGATGCCGAATAGATGCTTGGGAGAATCCCGCTCTTGTCCCGCTACCGGCTTGACGGAGGCTTGCTCATAGATGCCACCCGCTGAAAGTGTCACGGACCCTCGCGCGGGTGCGTGGCCCCGCTCCCCTTGATTTCGTACCGCTTCTGCGTTCAACTGTGGTCCGGTTGAAAGGGATCAGGCCTGGGGCACTTCGAACGAAGGAGTCGACGATGACACGACGGACCGACTTGGTGATTTGCGTGACGAGTCTCGCAGCGGCGCTTCTGGGCTGCAACCAGTACAATACCCAACGTCCCGTGAGCCCACCGATGTCGGGCCGCGCGTCCACCGACCTGGCCACCGCCCCGCCCATTGATCTCGTGGGCGTCAATGAGGCCGATCTGGTCGAGGAACTGGCTCGATACCGACAGGGCTATCGGCAGCACCTGGTCGCCTTGCAGGAGTACTACCTCAAAACCGGGTACTCCGAGAAAGCCCGTCAGGCCGAGCGGGAACTTCGCGACCTCCGTCGCGTCAAGCAGTACCGCTACCTTGTTGAGGCCGAACTCCCCCCGAGCCCGCTCAAACCCACCCAGTCCATCGCAGCAGCGGACGCGCTGTATGAAGACGGCTACAACTACCTGACCAGCGGCGGCCACGGCGTTCCCATCTTCTTCGACGAAGACAAGATGAAAGTCGCCCTCGAGAAGTTTCACAAGATCGTTCGCGACTACCCGACGTCCGACAAGGTGGACGATGCCCTCTTCTACTGCGGCGAGATCCACAAGGAATACTTCAACGACAACATCACCGCCGTTCGCTTCTACGAGAAAGCCATCGAGTCGGATCCGAACACGCCGCATCCGGCGCGCTTCCAGGCGGCCGTCGTGCTCGATTTCCGCCTACACGACCGTGATCGGGCCCTCGAGCTCTACAATGAGGTGCTCGAAGCCGAGACCTTCAACAAGTCCAATCTGACTTTCTCGACGCGTCGCATCGGGCAGTTGACCGACCCGAAACGCAAAGGCTCGGTTGCCCCCACGCTGCGCGAACCCGGAACGAGCCCGACGGCCACGCCCGCCGCCGATATGACGGAACCGACACCCGGCGCAAGACCCTAAGGCGATCACGCTACACCTGGGCTTCGGCGGCGCGTCTGCTCACTTGGTGTCCGCGCCGATCCGGTGCGAAGACGCGAAAGTACGTCGCGCGGTTACTGCGTGGCGCCTCCTTCCCCAGTGGCAGACGCATCAGCAACTTCCGCCGCCTCTCGGCGTTTGAACCCCGCGATCAATCCAGCGGCGGTCCAGATGCACCAGATGGTGAACAATGCGGCCGGGATGGCCACGGCCTTGCGATCCGCAAACGTTGTGGCCGCAAGGACCACGCCCATGCCCGCGTTCTGCATGCCGATCTCGATGGTGAGCGTCACACGCTGCGGGCGGCTGAGGCGGTACAGCCGGGCCAGCAGGTTCCCGACCACGAAGCCGAGGCCGTTGATCGCGGCGACGGCGAACAGGATCGACCACCTGCGTTCGTTCAAGCATCCCTCGAGGTGGGTGTGCGTCCATTGGATGACGAAACAGCAGATGATCACGATGGCAACAACCGCCACGGCCGGACTGACCGCATCGTAGACCTTTCGACCGCGCGGCACGGCCACGCGCAAGCCGAGCCCCAGCAGCAGCGGGGTCGCCACCGTCCAGGCTATGGTCCAGAGCTGGGCCCAGAACTTCTCCGCAGTCACGCCCATCTCGGCTCCGGCCAGAAGCTTCACCAACGTGGGCGTCAGCACGACAGCGAGGATCGAGGCAAGCGTGGTCAGCGTGACCGAGTATGCCGTGTCGCCCTTGGCCAGATAGGTCAACACGTTGCTCGTCATGGCCCCTGGAGCGCAGCCGACGATGATGAAGCCGAGGGCGATGTCGTCGTCGAAGCCGGCGGCGCGAGCGGTGACGTAGGCGAGCGTTGGCATGACGCTGAATTGCGTGGCCAAGCCGAGCGCCACCGACAACGGGTGCCGGGCCAGGAACGCGAAGCTGCCGGGGTCGATCACCGTCCCGACCGAGAACATGGTCAGCGCGAACATCCAGTTGATGATCGGTCGACCGGGCAGGTCATAGGGGCTCGAGCTCGCCACGGGCTCGGCACCGGTCACGAAACCACCGAGCACATACGAAATCGGCCACTGCGTCCAGGCGAACGCTTCCGGGCAGGCGTAGGCCGCACCCGCCCCGAGCAGAACCCACAGCGCCAGCCCGCGCGAAATGAACGCCATGACTCTCGCCATGAGCGGCAGCGTACGGGGTCGGCCTGAGAGACACAAAGGACACGTGCGGACACTGCGCAACAACTCCGCTGCTCAGTATCTCCGAGTCACCGAGTCCCGGGGCCCTCCTTGCCGTCCCAGTGCCCGCAACGTATGCTCCAAATGGGCGGTATCGAGGGAGTGCCGCACGCGCCGCCCGCAGCCCCGGGGCCCGTAGCTCAGCGGTTAGAGCGGTCGACTCATAATCGATTGGTCGCAGGTTCGAATCCTGCCGGGCCCATCGCCACATTCGCCGGAGAGCCGGCGGTCGTGGCGCAGGAAGTGAAGTGACGGACACCCAGCTTGGGGCGCGGGCGCCGGTTGACCACGGCAAGTCCTAGGGCGTCGCATGCTGATGGCGGCCTTCTCGCCAACCGCCTTGATCACCATAAGCTTCTGTGAGACAATAAGTTAGGATGGCGCCGCCAGTAGCTCTGCCGCTGCCTGTCCTGGGATGCACACATCGTCGGGCCCGCGCCGGCTCGATCCGCCCGGATGACAACGCTGATCGTGCGCCATTCGACCAGCCCGATCGGCACAGACCGAAAAAAAAAGATTCCTGTCAGATGCGGCCCCAATCCGTGGTATAGTGCGTGAGCGCGCACTGGCGCATGTAGTGTGTGAGGCCCTTCATGGAGGTCATGACAATGTCGTTTCGTGCGATGCTGTACAAGTCTCGTCGCCCCGGTTTCACTCTGATCGAACTGTTGGTCGTGGTGGCCATCATCGCCCTGCTGATCGCGATCCTGCTTCCGAGCTTGGCTCGGGCCCGCGAGCAGGCGAAGGCGGTGGTCTGCGCCAGCCGCCTGAAGGTGCTGTGGCAGTGCGTCTACTACTACACATCCGACAACAAGAACGTGCTCCCGAACTTCTCGCCGCTGTACACCTATGAGATCCCGGACAACTACTGGACAAGCCAGATTGCCGATTACGTCACGTTCAAGCCGGACCTCTTCCTGTGTCCGGCCGACAGGAATCCGATCGTCCGGTTCGTCTCGGGAACCCAATCCGGGCCTGCGCAACGACGGTGGGGACACCGGCGGCACGCCTCCCCCCAGGGCGGAGGCGTAATCCCCCCGGATGGCGTTGCCTTGGCGCAGAGCTTTCACGGCACGTGCGACCACCTCAAGTCCCAGGCCTGGGCGTTGAAGAACGGCATGCAGTTCGGTCTGTTCCCGCGCCGCCTGACGGACTACCAGTTCCCCGCTCGTGACATCCTGCTCCTCGAATGCGGCAAGTACCAGATTGCCAACGACAACTCTGCCTGCTTCCGGTGGGACTCCCTGCTCGGGGCGGACCAGTATCGCAACGACCCATCTTTCCTTCGACACTACGGCGGCTCAACGCCCGGCAACAACGGGTCGGACTTCATGTTCCTCGACGGGCACGTGCAGTGGCACTCCGCCCAGGAAACCACGACGAAGCTGGTTTGCAGGCAGCGTACCCGCAGCGGACAACCCGCCGGTGGGGAAGGCGGCGCATGCGAGGAGTACTACCCGTACTAGTGATCGCCGCGAGCCAGAGACGCTAGGGCCTCACGGGGCGTAGGCTTGCCGACAGCAAAGAGAAGAAGAGAAGAGAGCATGATGGATGATCCGCGAAGCAAAGCCATTACCTTCGGCGTCGGGGGCGTGGTCGGCGTCGGTATCATCGTTTTTCTGCTGTCGACCTTCTGGGCGCCGGGCCCCAACGAGTTGCTCGCCCTGCCCAACCCGGACGAGGGGGAGATCAAGCAGATCGCAACGTTGCTGCGATCATCCGACCTCGACATCCGACAGCGAGCCACTAACAAGCTCGTCGACATCGGGGAGCCTGCGATCGGTCCCCTGATGGAGCTGGTCGACGGAGACCATGCGGAGGCGCGCACGGCGGCGTTCGTCATCGCCGGCAAAGTAAATCCGGAGGCTACGCTCAACTTCGCAGATCGGCTTTTCGACAGCCCGGACGTGAAGAAACGCGGTGAAGCCCTTCGCATGTTGCAGAACGCCCCCAAGGGGGAGCGACGGGTCGAGCTCTATATCAAGGCGACGCAAGACCAGGAGGCGACCATCCGCCGCACGGCGGCAGGATGGTTGGGCAACTTCAAGGGAAAGCAGGTCGCCGCCGCCCTCAAGAGTCTGCTGAAGGACCCGGATCGCCGGGTCGTAGAACACGCGGAGAACGCGCTGGCCCGAGTCACCGGCAAGCAGCCCGGCGCACGTCGCGCGCGCTAGGCGCACCTTTCTCTTTTGTCGGAACGCCGGGCGACGACGGCGGCTGGAGCAGAGTGGAACGCGGGAGAGGATGTTTCGTGACGCTTATCGCGTGTGCGCGTTATGCACATGTGGCCTTTCAGGGAGGTCACGACAATGTCGTTTCGTGCGCTGCTGTACAAGTCTCGTCGCCCCGGGTTCACTCTGATCGAGCTGTTGGTCGTGGTGGCCATCATCGCCCTACTGATCGCGATTCTGCTGCCGAGCCTGGCCCGGGCGCGCGAGCAGGCCAAGGCGGTCGTGTGCGCCAGCCGCCTGAAAGTATTGTGGCAGTGCATCTACTACTACACATCCGACAACAAGAACGTGCTCCCGAACCTGTCGCCGCTGTACACCTATGAAATCCCGGACAATTACTGGACGAGCCAGATCGCCGACTATGTCACGTTCAAGCCGGACCTCTTCCTGTGTCCGGCCGACAGGAATCCGATCGTCC
>CAYMME010000355.1:0-10165 GCA_964391465.1 uncultured Planctomycetales bacterium
CACTGAACGGGACGTAGAGCTTCCCGTTGTGGTAGGTCATGCCGGCCGGGCTGGCGACGCCGTGACCGTCGTAGGTGAGGCCGGGCTCGCCCTTCGGAACCGCGCGACCGAGGAATCGCCAAGTACGAAGATCCGGGCTGGACCAGAGGTACAGTTCGGTGTCGTAGGTGTTGGGGTGGTGCGGGTTGGTGAGAGGGATCACGTCGGCGACGAGGTAGAATTGCCTCTTCGCCGGGTGCCAGGCGATTGCGTGCTCGCGGATGCTTGCTTCGCCGAGTGGTGACGTGCTCGGCAGCGCGATCGCGAACTTGGTGGCCGTGTCGTAGCGGATTGCGGGCTCCCCGAGCGCCGGCGTTGCGGCGATCAGCCAGATGCACGGCATGCCAAGTTGCGCTAGGTGGTTCGTCACGTGTCTTCTCATGTGCCCCGATCCCAATCGTGTTCTCCAGTTCCGAAGAAGTGAGCGCCCACCCGATTGCGGCCTTCGGCTATCCGGGCGCACCACTCGGTGGCGGTGCGTGTTCCAGGATGACCAGCGCTCCGCGGTGGCGGTCTGCCTCGTAGTCGGGGATCTCGATCGAGGCTTCGCGCAGCGGTAGATCGAAGCTACCAAGCTCGATGTTGAATCGGCGGCGCTGGGCCTTCTGGTCTTCGACCTGCTGCCAGATCACGCGCTCCATGACGACGAACAGCCGCTTCCCGGTCAGTGCCGCCAGCCGGCTTCGCAAAGCGTAGAACGGCTTGGTCTCGCGAGGCGGATTGTCGTGCGGTGGCAGCACGCCGGGGACGGCGTCGAAACGTTCCGGAAGGTGGAACGCCAGTTCGTGCTGCTCCGTGCCGAACAGGAGCAGATGGGTTCTAATCCCGGCGATGGAAGTGAGTTTCTCGACGGCGGCCGCTACCCGCCGCTGGGAGCGGAAGGGGTCGATGAGGCGATCCATGAAGATGTGTGTGCCGACGAACATCATGGCAGCGCTGCCGCCGGCGAGCAGGCCGACCGCGGCGCCGCTGCGCTGACGGAACGCGAGGACGGCCGCGGTTGCCATCGCCAGCACGAGCAGAAGCAATGCGCCTGCTGCCGTTGCGGTGTGAGTTTGCATGAAGGCGCCGACGACTTCGAATGCGGTGGCGTCGTTGCGATTCGTACCGAAGATCGGTTCGCCACGGTCGCCACCGGTGATCAGCCAATCCAGAACGCGGGGCGAGATCAGGGCGAGGACGCAGGTTCCTGCGATGGCGAGTCCGATGGCTACGGTCGCGAAGCCGGCCTTGATCGCTTGGTTCATCACGCGGTCGGCGGCACCTTCGCGCAGATGGTCGGCGAGGAGCTTGCCCACGAGGAGCATCGCGGCCGGGAACAGCGGTAGGATGTACTCGGCCTTGCGGTAGTCCATTACGAGGGAGAAGAACGCCAGCCAGACGGCGAACCAGCAGAATGGGAACAAGGCCTGCGGTCGGATCTCCCGGCATCGGGTGCGGAACACGTGCACGAGCGCACCCGGCACCATGATCATCCAGGGGAACATGTCGGTTACGAGCCGTGGTACGTAGAACCACCAACTTGTGGTGTTGGCGAACTCCTTGCCGTAGTCGACGAGACCGGCTCGGCCGACCATGTGACGCCAGATCATCTCGCTGGTGTACTGCCCGCCGGTCGCCTCACCAATGAGGTGGAACCACGGCACAACGAGCACGAGATAGAGCACTGCGCCGGCGAAGAAGTGCATGCGGCGCATGACCGACCACACGTGCCGGGCGAATGCGGAGAAGCCGCCGCCGTGCGCCAGCCAGTGCTCGCCGGCCATGTAGACGAGCACGATCAAGGCGACCAGCAGCATGTACGCGAAGCTCTTCATCAGGGACGCGGCGGCGAGCAGTGGGTACACGACGCCGAAACAGGCGATCCGGGTTCCGCGTCGAGGCGAGCGGTAGCCCCAGTACCAGCACGCCATGGCGAGCGTGATGATGAACGTGAGCGTCATGTCCATGGAGCAGACGCGAGTAAGCCAGTAGAAGCGCACGCAGGTCGCCAGGGCCACTGCGGCGATCAGGCCGGCGCGTCGGTCGTAGAGCGTGCATCCGAGCAGGTAGGTCAGCGGCAGCAGGAGGAAGGCCGGGATTGTCGAGAAACACCGGAGGGTGAATGCGTTGATCGGCATGCCGATCAGCTTGGCCGGCACGGCGATCAGCCAGTAGAAGAGCACGGGTTTGTGGATGGTGATGAGCTGTTCGTAACCCAGTTCCGGCCGGAGCGGTCCGTCGCTCATGTTCCAGAGCACCGTGCGCCGCTGGAACGGCACGTAGACGACCTGCTCGCCGTCGGGATCGAACTGCGTCGGGTCGTCGGGCGAGACTGTCAGTCGCGGTTCGTCGACCTCGAGTCGCATCGTGACGAAGTCGTCGCGCGTCATCATGCGCCGCGCGACTTGTCCCGCTCGGGCCTCCCCGTCGGACCACAGACCCCGCGTGCCCAGACCGGGCAGCCAAAGTAGTGCGCCGGCGAGGACCAGTGCCGCGCAGGCGAGGGCGTCACGAGACGAGAATCGCCAGCTTCCTTGCATCGGCGTCGTCTTCAGTTGGTCGTTTGTGTCATGCATCCTGCGCCGTGCCGTGATGTACTGCCGCATGGCTGAACCGAGACGCGACCGTCAGGGAGCGTGCCCACGCCAATCGCACGCTTCCTGACGGGCGCGTCTCGGATTCGTGATCGCCAGGCCGCAACACGTTTCTATTCGTCCAATTCGGCGCGCATGGCCGTAGCGATGTTCGTGAAGCGTTCTTCCGGTACTTGCTTCAACGCTGCGGTCGCCTTGGCGGCGTTGTCTTGCCGAGTGTCCTTGAAGAATCCGCTTAGCGCCCGGCCGTAGTGGAAGGCGGCTTCCACGAATCGTTCGCCGGATGCGTCGGGGATGCCGGCGACCGGCGGTGGGGCGTTGGTCATGTACGGAGCCAGTGCTTCCTGAAACGCGGCCATCTCCTGGTCGGTGAGAGCGTTGTTGCGCGGCGTGGCGTATTCCAGGTAGGGGTAGAAGTCGGACGAAACCACGGTGGCCGCGCCGGCCCCGGTCTCGGCGTCGGCTAGGAAGCGATCGATGGCTTCGGTGTCCATGATCTGCGTGCCCAGGATGGCGAACAGGGTCTTGGCCTTGAAGCCCGACAGCATGTCCCGCATGCGCGGGCGGGCCGACAGCTCGGCAACCCGGCCGTAGTCGGCCACGAGCGGTCGGTTCGACAGCACGATCACGCCCTGTCCGCAGGTGAACAGCCGCACATGGTCGAACACCTGGCGGGCGGTGCGCAGCGTCACGGCCAGGTCGCGTGCGGTCTGGTGGTGGAGCTGCACCCACTGCTGCATGACGCCGTCAGGTTTGAGTCGACTGCGGCAGAGTTCGTAGAACTCGCGGTTGTAGAGATTCGCGGCGCCGGCAAACCAGATCGACGACACCTGTACGCTGATGACGTCGTATTGGTCATCGTGCAGCCGCAGGTGGTTGCGGCCGTCGATGACGTGGAGTCGGACGCGATCGTCGTTGTCGAGGCAGCCGAAGTTCACGTCGGTGAACAGCTCGCGGGCGGCGCGGGCGATGTTCGGCGACAGTTCGCACACGTCGATGCGCTCGAACGGGTACGCGGTCATGGCACCGAGCGTGCAGCCGGTGCCTAGGCCGATGGTGATCGCTCGCTCGAAGCCGTTGGCGTAGATGCACGGGTAGTGGGCGAAGTGCTGCTGCGGGATCTTCTCCCAGGTGTTGTTGCCCTCGAACTTGCCGTTCGTCCACAGACAACGCTCGGTCTGCCATCGCGTGACCGCGGTCACTCCGCCGTGCAGGTCCTCGGCGTGGAACTCGAGTTCGCCGGACGCGGCCATTTGGTTATCGGTGAAGAGCACGTTCGCACCGCGATTCATACGCAGCAGGTCCCACGACGGCATCAGCCAGATGCCGGCGCCGACGACGAGGACGCCGATCCCATGCCACTTGCCGCGCGGGGTCGTCAGCGCCCACCAGAACAGCGCGGCCATGGCTACGTTGACACCGGCCAGCAGGCGTACGGTCGGCTGCGATTTGAGCAGGGGCAGCAGGAGGAATCCTGCGGCCACGGATCCGACGATGGCGCCGAGCGTGTTCACGAAGTACATCCGGCCGATGGATCCGCCCAGGACGCGCACGCGCGTGCCGTAGAGCCGTATGAGCAGCGGGAACGCGCAGCCGAGGAAGAACGTCGGTCCGATGAGGAGCGCGAAGCTGGTCAGGAACCGCGTGGACTCCATGATCGCGAACGTGCGGGGGACGGTGCCACGTTCCATCAGTCGCCCCACGCCGCGGAAGACCTCCGGCGCCAGTTCCCATAGCGGCATGGTCACGACGACGAGACCGGCGGCGATGAGCTGGCTGGTGACCAGGAACCGCCGGCTGGCCGCATCGTGCGTGACGACGCGCGTGACGTAGGCCGCGCCGAGAGACAGGCCGACCAGGAACGAGAAGAGCATGATGCCAAAGGCGTACACGCTGGTGCCGACGAGCTGGGCCAGCACGTGCGTCCACACGACTTCGTAGCCGAGCGTGACGAGGCCGGACAGCCCGGCCCCCAGGAGCAGGACGCGCCCAGAGATCGCCGGCCCTTCCTGCTTCGGGGCTACAACCTGGACGGCCTCTTCGGGAGGAGCGACGGTTTCGGGGGGGCGCCCGGAGACGCGTGCGTGCTCGGCGAGAGCCCAAAGGAAGATCAGGGCATTGCCGATGGCGGCGAACTGGATGATCCGGTCGATGCCCAGATTTGGCATGAGCAGGTAGGTGCACACCAGGGTACCGACCGCGGCGCCGAGCGTGTTCATGGCGTAGAGCCAGGTCACGCGCCGACCGATTTCGCTCTCGGTGCGGACGGCAAAGCGGGCCATCATCGGCAGGGTGCCGCCCATCAGGAACGTGGGCAGGAGGATCATGAGGAAGCTGAGCGTGAACCGCAGCCCCGTGAGCGCGGTGAGGCTCATCCCGAACCGGTGGTACGCGGCCGCGTACGCCGCGTCGATCCAACCGAACAGCGTGGGGACGGACAGGCAATACAGTCCCACGAGCAGTTCGAGGACGGCGTAGCCGACGAGCGGTCGCCGAACGCGGTCGGCGAGCCGGCCCAGGGCGAAGCCGCCGAGGGCGAGCCCGGCCATGAAGCTGGCGAGCACGGTGCTCGTCGCGAAGGCCGTGACGCCGAAGACGTACGAGAGCAGCTTGCCGAAGACGGTCTCGTACACCAGGGCCAGTGCCCCCGAGACGAAGAACATGACCATCAGCCGGGCGATCATGCGGACAATCTAATCCGAACGGGCCGCGGGCGACAGGCCTTCGGTCCCACCCGTGACGGGCGCTTGCCGGCGGGCGCCGGCGACAGTACAATCGTGGGCTGGCGGGAAGGCCGTAGCGGCCGGATTCCTCTTTGATGGAGGCCATACCCATGCAGTGCATCACTCGGCGGAGCTTCCTTTCAGACTCGGCGACCGGCGCGGCGGCGCTGGGGACGCTGGGCGGCGTAGCCGCCCGAACCGTGGCGACATCACCCAACGACCGGGTGGCGGTGGCGGTGATCGGCGTCAACGGTATGGGGGACTTCCACGTGCGTTCGCTCACGCGCCGGCCCACGGCGGAGGTTGCGTGTGTCTGCGACGTTGACGAGGGCGTGTCGGCCCGCGCCGCCAAGACCGTGAAGGAGGCCACGGGCAAGACGCCGAAGCAGGTGGGTGATTTCCGCCAGGTGCTGGGCGATGCGTCGATCGACGCAGTGGTGATCGCCACGCCGCATCACTGGCACGTGCCGATTGCCGTCCGGGCGTTGCAGGCGAATAAGGACGTGTACCTGGAGAAACCGGCCAGCCACGTCTTCCGCGAAGGCCGGCTTCTGGTGGAGGCGGCCCGCAAGCACGAGCGGATCCTGCAACACGGGACGCAGATGCGCTCGAGCGCGGTGACGGCCCGGGCGGGGGAGGTGCTGGCGTCGGGGATTCTCGGCGAGGTGAAGACGACCAAGGCGTGGAACGTACAGCGGCTGACGATGCCGCAGCCGAAACCGGACGGACCGGTGCCGAAGGGTGTGGACTACGACATGTGGCTCGGCCCGGCTCCCAAGCGGCCGTTCAACGAGAACCGCTTCCACCGCAGTTGGCGCTGGCAACGAGACTACGGTAACGGTGACATCGGCGACGACGGCGCTCACGACCTGGACATGGCCCGGTGGGGGCTCGGCGTCACGACGCATCCGGTTCGGATCACTGCTCACGGGAGTCGGGTCGATCTCACGGGCGTGCGCGAGTATCCCGACAACATGATGGTGGCCTACCAGTACGCCGACGGGAAGGTGCTGCTGTACGAGGACCGGCTGTGGGCCCCTTACGGCATGCATGGCTTCGACAGCGGCGACGCCTTCTACGGTACCGAGGGGTACATGATCTTCTCGCGGCGCGGGTACTTTCAGGTATACCTCGGGTCGAAGGAGGAGAAGGGGCCGGGTAGCGGAGGTAAGGATCTGGCGGGGACGGCTCGCGATCACATGGGCAACTTCCTCCACTGCGTGCGCACGCGCACGCAGCCCGACGCGTCGGCCGAGGTGGCGCACCTGTCGTGCGGCCTGATTCACCTCGGTGAGATCGCACATCGCGTGGGGCGGGTTCTGCATTTCGATCCCCACGGGGAGAAGTTCCGCGACGATGCGGAGGCCAACGCCTTGCTCACGAAGGAGTATCGAAGTCCGTGGAGCATCCCTGATTTGGCGTGAGCACGGGTTGCTGGGGGGGACGCATTCGCGTCGAGGATGCTTCGCCCTCCGGAGTGCCGTGGCCAAGCGCAGCGCCGCCATGCGTGACGTTGAACTTGGTTTGCCACGCTCCAGTTGCGTGAGGCACGTCGTCTGGGGATCTCATCGGCGCTGGATGCGCCCGCAAGCATGGCGGCGCCTACCTGTGGTGGGCTTGGCCATGGCACCCATTGAGGTTCGGAACCCAGCTACTTCGATTCGGTGGTTTCGCGCAGCTTGTACAGCCGCAGCATGGTGGGTGCCGGGGGTGGGCCCGGGCGCGGGCGGTCGCGGTTCGGGCCGAGCGTTTCCCATTGCAGAACGTAGCGGACGTTCGGCTCGTTGCTGTTGCCCGCGTCTTCGCGCCATCGCACACGCATTCCGGGGCGCTTGGGTTCTGCCGGGCGATGCACGCGAGGGAATCTCGGACGCTTGGGTGCCCGACCGACGGGCTTGAGCGTCTGCTCGTCGAGTTCCCATCTTCCGGAACCGGCCTTGGGATGACTGTAGTTCTGACTCAGCGCAGCGTCGGGCTCGGTGCGCACGGCGCCGACCCGGATCTCGAATGGGATCGAGCCGCCGCCGCTGAACGCCCAGCGGTAGTCCCAGTCACTGGTCTGGTAGATCCGCCAGCCGTTCGCCTCGCGCCGGGCGTTGTAGAGTTGCGTCTTGCCGTTCGCATCGAACTTGTGGTAGCTGACGATCGGCCGATTCTGCGTGTCGAAGCCGAGCATGGTGTTCCCGTTGATCATGCCTCCGCCCGGCGGGACGGGGTCGACGATCTCGGCCGTCGCCAGCGTGATGGGTAGAGCAAGCGGCTTGCCGGCGCTGGTCTCCCAGTGCACGAGGTCCTTGCTGCGGGCGTAGGACAGATCGTGATTCGTGGCGCAGTCGGGCGTGTCGCGCCAGACCCAGCAGAGATGGAATACGCCGTTCGCATCGCGCACCGGGCCGCGGAAGTAGGCGTTCATCTTGCCGTCGCCCGAGGTCAGGGGCTTGTCGAGCAGCCGGCGCCAGGTCTTGTTCGTCGGGTCGTACACGTTGTGAATCTGGTTCCCGTTGCCACTCGATCCGTCGCGGTAGGTGAACAGCAGTTCGTCATTCGCGCCGCGCCGGAACTGTGGGTACGTGCACCGCTGTTCCTCGCGACCCACCATCTTCGGGATGCGCTCGAACGTGTCGATCGCGCAAGGTCGGGCCGTGCGGAAGTAGATCAGCGGAACGCAGTGCATGTTGCCGGCGAGATGGATGTAGCCGTCGTCGTCGAGGGCCAGGGTGACGTAGTTGTGACTGTCCCACTTGACTGACTCGGGGAGTCGCGCGAACTTCCAGCCCTTCTCGTCGAGCGTGCGCGACGCGACCGTCATTCGTCGCTCGGCGTCGTAGAAGGCGGCGAACTGGCGTTGCCCGTGGGTGAGGAGGGAGAACCCGACCGGATGGCCGGTCCACACCTTCGCGACATCAAGGACGTAGTCGACTGTCGGCGGAGCCGCGGCCGGCGGGGCGGCGCCTGCCGACAGCGTGCCAAGAAGCGCAAGGACCAAGCAGTATTGAGTCACGATCATGTGCCTCCATTTGCGAATGCGTTCGCGGCATTGTACGAGATTCTCGCAGCAATCGCTTGGCGGGGATGTTTCCCTTCACGCGAGCGTCGGTGTACCATGTGTTAGGCATATGAGCGAGGTTTCCATGACGCGAACGATCAGCGCTGTTTATGAAGGTGGCGTGCTCCGGCCGCTGGAGTCCCTCGACGGCATTGCGGAACACGCTCAACTGAAGGTGACGGTCGAGACCGTGGATCCGGCGGGCAATGGCTTGGCCGACTGCATCGGCATCTTGCCGGATGAGGATGCGGCGGACATGTGCCGGATCGTCGCGGACGAATTCGAGCAGGTGAACTTGGGTGAGTGGTAGCGAGATCGCACTCGACACGAACGAAGCGATCGCCGTCTTGAACAACGCCGGTGATGCGGGACGATGGATCGCCCGGTTCGCACGGGTGCATCTGCCGGTTCCCGTCGTCGGCGAGTTGCGTTTCGGGGCACTGAATTCGCGGCGGGCCAACGAGAACCGCGAACGTGTCGAAGCGTTGGTGGTCCGGTGCAGTATCCTGGACGCGGACGTCACGACGGCGGAGATGTACGCAACGGTTCGCTTGCGTTTGAAACGGGCGGGCACGCCCATTCCAGAGAATGACGTGTGGATCGCGGCGCTGTGCATTCAGCACCACGTGCCGTTGGCCACTTCCGACGAGCACTTCGCACACGTCGTCGGCCTGGATGTCGTCCGGCGATAGGGTACCCCTACTCGTCGACGTTGCTACCGATCTGGACGTTGCCTTTGCTGTGGTTGGTGATGCGGGTCGGACCTGAGAAGACGTTGCCCGTGATCACGGCGCGGCGGACGGACTCGCCCAACTCGATCTGGGCCTTGGACTGGCGGAACTCGCAGCCCCGCACGAGCACCGTGCCGTCGGTGAGTTGCAGGGCGTGGCGGCCCTCCTTCTTGCTGTCCCAGTGGCTGAACGTGCAGTCGCTGAAGCCGACGGTCCCCTTGCCGGCCACGCGGGCGATCTGGTTGCACGGCCCCCAGAAGGCGCAGTTCACGAAGCGGACGCTGCCGGTGTTCTCGGGGCCCACTTCGATCATGGTCGGGTCGGGACCGTGGAAGGAGACGAACTGGCCGTTGGTGATGAGCAGGCCGTAGGGGGCGCACTGCTCGACGACGAGCGCGGTCCAGCAGTCGTCGGCGCCGAGGCCGAGGAAGTTACCGTTGCACATGCCGGCCTTGGTCTTGATGAACTTGTAGCCGACCTTGTACCCGAAGCAGAACGTGTTGTGGATGTACTGCCAGTCGCTGCGGCCGACGATGAAGGCTTCGCCGTTGGCCATCTGCCATTGGAAGAGCTTGGGCTTCATGCTCCACCACGGGTTGAAGTGCACGTTCTCGACGCGTCCGATGTCGTAGATGGCGTCGATGAGGATGCCGCGGCGGATGGGCTGGCCGTGCACGTTGCGAACGAGGTGACGTTCGTTCTGCGTCGCGTCGATTCCGTTGAACGGGTTGAGCATCTCGACGTCCAGCACGGCCGGGTTCTTGCCCCGCATGGCAATGGCCCACGGATAGGGCTTCGGTATGTCGTCCGTGTTCTGCTCGGGGTAGTACAGCACGACGCCCTTGAGCGTGCTGTTGGTGTTGAGCGTGATGAAAGGCGGGCCGTCTTCGGTTCCTGCGTTTTCGGTGATCAGGAACGTGGTGCCGTCGTCGGTAGGCTTGGGCAGGCCCTTGTCGCGGATTCCGTTGTGGGCGGGTACCGACTCCCACATTCCCTTCAGGGTCACCGTCGCGGGCACGTTCAGGTGCCCGGCGAACAGGTAGTTGCCCC
>CAYMME010000356.1:0-10155 GCA_964391465.1 uncultured Planctomycetales bacterium
TGATTACGTCCCTAAAAAATTCCCATTTTTGCCTGAACTGCGCAACTTGGGTTAGGTGTGCCCTGATGCGACTTGATGATTTTTGTATACAAGAAAGGTTGACGCGCGTACGATGAAGTACCACACTGGCAGCTAGTGTTGCCGCTGGTGACCAGCGGCGACCAACCGACTTGATACCCCCCCGGTCGCTTCGGTGGCCGGGCGCGAAGCCGCCTACCCGGCGGCTTCTGCTCATTCCAGGCACCTCGCATTGAAAACGAACGTCTACGTTGACGCGTTCAACCTGTACTATGGCGCGCTCAAGGGCACCGCCTACAAGTGGCTCAATCTGAGGAAGCTGTGTGAGCTGATCCTCCCGAATAACGACATCCAAACCATCAGGTACTTCACGGATCGTCTGGGGACGAAGCCGAACGATCCGGATCAGCCGGTTCGGCAACAAACGTACCTTCGAGCCCTCCACCTCGCCTGTGAAGTCGGTGTCGACCGCCTCGAACTGATTGTCACCTATCAGCAGACAACAGCCGCAGGCCCGCAGCGTGGGTCGTGAGCCACCAGAGAAAGCGATCGAGACGGAGGGACCTTTTCCAGAATGGGTTCCTGCTCGCCGGTGGCGATGGCGTCGGCCCGGACCTGAGTGGCGTCGTCACCCGAGGCGATGATCCGCGTGCCGTCGGCATTCCAGGCGATCCACTTCCCGCCGTGCTGTTCAGGCACTGTCGGCCCGCCGTCCTGTGGATCTGCTGAGCTCATGGCGTCCGTCGCGACAAGTCGACCTTCACGACTGAGCTTCCTCTCTATCGAGGTTACCATGGTCGCGGCCGCCCGGTCAATCCGCAACCGCGTCGGGGAGGACGGCCCGGAAACGCAGCAACTCATGCGCGGCTGCGCAAGTGCGTCAGACTCGTGCCGCTGATGCTTTCCAAGGGTGAACGCTCAGGGACCATGAACCTCGGCAGAAGCGACAAGGTCATCCCTGGTACCGAATTGCCCATCGGGGCCGGCGCTTACGATTTCGTAGGGCTCCGTCCGTAGTTCCAAATTACGATACCAGGCGTCTTGGATGTCGTCCGTAGTTAAGTCCCAGGCCGCCCGCATTGCCTGCATGGTGACGGGAACGGGTTCGCCCGCCTTTTGGTGCGCTGAAATCAACGTGTTCAGATTCGCCATACGGGAATGCGTCACGATTCCGGGGTACTGGTAGGCCGGAGGAGAAGTGCTCGCGCCCACAATCACAACAGCGACGCCGACGACGGCCAGCACGATCCCGACTACGGCCAAGCCGAGCGGCTTCCTGAGGCTGGTGAAGAAGGACAGCCCGCGTTCCGTCCTGCTCATGCGGATCTTGGCGCTGAGTAGGAGGCCGACCAACAACAGGCCGAAGCCAGCGCGCGACAGAGGACCAGCGACGTCAACCATTGTAGACGCTATGTATCCGAGGTGCGTATACCAGGGCTTGGACGGGACCGAACTCTGCGCTATGACTTTCATCATGTCCTCGCTTGCTGCTAGCAGCCTTGACGACCAGGCCTCACCAACTCGGGGCGGGAGGCCAAGACCCACATCATTTCGATCGTGGCGTTTCTCAAGTCCTTGCAGGCACAAGATCTGCTGCCCAGCGTCCCGCCGGTCGCAACCGTTTCACCTCGACATCCCCCCAAGCACCAGTATCGAACGAGACACTTCGAGCAGGCGTTTCCCGGCACCTCCACCGACGTCTGTTTCCGCACCGAGTTCAGAACAGGCGACGATCGCCACACACGGCCGAAATCAAAGCCCCCGTCTCGGATGTTGGCGACCCTGAAATCGGCCATACAGGTGTTCAGGCAAGGATAGATGCCCCCGTCCGAATCCAGCAGGAGCGTCTGCAACCCGGTACCACAGGATGTACGTCGGACGGCTGCCGCACACGAAGCGGCCAGTATGGAGAGGCAGTCCCGCCCCATGAGTTCGGAGTATTCGGGGTGGGCCCGCAACATGGAGACCATCTCGGCAACGATGCGGCTCACCGGCGCTGGTGCGATCCTGCCGCCAAGAGCACCCCCCATCCGCTTCAGGGGGATGACCCTCGCCTCGTTGACCTTCATCGATTTGGCAAACCGGTAGAATGATTCGATATGGAGGAGATTGCCCGCGTGGCACACCATGCTCAGGATGCTATGCACGCCCGATGACACGAGGATCCTGAGCCCCTCCGCCGCCTTGGCGTAGCTCCCTCTTCCCCGCACCGCGTCGTTGAGATCGGCGCGATGTCCGTCAATCGAGACCTGAACCTGTATCCCTATGCGACGGGCCCACCTCGCGAACTGTTCCGTGATCTGTGTTCCGTTTGTTGAGATGAGCACCTGGAACCCCGCCCGCGCCGCGAAGCTCGAAACAGCAAGAGCCTTGTCAGGACATAGAAGGGGTTCGCCACCCATCAGGAATAGAGACGGCTTCTCCACCAGGAAGCCCTTCAGTTGCTTCAAGAACGTGATGATCTCACGATGTGTCAGTTCCCCGTGCGTGGTCCCGTGGAGGTTGTCCAGGTTGTAGCAGAGTCGGCATCGGAGGTTGCACGCGCGCGTGAGGTTGACCGCCACGTTCTCGATCAAGGAAGGAGTGCGAGCAGGCGCAGCGCGGCGGGAAGGTTGCCGCAACTCGCCACGCAGGACGCCGATGCTCACCAGATGGCTGACCGTGTCGCAAAGCGCGTCCTCGTCCATCTCGGCGCTCGATGAACCGGAGAGCGCGTCTGCAACCGTCCGTTGACCGTCGAAGCGTTGCAGAAACGCATGGAAGTCCGGATCAACAACCATCCAGTGGGGGAGATCTCTCCAGATCAGCAGACAGCCGGTTGGTCGTCGTTCGGTATAGTCGGCGGGTCTCAGTTGAAGGCGGTCGTGGCGCACGCCTCGGGCCACTTGAGCAGCAGCCAAGGACGAATTGGCAGCGCGTAGGAACATGCTCGTATACGCCGATCTACCTCACTTCTACACAATCATAGCCTGAATGGTTCAGCATAGTGTCTGCGGTCCGCAGGGATTTGCCTCGCGGCGCGGTCTGGTAGCGCCTGATCGACGCCGCCACGGCACAAGGGCGCGGGTCCATCTTCTGACGGACGCCCCTATTGCAGCTTCGGTCCCTGGATCCGGCCGCCTTCTTGTTGTTTGGCCTGGTCTTCGTAGTCGAACGTACCGTAGAAGAGGGCGTTGGCGTCCATCCAGGTTGCCAGGCGCTCGGTGTCTTCGGGGGTTAGCTTCACGTCCCCGTGGCCTTCGAGGAGTAGCTTCATCAGGCTGGAGCCCCTCGCGCCGAAGAAGTCGGGCCTGGCCAGCGGTTCGCTGTTTACCTTTCTGAAATCGCCCTTCTTTCCGCCCCAGGTCGAGAACGACACGCGCGGGGCGAGGGCCTTGTATGACGTGGTGTACCGTCCGTCGGGGTTGCCGGTGAGGACGACCTTGCCCTCGGGCTTCTCCTTGCTGTGGCATGCGACGCAGTGCTTGTCGAGCACAGGCTGCACGAGGATCGGGTAGCTCAGCGGCATCGAGCCGTCGGGCGCGGGCTCGATGACCGACGGCTCACGCATGAGGGCCTGGGCGACGGCCTGCGGCGGCGGGGCGGTGGTGCGCGACTCGTGACAGCCGACGCACGCGGCGTTCTCGCCCGACTGAAGGTAGGCAATGCTGCGCATGACCTGCACGGCTTGCCCGTGCTCGTCGAGGGCCTGGAACGACAGCGCCACCTCGGCCGGGGCGCGGAAGAACGCGGAGCCGTCCGGCTCGACCGGCACCGTCCCGAGCACCTGCTTGCCCGGTGAGGCGTTGGCCAGCCCGACCGTCGGCCGGTTGATGCCCGGCGTCGACTTGGGCAGCACCTGCACGATGCGAAGCCGCTTGACCTTCACGTCGGGCAGCGGCGGGTCGGCCTCGTACACGTTCTGGACGAAGTAGGTTCCTTCGGCCGGTGCACTACGGTCGTGGGTCGGCGACATGACCGGCGGACGTTTGCGCGGGCGCAACGGCACGGGCCACAGGCTGGCGATGTTCGCGTCGCGGTAGAGCAGCTCCTTGTTGCCGAAGCGGTCGACGAGATAGAGCCCCCACATGTTGGCCGGGTTGTAGCTGGGCTCGCCGATCAGCGTGTCGAAGCTGTACGCGGCCAGGAAGTACGTCTCGGAGAGGGCGAACGGGCTGCGGTAGCAGTGGCCGGGCCAGCGCTTCTGCTCCGGCGGGGCGACCGGCGGCTCGGTGATCCCGGCCGGGGCGTACCAGTTCTTGGGAGCGAGATACGTTTCGCTCTCGGGGAAGAGGGCGTCGGGGGTCAGCCGCGTTACGGGATTCAGGCCGTCGACGCCCGCGTTGACGTCGACGAGGATGATCGAACCGGCGGTCATGGCGTGATGGGCGCCGGCGGTGGCGATGATCCGCGGCGAGCCGGGCACGTGTCGCGGTTCCCACACGCCGACGGGGTTGAACGTGTTGTTGCCGTAGAAGGCGGAGGGCAAGGTGCCGTCGGGGCGAACCGACCAGAGCTGCTCGTAGTAGACGGCGTGGCGGTCGACGGCCGGGTCCCACTCTTGGGTCTCGTGGTAGGAGATGGGTCGCGGGTTCGCCCCGTCGGCGTCGGCGAGGGCGAGCGTGTAGTTCTTGCAGCCCGGGTTGCCGCAGCGGTGCCAGCCGAGCCGCCGCGTCGAGACGAACATGATCTCGCCGTTGGGCAGGTATCGCGGGGCGAAGTCGTCGAACGGGCCGTCGGTGAGTTTGCGGATGTCCTTCCCGTCGACGGTCATCTCGTAGAGGTGGTAGTAGCGGTTGTCGTACTTCGGGTCGCGCTTGATCGGTACGGTGTCGGCCTCGCAGAACGCGAAGAGGGCACGGTCGGCGTCGTACTCGAGGTCGAGGTTCTGGCAGCTCCCGGTGGGCAGGCTGCCGGTCAGCTCGCGGCACTTCATCGAGCGGAGCGGCTCGTCGAGGACGAATACGCCGCCGCCCGGACGTGCGTAGTGTCCGTACACCTGCGTGAGCTGATGACTGGAGACGCCCGGAAGCTGCTTGACGAAGAGTAACGGACCGACCTGCGCGAGCGGGTTGGCGAACGCGATCTCGCGGCGCAATGCGTGCACGCGTCGCCAGAGGTCTTCCCACTGCGGCTGCGGCGTCGCCTTGCAGGTGCACCGTTCCTTCCACTCGCGGCGCAGGTCCGCCCATTGGTCGGCCTTGCCATCGAGCGTCACACCGGCCGCTTCAAGGTCGCGGACGAGCGCGTCGCCGCGCTCGAGCGTGCGCTCGATGGCGGCCGCATACGTGCGGGGCTCGCGCTCGGTGTCGATCCCGTCCTGCATGCGCCAGTCCCATTCGATCAGCGCCTGCTCGAGCGCCGGTCGCAGGGCGGGCAGAACGGGCGGCGGTCCGTTGCTCGGCTCGGCGGGAGTCGGCACGACGGAGAGGTCGAACGCATGCTCCTTCGCGCTGAACCGGAGGGCATGCCACCGCACCGCGGCGTCAGCGTCGGTCTTGGTCTTCAGGCGCACGACGAGACCTTCGGAGCCGTTCTCGGCGGACGCCTCCAGTTGGACTGTTCCGTCGGCAAGCGTCTTCTTGCACGCAGCGTTCTCGCCGAGCGACAGGCTGACCTCGGCCTTGCCGGGCGTGAGCGCCGTCGCCTGGGCGCTGACCGTGCACTGCTTGAACGCACCTTGGATGGGGATGGCGATGCAAACATCTTCGTTGCGGCGGACGGCGGCGATGAACGCCTTCCGCGTAGCCGTCAGCGCGACCTGCGGTCCGTCGTCGCGGGCGATGACCGAGAACCCGCACACGGAATCGCTCGGGGGCGGCGCGGGCTTGCCGCAAAGCGTGACCTCGGCGCACCCCACGTCCGGCACCGTCGGGTCGCGGACCAGTCGGGCCTCGGCCCAGTTGGCCATGTCGCAAGAGATGCCGTTGCCGGCGTCGCCGGAGACGAGCCGCAGCTCTTTCGCGCCGACCAGCGCGACGTCCACGCCTTTGGCCGGATCGCTGTCCGTCATCACGCCGCTGTCGAAGCGTTTCTTGCCGTCGACGAAGACCTGAAACACCACGCTGCCGCGTTTGCCACCTTGCGGGTGCACGCCGACGGTGGCCTTGAACGCGGTGTACTTGCCGGCCAGGTTGAAGATCAACTCGCCCTTGGCGTGGTGGCCGATCCCCTTCTTGTAGGTCTGCTTACCGATGCGGATCGGTGCCGCCGGGCGTCCGTCGGTGGGCTTGGTGGCGGTATCGAGTCCCAGCCGACCCCACTGCTGGTTGTGCTTCTGGACCAGGTCCTTGAACGCATCGCTGAGGTATGTCTCACCCAGCCCGGCGGGGGTTCGTGACCCGTTCGCCAGCAACAACGCGAGCGTTAACACGAAGGTGTGCCTGATCGTCGGCACGAAACGGAATCCGGTGCGGTTTGTCATCGCCCTTCCTTCTTACACGCCATCACCCGCCGTCGCACGGGCGGATTCAGCCTCTATCATAGCGATTCGGGCCGATTGTTGCGCGTGCCGGCACACCAGCCGGCGGCGCATTCCACGTCGCGCATCCCCCGCCAGGGCTTGTTGGTCGCGGCCGCAGGCTGCCTGACGGACGCGAGAGGCCGCATCCGGTTGATCGCATGATCCCCCGGCGCGGGTGCCCCATCGTCGGCCCGCCGAAACGCGGGACTAGGGTGGGGGACGGATCGACACGGAGAGTGGCGGCGAGACGACTTGCTTTCCGATTGCGGATTCTTCCGGCTCTGGTTTTCGTGCCTTCTCCTGGCCCTCCATGCATGCACGTGGCCGCAAGAAATCACAAAAAGGCACAGCGCGGGCTCTGCCCGCAACCCAATAGCCCCGCGGTCGCCCTTCTCCGAACCGCGCCCGTAAGGAAGCGGCGGAGCCGCCGAAGGCGGCGACTACTCAGTGCGCCCGGGGATGGCGACCAGGCGAGGGGCACACAAGAGCCTTGTCGGCGCAGCAAGATTCTGCGGGATAGTTGTACGAAAAAGGGTTGCGGCGTACACCGATCGAGACGCTTCGGCCGCCATCCTTCATCCCTCATCCTTCATCCCTCATCCCTCATCCACGTTGAGCGTGCGACCGGTTGACGCTAGGGTTGTTCATCTCGCAGATGATCGCGCGTGGTTCTTACCGGTCTTGGGAGGAGCGTCATGAGAATGCATTTCGTCTTGCTGATCGTCCTGTTCGTGGTTCCGCCGTTCGCGGCGGCCGACGAGCCGACGTGGGTGGAGATCGACGGCGTCGTGTACGGGGCCAAGCCCGACGCGCGCGGGCCACTGGGCGGCGGCGCGGGTTATGCGAACATCGTCACGCAGGGCGACTTCACGGTGAAGGATCTCGACGCCCTGGTCGACGCCCTGTCCAAGGCGAAGGCCGGGCAGGTCGTGTTCATTCCCGGCAGCATCGAGATCGATCTGACGACCCGCATCTACATCGCCCAGCTTGTGCTCGATGTGCCGGCGGGGGTGACGCTCTCCGGCGACCGGGGCAACGACGGGTCGCCGGGCGCGCTGCTGACCAGCGATGCCCTCAAGACGCCGGTCATGATCCGGGCCCTCGGCCCGAACGTGCGCGTTACCGGTTTGCGCATTGCCGGGCCCAACCCGAAGCGGTACCTGGCCCATCATCACCGGTCGTTCAGCTCGGGCGGCGGCGGGCACAAGTACTACTACAAGTTCCCGACGCAGAACGCCATTCGGACCGAGCACGACGGTCTCGAAGTCGACAACTGTGACATCGCCGGCTTCGGCCACGCCGCCATCCGCCTACGCAAGGGCAAGCGCCACCACATCCACCACAACTTCATCCACCACTGCCAGTACAACGGGCTCGGCTACGGCATCTCGCACGACCAGGCGTCGTCGGTGATCGAGTGCAACCTGTTCGACTTCAACCGCCACTCGATCGCGGGCACGGGCCGGCCCGGCTGCACCTACACGGCCCGGCACAACGTCGAGCTGGGCACGTCGCTGAGCCACTGCTTCGACATGCACGGCGGCCGCGACCGCAAGGACAAAACGAACATCGCCGGCACGTCCATCGAAATCCACAACAACACGTTCCGAGCCCCCCAAGCCCCGGTAGTCATCCGCGGCGTCCCCCAAGAGAAGTGCGACGTGCACCACAACTGGTTCCCCAAGCACGCGGAACCCGCCAAAGCGGTCATCGCCGCCGCGAAGACAAAGGTCTTCGGAAACGCCTACGGCGAGAAGCCGAAGGCGGCGAAGTGAGGGTGGGCAGACCAGCGACATGAACTGACCGACGTTCTGCCCCCGTCGGTGGTACCATCATTCGGGGCAATCCGCTGAGAGTTCGCCAGTTGGCACCGCCGAGGACGAGGAGTGGGGGAATCGGCCAAGAGAACGAGCTGCGCCCCTGGTCTACCGGGACTGCGGGCCATCGATCTTGGTTGACGGGTACACCTATCGGATTGTTACTGGAATCTGGACAACCGGCAGAAGCGGTCGCAGTTGCGTCGGGTACCTCTGCATGAGACGGTTGTACAAGTCCTTCATGTGCTTCGCTGTCAAGGTGATCACCAGCGCGTATCGAATCCTATCCCTACTACGCGTCGGACCACCGCCTTCACGGGCATTGTAGTGTATGTCAAACACCGGGTTACTCAGACTGGTTCCCCGTTTGGTCTTCTCGCGATGGAGCGTCGTTTCCCACTTGTGAGCGTCTCGCCTTAGCTCGCGTTCGTTCGAGAAGTCCTTCAGTTGAAAGAACGAGTCAGATACAGCATTCATCGAATTCTCCGAGCTCTCGTCGAACTTCTCGTCGTGCGGCCGAAATACGACATCAAGCCCGCTTCGCGTGTAGTTGCCGGGATGGTCGGGATCGATGTGCGTGGCGTAGCAGAAAGTAGCTCGAATGATGACGTTCCCCTTGATCGGTTCCTCTGGGACGGGGATTCGAGCGCGAAGGTACTGCCCAGGTGTCATTTCACCCTGGTACACAACGCGGGCCATCCCCTCAGGGCACACAACGAGGTCGTCCAGACGTTGCGATAACCGGCCCCACCCCACTTCGCGGCGCGGCACGCCATCACTCTCATCAGCACAGTGCACCAACAGGGCTTTGATGGCCAGTGGAGACAGCAACCCGCCAAAGTGGGCTCGAATGCCGAGTGCCATGCGAAGAGCCGTCGGAGCAGCGAAGCTCGTTCCGGCTACGTGCGTCGTGCGCATCCGCTGCGTCGGATCGATGACCCAGAACGGTTCTCGGTGCGAACCGCCGAAGGCAAGCACGTCCGGCTTCACGACCCCTGGACTCCGACCTGGGCCGACAGAGCTATATGAAGCCCTTCGCCAACCGTCAGTTGACGTGTCCGCTGCCCCGACACTGAGAGCGTTCACGCAGTCAGCCGGGACTTGCACACGGTTGAATCCGAGTGTCTCATCTCGCTCTCCGCCGTTACCCACGGCGACGGTCGCCAGCACGTCCCCGGATGAGAGATGCTCGTCCAAGACAGCCGTCCAGGCATGCACATCATCATCTTCGATTGGGATCTCAGGACCGACGCTGAGGTTCACGAACTGGTGCTCTCTTGCCTGGAGTACCTCCCGGATACGGCGCAATACATCATAAAGGTCCTCGTCGCGCCCTGATGTTTCGTCGAGCACGCGATAGTGGTCTACCACAGCGTAGGGTCGCGCAGGGTCCTCATTTTCGCTCAGTGTGCCAAACAATAGGGCTGACGTCACATACGTACCATGCTCCAAGAAACCACTCACTGGGGGGCCAACCGTGGACGTGTCGCACCGCTTGGTCCATCTATGCACTTCCGGAATATCAGGTAATCCGCCGTCAAACACGGCCGCTCTGAGGTGGGGGTCGACTGCATCGACGTCCGGCAACTCACATCGAAACGGTGTCGGGCCCGACCACGATCGAACCACCGGATTCAGTGGCCGGAGCGCGGGCATCCGGCGAGCCACTCGGAGAAACGAGAACTCGGCGAGCGATCTGAGCACCGCTCGCTCGGCTCGTACCGGAAGAAACGACAACCCACCAGCGTAGATCACACGACCGGCGTCAGGTCGCGCATCGAGGTCCTTGGCATAGGCCAGGAAGGCCTCAAGCACGTAGGGACGGTGTGAGTGCTCGCGCTCTTTGAGGGGCAAGGCCGCGATTCTGCTCGCGCTCGC
>CAYMME010000357.1:0-10127 GCA_964391465.1 uncultured Planctomycetales bacterium
CCGCGCAAATCCTGCGCATCCCCAGGACCACCCTCCGCGACAAGATGAACAAATATCAGATCCTCCCCTGAGCGCATGCCGCCATTGCCGGACTGACGGATACCCGTCTACGGGGAGCACTTGACGGTTATCCGCATGTGCATCTAACACGTTGAGTCACAAATGCTTACACCGTGAGGCGCCGGTCAGCAGGCGTGTGTGGCGAGTATTCGTCAGCGATTTGCCCGTCGTCGCTTTTCGGCGCCAAGGGGCCCCCGCGCCGATCGCCCCGTAACATCCTTTCTTGAAGCAGTTTACGATTCTCGCTCTGCGCCGGTCATACTCGTCATTGGCTGGCATTGGAATTGCGTAACCGCGGAGACTATGCCTGACCCGCGCCGTGGCCTTGTGATTGCTCGGGTTGGATTCGCATAACGCTTGGCAGGACCACCACTTACGGCACCCTGACCGTACAGGGTGTAGAACGGGCCGTACCAGAAGAGTGGGGCTCCTGGCCGGAGTGGGTGGGGACCGAGGCGCTTTGTGGCGCGGTTTTGCAGAGAGTGGGCCGTGCGGGATTGCCCGTCATGGTCGCAAGCTCTGCGGCGGCGATGCGTGTAGCAACGCAGTAGTTGTCTGATTTCGCCGCGCTTGCAGTGAGTGGAAGCGCGCCCCGGCAGGTAGCCGGCTGGCCTTCGGGGCGCCGTAACGAAAGCAGATGGCCCGGGAGCGCGTCCTCCCAGGCCGCCGCAGTCGGCAAGAGCGGTCGGTCCAAGCCGATCCGGTGTTCTGGGAACCACCGGATCGGCCACGGGCCGACCGTTTTTTTTGGTCGGTCGAGCGGCCTTGCCGGCAAAACGGGAAGCGAGACGGGCCATCCCCCCGGTGTTCTCGTATACGAGGGTAGGAGCAGCGGCCGAAGTAGCCTAGTGTAGTGTCTCAGAGTTGTCGAGGCTTATCTGATCCGAACCGCGCCCGTTAGGAAGCGGCCGCGGCAAGGCGAAGCATTGCCGCTCCCTCACGGTCGCGGTTCGGAAAGAGTGCAGTCTGCCTGAGACACTACGCTAGTGTATTACCGCGCTCACCTGACTGCGGATCCGCAGGTCGGTACGGGAGAAATCGTATGGCCCAGGAGAAGCGAGAGAGAACGCGGAAGGCCACGAAGACGAGCAAGGCGTTCCTGCGTGATGCCTGGGGTACGTTTGCCCTCGCGGGCTTCCCCGTGCCGGTCGGGCCCCTGAAACGCAAGCTCGCCGGCACTCACGATGACGACGGGGTCCTGGAGTTCTACTCACACCCGAAGTTCATCGCGACCGCGCACCTCATCTGGTTCGGCTGGCTTCTCACGCTGCTGACTGCGGTCAACGCACTCGCGACGAATCAGGGATGGTCGAGCACGGTCCCCGAGTCCGTGCTCGCTTGGGGCTCGTGGCTGTGGATCGGGCTGCTGATCATCACGATGATCGTTCAGGGAATCGACTTCAACCGAGTGGCCGTCGCTCTCTTCACGGCCGCGATTCTCATCGTACTGCTCGCCTTGTGGCTCGTGCAGGCCCTCAGCGATTGGGAGGTCTTCCGCAACATTTGGAACCTTCTCAAGAGGATTCCCGTCCTGGTCGAATGGGGCGTCCCGCTCGTCACCTCCTTCATCCTCGGATCGGTCTTCTTCTGCGTGGCCACCTGGCGGCGCCTCAACGACCGATGGAGAATCGAGGAGTCCGGGAACTTCCTCGAGCACCACACCTTCGAGCGAACCGACCGGGCCATCTCCAAGGGGGCCAAGACGTTCGTCGCGGTGTGGCCGTGCTTGCTCAAGAAGTTCTTCTTCTTCGGCTACGGGGATATCGAAGTCCGGTCGCCGGACGGCAAGAGAATCCTCGACCACATTCAGGGCGTGCTCTTCGCCCAGCGCGTCGCCACGCTCATCATGGAGCGGCTCGGAACGACGGACGTTACCGCAGTGGTTGACGACGAGGCCGACGACGCGGCGGCCGCCGCCGACGCCGACGAAGAAGCGGCCGGCGAGGCGCTGTAGCGCAACAGCAGCCTGCATTCTCGGGGAATGAAGACGGCCGGTGCCTGCGCGTCAACGCCTTCGACTGCTCACGTTGATGTGGCGGTTGCAGAGGACGCTGGCCGAGCCCCACGTTCGAGTCGTGAGCGGAGGTGGTGGCCGGTGTGGCTCTTGGGGTGTTGGGCGATCTCTTCGGGAGTGCCGGCGGCGACGATTCGGCCGCCGGCGTCGCCGCCCTCGGGGCCTAGGTCGACGATCCAGTCGGCCATCTTGATCACGTCGAGATTGTGCTCGATGACGAGCACCGTGTTGCCCACGTTCACGAGTCGGTCGAGCACGCCGAGCAGCGTGTGGATGTCGGCGAAGTGCAGGCCCGTCGTCGGCTCGTCGAGCACGTAGAGCGTGTGGTCGGTGGCGGTCTTGCCCAGCTCGGCCGCAAGCTTGATCCGCTGGGCCTCGCCGCCGGAGACGGTGGTGGCCGACTGGCCCAGCGTCATGTACCCGAGCCCCACGTCGCCCAGCGCGCGAAGCCGCTGCTTGACTTTGCTGAAGTTCTCGAAGAACCGCATCGCCTCGGTCACGCGCATGTCGAGGATGTCGGCGATCGTCCGGCCCCGGTAGCGGATCTCGAGCGTCTCGCGGTTGTAGCGCGTGCCCTTGCACGCATCGCACTCGACGTACACGTCGGGCAGGAAGTGCATCTCGATCCGCTTGGTGCCCTGACCCTGGCAGACCTCGCACCGCCCGCCCTTGACGTTGAAGCTGAACCGCGACGGCCCGTAGCCGCGGATCTTGGCTTCGCGCGTCTTCGCGTACACCTGCCGGATCAGATCGAACACGCCGGTGTAGGTCGCGGGGTTGCTGCGCGGCGTGCGCCCGATGGGCGACTGGTCGATCTCGATGACCTTGTCGATGCGGCTGGCCCCGATGATGCGCTCGTGCCGCCCGGGTCGGTCGCGCGTGTTCTGCAAGCGTCGCCGCAGCGCGGGCAGGAGGATCTGCGTGACCAGCGAGCTCTTGCCGCTGCCCGACACGCCGGTGACGCACACGAAGCAGTCGAGCGGGATCTTCACGTCGATGTGCTTGAGGTTGTTCTGAGCCGCCTGGCGGATCTCGACGCAGTTGCGCAGGTTCGCCCGGCGCCGCTTGTCGGGCAGGGGAATGCTCGATGCTCCGCAGAGATAGCGACCGGTGATCGACTCGGGATGATCGACCATGTCCTGCACGCTGCCGGTGACGATGACGTTGCCCCCGGCGTCGCCGGCCCCGGGCCCGATGTCGATCACGTGCTCGGCGGCCCGGATCGTGTCTTCGTCGTGCTCGACCACGAGTACGGTGTTGCCCAGCGCGACGAGTTGCCGGAGCGTGCGGATCAATCGTTCGCTGTCGCGTTGATGCAGGCCGACCGTGGGTTCGTCCAGCACGTAGCACACACCGACGAGTCCGCTGCCGACCTGTGTGGCCAGCCGGATGCGCTGCGCCTCGCCGCCCGAGAGTGTGGCGCTGGCCCGATCGAGCGTCAGGTAGCCGACCCCGACCGAGACCATGAACTTCAACCGCTGGCGGATCTCCTCGACGATGGGTTGGGCCACTGCGTGTCGCTCGCCCTTGAAAGCGAGTCCTTGGAAGAAAGCGTGCGCGTCGTCGACGCTCTTGGCCGTCAGGTCGCGGATGGTGTGGTCATCGAGACGGACCGCGAGGGCTTCGTGGCGCAGCCGCGCTCCGTCGCAGGCCGGGCACACCGACTCCGACAGGTACGAACGGATTCTGCGCTTGACGCTCTCGGAGTCGGTCTTCTCCCACTGCGCTTGAAGCGTGGGGATCACGCCGTCGAACGCCGGGTCGTCGCCATCCCCTGCGGTTCCGTGCAGGAGTATCCGTCGCTTGGCCTCGGGGAGCTTCTTGAACGGCGTGTCGGGCGAGACCTTGAACTGCACGCAGAACGCGCGAAGCAGCGCGTCCTGCGGGTCGCGCCCGCGCTTCGGTTTTCGCTCCTGCCGCCAGGGGGCGATGGCACCGTGACCGAGGGCGAGACCGGGCTCGGGTACGATGAGTTCCGGGTCGAACTCGAGGATGGTGCCGAGACCGTCGCAGCGCGGGCAGGCGCCGTAGGGCGAATTGAACGAGAAGAATCGCGGCGACAGCTCGGGCAGGTTGGCCTCGGGGTGCACCGGGCATGCGTATCGTTCGGAGAAGAGCGTGTCTTCCCACTTGTCGTCCTCGCCGGCACGGGTGGCGATGAGCAGACCGTCGCCCATGGTCAGCGCGACCTCGACGCTGTCGGCGAGCCGCGTGCGGATGTCGGGCCGGATGACCAGACGGTCGACGACGGCCTCGATCGTTTGCTTCTTGCGGGGTGCCGCTTCGGGGATGTTCTTGACGTCGCAGATCTCGCCGTTGATCCGCACGCGTACGAACCCTTCGCGCTGCACGCGCCGGATTACGTCGGCGTGCTGCCCGGTCCGACCGCGAACGAGCGGGGCAAGTAGCATCAGCCGTGTCGACTCGGGCCAGGCCAGCAGCGCGTCGACGATCTGCGACGGCGGCTGCCGCGTGATCGGGCGGCCGCACACCCAGCAGTGCGGCGTGCCCAGCCGGGCGTAGAGCAGCCGGAAGTAGTCGTACAGCTCGGTCGTGGTGGCCACCGTGGACCGCGGGTTGCTCGCGCCGCTGCGCTGCTCGATGGCGATGGTCGGCGGCAGCCCTTCGATGTGCTCGACTTCCGGCTTGGCCAGTTGCTCGAGAAACTGCCGGGCGTAGGTGGACAGCGACTCGACGTACTTGCGCTGGCCCTCGGCGTAGATGGTGTCGAAGGCGAGGCTCGACTTGCCCGAGCCGGACAGGCCCGTGATGACCACAAGCTGGTCGCGCGGGATGTCGAGATCGATCCCCTTGAGGTTGTGCTGGCTGGCCCCGCGAATGCGGATGACTTTGCGGGAAGCGCTCATGGCCGCGAAGTGCCTCGATGCCGGCTCGCTCCGGCCCGGGTCGACGAATTCCGGGCAACGACGAACCCACTACTCTAGCGCGCGGCGGCGGCATTGCAAGCAGGCGCAGAGCGCTGGTTGATGCATGTCAGCCCCATCGGGGCCAGGGATCGTAGCCACGGGTGGAGCGAAGCGCAACCCGTGGATGGCAATGCACAACAATCAGCAACCGCCCCGGATGGGGCGGAGGCACGTAGCCGCAGCGCTCCACGCGGCCGCAGCAGCCTCCTCCGCCCCATCCGGGGCGGTGCGCTCGGCTCTTTCCGGATATCGTTGACCGGGACGGTGTGAACGGCTACCGGTGGTTGCCTGCAGCCGGTGCGATAGCCAGCCAGGTTCGTTCTGGGAGGTCAGACGCCGTGATCAGAGACGCCTATCTGCACGTTCATGGAACCAGAGCGCGACTGGAGGAGCTTGGCGCGCAGCTCACTCATCCGTTCACCATCGAGGACTACCCGGCGCGTTCGATGCTTGCTGTGTGTGTCCCCAAGGACTCGCGCGACCATCTGATCACAAGAGACTACGCGGAGCGATTCTCGCTTGATATGGCGTGCCGCGTGGAGGTCCGGGCCTCGCCCGAGGAACTGCAGTCGGCCGCGTTCTTCAGCGATGCCGGCGGCGCCTGGTATGAGAATGATGATGAGGTCTTCGACCCGCCGCAGTGCACTGAGGATGGGCGATGCCCATCCTGCGGGCGCGGGGCAATGCAACTCGCCTGCCCGCTCACCGCGGCCGTGAAGGAAATCCCAGGTAGGCATCTAATGCGTCTCGATCCGCACCTGCTCGTTGCGTCCGCAAAGCTGGTGAACTCGCTCAAAACGGAGCGTTGGAGCGGAGCCCTGCCGCGACCGATTCTGGATCGGACCACGGGTCGGGAGTCAAGGCGGTCTTCCGCCTTGGAAGTTACGTCTATTCTGGAGCCGATGCTTGCAGAGGCACCCATCGAGCGCAGTTGCATTGCCGATCATTGCGACGCGTGTCGACGTCTCGGTTATCAGTACGCAGGGGACCAATTGGCTTATGATGAGCGTGTTCTCGCCAATGCGAAGGACTGGAATTTCTCCGCCGAATGGACCGGACCGGGGTATCTATCGTTTCCTCAACTCGTCTGCAGCCGCCGGGTCGTGCAGCGGCTCGTCGAATTGCAGCCGTCACACATGTGGGTGCCCGTGGACCTTCGCGAGGCGCGGCAGGCAACGGACGACGAATGACCGGGATTGACATCCATCGTAGTAGTCTCGCGCCGCGGGACGCGGCTGCAATGGGGTCGTACACAGCGTAGTTCACCGATAACCAACGGCGTTTCCTTCTTTCCGGAAGCGGCATCGTCATGGCGTTGGCTGCACGCCGGTCAGGAGATCGCTCATGCAGGTCGCGTTCAACCTTCTTCTTGCACTACTGCCGGGGCCGGCCGGTGGCGCCGGCGCGGCGTCGCAGCCTGCGCTGCTCGACCTCGACGACATTCGCATTCGCGATCCGTTCGTTCTGCCGGACCCCGAGAAGGGGCGGTACTACATGTACGCCAACATGGGCAACCGCCGGCGCGGGGCGAAGGGTTGGGAGTGCTACGTCAGCCGCGATCTGCGAAAGTGGCAACCGCCGGTCACGGTGTTCACGCCGCCCGAGAACTTCTGGGCCGACCGCGACTTCTGGGCCCCGGAGGTGCACCGGTACAAGGGCAAGTTCTACCTGTTCGGTACGCTGAGCGGCGGGTCGGTGAAGCGGGGCACGCAGATTCTTGTTGCCGACAACCCGCTCGGACCGTTCCGGCCGCACAGTCGCCGGGCCGCCACGCCGTGGGAGTGGATGGCCCTCGACGGCACGCTGTACGTCGAAGACGGCAAGCCGTGGATGGTGTTCTGCCACGAGTGGGTGCAGATCGACGACGGGACCATGAACGCCGTCCGGCTGTCGGACGATCTGAGTCGACCGCTCGGCGAGCCGATCGAGCTGTTCCATGCGTCACAGGCCCCGTGGCGCCGGCCGGTGCGAGAGGGTAAGCACGTCACCGACGGCCCGTGCCTCCACAAGGCGAGCAACGGCCACCTCCTGATGCTGTGGTCCAGCTTCGGCAAGCGCGGCTACACGGTCGGCATCGCCCGGTCGCCGTCCGGCCGAGTCGAGGGACCGTGGCAACAAGACACCCAACCGCTCTTCGAAGGCGGCGGCCATTGCACGCTCTTCCGCACCTTCGAAGGAAAGCTCATGCTCTGTCTGCACGCCCCCAACCGCGGACCGAACGAACGGGCGAAGATGCTGCGCGTCGAAGAGAAGGACGCGACACTCGTCGTCGTGCCGTAATGTCGGCACACCGCAGCCGCGCGCCATTCCGAACCTGACACTTTGCCCTCGTGGAATCGGTGCGCGGCAGGTGCCTTCCTTGTACAGGCTCAACTCCATTGCCTAAGCTGGAGGCCTTGTGAAACTCTGTGCGACAGCCTGAGGAGCCTTGCAATGAGAAGGCCGACAAACGTGCCGATGAACCGGCGAGATTGGCTTCGGTTGGTGGGCGTTTCGGGTATCGCGGTGGGGCTGGACGCCGCGGGTCCGCAGCGCGCTGCTGCGGCGCAGCAGGTGGGTGAATCGAGCGGCTTTCAGAGTTCGATCATTGCCGACCGTGAGGTGCAGGCGAACCGGGCCAGCCCCTCGATCGTGAACGGGAAGGTGATCCAACCGCAGCGCGAGCTTTCCGTGCTGCACACGACGGACGTGCTGGTCGTCGGGGGCGGTCCGGCCGGCGTCTGCGCGGCAATCGCCGCGAAGCGCACCGGTGCGGACGTGACGCTCGTCGAGCGGTACGGCCACTTCGGCGGCCTATGGACCGGCGGCCTGGTGCTTCTGGTCATCGGCCACATCGTCAAGGGCGGCAAGCAGGTCTGCCAGGGAATCGGCGAGGAGATGATGCGCCGCCTGGACAAGCTCGACGGTGCGATTGTCGACCGTCGTCCCGGCGTGGGGCCGACCGTGGACGCCGAGGCCGTCAAGTACTTGATGGTCGAGATGATCGAAGAAGCAGGCGTCAAGGTCTTCCTGCACTGCTGGGGGGTGGATGCGATCGTCAACGGAAACACCGTGGCGGGCGCGGTCTTCGAGAGTAAGTCGGGCCGACAGGCGATCCTCGCCAAGAACGTCATCGACGCCACGGGCGACGGCGATGTGTTCGCCGCGGCCGGGGCGGCGTACCAACGGCGTTCGCACAACGTGGGGCTCGTCTCGCGAATCGGCAACCTGGATCGAATCGATCAGCAGAAGGCTGCGGGAGCACCGAAGCCACGACGCATGGGACGCCATACGCCGGTGCCGGGTGTGAACTGGGTCAACTTGCGCGGGCCGGAGGTGGACGGGCTGGACGTCGAGGTGCTGACCAGGATGGAAATGAACCACCGCAAGTTCATCTGGCGGAACGTGGGTAAGATCCGTCGCACGCCGGGCTACGACAAGGTGTACCTTGTCGAAACGGCGCCGCAGTTGGGCGTGCGGATCACACGGGTCGTCCACGGCGTGAGCACGGTGACGCTGGCTGATCTGAAAGCGAACAGGAGATTCCCAGACAGCATCGGAGTGGGTGGGGCATCCGGGGGCGAACATCAGGAGTGGCAGATTCCCTACGGCTCGCTCGTGCCCGCGACGGTCGACAACCTGCTGGTTGCGGGCCGATGCATCAGTGCAGAGATGCGCATGGCCGACCTTGTCCGCTTGATTCCCAACTGCTTCGTGACCGGCCATGCCGCGGGAGTCGCGGCGGCAGTGGCGGCCCAAGAGGGTGCCCGTCCGCGGGATGTTGATGTCGCCAAAGTTCAGCGAATCTTGAGACAGCAAGAGGCGCATCTCGGGTGACCGATTCGACGGGCGCCAGTTGTGACTCGAGCAACGGCGGCACCGGTCCTCGGCGATATGCGAGGTGGGCGGTCCGCGGGGCGTTGCTCGTGGCGGCCGTGATGCTGCTCTGGCCGCTGACGGAGGGGTCGCGGCTTCTGCTCGTGGTCCCTGCCCTGAGCCCGCTGGTCGCGCTGGCCTCGCTCGTCGCCACGCGGACGTTTCAGATCGCGACGTTGATCGGGTTGGCGGTGGCCGGGATCGTGCTGATCCGACGGCGTTGGTTCTGTCGCTGGGTGTGCCCGACCGGCACCTGTGCCGACCTTGCCGCGATGCCGGGCCTTCGACTGGGCCGGCGCTGTCCGCGATGCCCCAACTTCGGTCGATGGATCGCCCTGCTGACGCTGGGGGGCGCCGTTCTCGGCTACCCATTGCTACTGTGGCTCGACCCCGTAGCGATGTTCAGTGCGCTACCTGGCCTCCGACACGTTCGAACCGTGTCGGGAACCGGATGGTGCGGCGTTGGACTGCTGGCCGTTCTGGTCCTCAGCGTTGCCTGGCCCGGCCTGTGGTGTACACGATTGTGTCCGCTCGGAGCGTTCCAGGAGATGCTCTTCGAGTTGGGTCGCAGGGTGCGAAGCGTTGCGGCTCGACCACCGGAGAGCGTGCAAGAGGAGGCCACCGGGTGGCCACGAAGGATCGTGCTGGGCGCGGCGCTCGGGTTGTCATGGGCGGCAGTGACGCGACGCGTCCGCGGTTCGGTATCACCCCCGCTCCGCCCACCCGGCGCCGTCGACGAGGCTCGGTTCGCCGGCGTGTGCGTGCGCTGCGGCAACTGCCTGCGCGCGTGCCCCACGCAGATCATTCGACCGGACCAGGGAGAACACGGAATCGCCGGCCTGCTCACTCCGACCGTCGACTTCAGTAACGACTACTGCCGCGAAGATTGCACGCGATGTACGGAGGTCTGTCCCAGCGGCGCGCTGGCACCCGTCGCCCCACGAGAGAAGCAACACGCATCGATCGGCCTGCCGCGCGTGAACATGGACATCTGCCTGTTGGGCGAAGACGGCGAGTGTTCCGCTTGCCGAAACTGGTGTCCGTACGGGGCGGTCACATACGTGTTCTCGGAGAGTGAATACGCCCTCACCCCCCGGATCGATCCGGACAGATGCCCCGGATGCGGGGCCTGCGAGGTCGCCTGCCCCACCGCGCCCACGAAGGCCATCACAATCCACGCCTGCTAGTGCAGGGGCGTTCAGGGGCGCAGGGGCGTTTGGGGTCACCCATTAGGCCTTTCGTGTCAAGGCGCAGAAGGACCCTGTTGGCTG